>NZ_JBEXSR010000042.1:0-87593 GCF_040613735.1 Streptomyces sp. NPDC006235
CATGGACGCCCGCCCTGTCCCTCGCTGCGGGCGGCACCGCCATGGTCCTGCTGTTCCTGCTCCTTGCACGACTCCTGCGGATCCAGGAGCTGCGCCGGTACGGCGGCCAGCAGCCGCCTGGTGTAGGGATCCTGCGGCGCCCCGTACACCTCGCCGACGGGCCCTTCCTCGACGATCCTGCCCTGCCGCATCACCGCGACCCGGTCGCTGACCTGGCGTACGACGGCCAGGTCGTACGTCAACGCGGTACCTGGGCCGACCCCTGGGGCGCTTGTCAGCTCCCGGGGTAAGGCCAGGGGTTGGCGCGGCAGCGGATGCCGTCGTGGTCGAGGAACTTGGTCTGCTGCTGCATGACCGGGGCGAGGCCGCCGTCCTTGTCGCAGGTGACGTGGCCGTAGCCGAGGCGGTGGCCGACCTCGTGGTTGATCAGCATCTGCCGGTAGGCGTGGATCTTGTCACCGTACGTCTCCGAGCCCTGCGCCCACCGGTAGGCGTTGATCATCACGCGCTCGGTGGCGGCCGAGTCGCAGGAGACGTTGTCCACGGTGGTGTCCAGACCGGACTTGGCGCACCAGTCGGCGGTCGTGCCGGGGCTGGCGAGCGTGATCACGAAGTCGGGCTTGCCGGAGTAGATCCGCTCGAAGGTACGCGCGCCGTTGTGGGCCCAGCTGCGCTGGTCGTTGAGCGTCTTCTGCACGGCCTCGGCGAACAGTTCGGCGTCGAGCCCGAGCCCCTGCTCCACGTCCACGCGATAGGTGAACTTCTGCCCCGTCCCCGGCGCCGCGGCGATGCCGGGCACGGCGTCGAACTTCCCCGAGCCCTTGAGCTTGGCGCCGAGCGGGTACGTCCTGCCCATCTTCTCGTCGTACGTCAGCGTCTTGGCGCCGGGGGCCGGTACGGGTGCCCGCCCGTCCGCGCGGGACGGGGAGTCCCGGAGGTCGCGGGCCTGGTCGGTGGCGGACTGCGACTGCACGTCGGAGCCGCCGGAGTCGTCGGTGACCTGACCGGCGACGATCACGGCCAGCACGGTGGTGACGGCGGCGGCCGCGATGCCGGGGAAGGCACGGCCCTTGCCGCCCTTGACCGGGGCGGGCGCGCCCGTGGGCGCCGTGTCGTCGTCATCGCCGGCGCCGTCGTCGGAGCGGATGCCGGCCGGGGCGCCGGCCTTCCAGTCCGACATGGAGGCGTAGGCGTCCGCCGCGTGTGCGGAGGCGGGCGTACGGGGTGCGAAGACGTCGTCCTCCTCGTCGAAGGCATTGAGATACTCCTGCCGCGGCCCGGGCCCGGGGGCCCGTCGCTGCCGCGGTATGGGAGCACCACTGCCCCTCAACTCACCCCAGCCACCCCCGGCTTCGCGCTGCTCGGGGTGGTCTCCCCGGGCTTGGGGGAAGCCGTGCGCGGGGGTGCCGTGCGCCGGAGTTCCATCCGGAAGCCTCGGAACGCCGTGCGCCGTCGTCCCATCCGGAAGCCTCGGAACGCCCCGCGCCGGCGTGCCGTCAGGAAAACGCGGCAGCCCACGCGCCGGCGTCCCGTCGGGCAGGCGCGGAGCGCCGTGCACGGGCGTGCCGTCCGGCAGCCAGCCGTCCGGAAGCCGCGGCATCCCGTGCGCAGGCGTCCCGTACGAAGGCCCAGACGAAGCCGTTCCGTGCGCAGAGGACGGATACGAAGGAGTTCCATGCGCAGGCGTCCCGTGCGCAGGCGTCCCGTCCACCGTCGCGGGCCGAGGCCCCGGTGTCCGGCGCGGTCCCGCACCCGGCGGCGGCCAGCCGCCCTGCGACGCGGCCCGGGGCGGAGCCGTCCGGCCTCCCCGGCTCATGTCCGCTGTCTGGCCCGGCCCCTGTCCCGGCCCGGTCCGGCCGTCCCGTACTTCGGTTGTGTCCGCGGTGTCGCCCTTGGCGACCGGCCCACGGCGGCTGTGGCGTCCCACGTCGCGCCTCAGCCCCCCATGCTCTCGTCGGTGCCCACTTCGTCCACGGCCTCGTCCGCGCGAGCCCGCTTCGCTCGCCGTTCGCCCAACTCCCCGGCTTCTGCGATGAGTTCACGAAACGCCATGGCCACCGTCTCCGGGTACTCCATCATGGCCACGTGTCCCGCGTCCGGCAATGTCACCAGCCGCGAGTCGCGAAAGGCCCGGGCCGCCTTCTGTGCCATCCGGAAGCCTACGAGTTGGTCACGACCACCGTAGACGAGGAGGGTCGGCGCGAGAACGCGTTCGGCCTGGCGCCACAGTCCGTGCTGGCCACCCAGCGTGTACGCGTTGACGATCCCGCGGGCGGAACGCGCCATGGCGTCCCAGAAGTACGGCAGCCGAAGCCGCCGCTCCATCTCGTGAACGGCGTTGCTGAATCCTTCCGGCGTCACCCGTCCAGGATCCCCGTAACACAGCGCCATCACGCCGCGGACGCGCTGCTCCACCGTCCACTCCCGGGTCAGCCGGGTGAAGAGCGGGGCGACCCCGGGCACCGCCAGCAGCGCTGTGGGCACGGCGGTGCGCTGCACGCGGATTTCGGGCAGGGCAGGTGACACGAGCGTGAGCGTACGGACCAGATCGGGCCGTACCGCGGCGACACGGGTGGTGATGGCGCCACCGAGCGAGTTCCCGAACAGGTGCACGGGGCCGCGCCCCGTGGTGTCGAGGTAGCGGATGACCGCGCGCGCGTGGCCCATGACCGAGTAGTCGCCGTCGTCCGGCGGCGGCGAGTCGCCGAAGCCCGGCAGGTCGAGGGCCTCGTTGTCGACGACGTCGTCCAGCAGCGGCATCAGCGCCGACCAGTTCTGCGAGGAGCCGCCGAGTCCGTGCACGTACAGCGCCGGCGCCAGCCCCTTGCGCGCCGGGGGCCTCGACCGCACCGCCAGCGTGAACCCGGGCAGCTCGACCGAGCTGAGCCGCTCGCCCTCGGCGACCCTGACGGCCGCCACCTTCGGCAGCACGTTGGCGGGCGGCACGAACGGCAGCTCGGTCGAAGACATGCGGCAATGTTACGAGACGATCACGTAGTGACTCATGTGTTCGCCGTCACAAGAATCGGCCATGCGGGAGGGGCACACGAGGTGAACACGGGGAAGGCGCGGGGAAGGAAAGGCACCCAGAAGGCAGGGAGGCACCTGGGAAGGACAGGGCACAGCAGAAGCAGTCAACGGGATGCGCACTGCGTCACGTCCCGGACGCGGATCGCATAGCGTCCGGATCGGGTGTCTCCTAGGCTCGTAGAGAGGGCACCCGCGTGTGGCCCCTGCATTCCCAGGGACGTTCGTAGGAAGGGAGCCCAGCATGGCCGTAGACCCGACCGACCCGGAGACGTTCGAGGCCGAGGAGGAGCCGGAGACGCCGGAGTACGACGTCGAGGCGCCCGAGGTCGACGCGGCCGAGCAGCACACGGACGTCGCGCCGAACCGCGACGACCCGCTGACCGGTGTCGACCCGGACCGCGCCAATGAGGCCGACCTGGTGGAGCAGGCCCGGATCGTCTCTCTCGACGAGGACGACTACCGGTGACGCATGCCGCCGGGTGGCGACGAGGAACTGCACCGAGCAGGAAAGGAGCCGCATTTTGCCCGCTCTGACCCTGTTTGAAACGTTCTCAACCGCTTTCGTAACCGTCCGGTCCGTGAAATTCTGCGCTCTCACCGCGCACACCACGGTTACCGAAAAGTACGATGGCGACGCGGCCAGATCCGCAGTTGGACGACTTTGGGAGGCGGCGTGACAGCCATCGAGCAGACAGAGGCGGTACGCCCGCGGGGCACACGCCTGCCACGCCGTGCCCGACGGAACCAGCTTCTGGGCGCTGCCCAGGAGGTCTTCGTGGCCCAGGGCTACCACGCGGCCGCGATGGACGACATCGCCGAGCGCGCCGGCGTCAGCAAGCCGGTGCTCTACCAGCACTTCCCGGGCAAGCTCGACCTGTACCTCGCGCTGCTGGACCAGCACTGCGAGTCGCTCATCCAGGCCGTGCGGAACGCGCTGGCGTCGACGACCGACAACAAGCAGCGCGTCCGGGCGACCATGGACGCCTACTTCGCGTACGTCGAGGACGACGGCGGCGCCTTCCGCCTGGTCTTCGAGTCGGACCTGACGAACGAGCCCGCCGTGCGCGAGCGCGTCGACAAGGTCACCACCGAGTGCGCGGAGGCGATCCGCGACGTCATCGCCGAGGACACGGGCCTGTCGCGCGCGGAGTCGATGCTGCTCGCCTCGGGCCTGGGCGGCCTCGCCCAGGTGGTGGCCCGGTCCTGGCTGAACAGTGACCGCAGCGTGCCGCGCGACCAGGCCGTACAGCTGCTCGCCTCGCTGGCGTGGCGCGGCATCGCGGGCTTCCCGCTGCACGGAACCGACCAGCAGCACCACTGAGGGCCGCTTTGTTCCCGCCCGCTGTTCGCTCGTGGCGTTCTCGGGCGGAGCATCGCGGTCCCCTCACCGGGCTAATGTGTGCTGCGTACGGCGCGGAAGGTCGCGCACATCACTGACCGTCGGAGGGACATAGCCGTGGAGGTCAAGATCGGCGTGCAGCACGCGCCCCGCGAGATCGTTCTGGAGAGCGGTCAGAGTGCCGAGGAGGTCGAGCGGGCGGTGTCCGAGGCGCTGGCCGGGAAGTCGCCGCTGCTGACCCTCGTGGACGAGCACGGCCGCAAGGTCCTGGTCCCGGCCGACCGTCTCGCGTACGTCGAGATCGGTGAGCCGGCCCCGCGCAAGGTGGGCTTCGGCGCTCTGTAGGCGCAGGTGCGGACGGGGCGGGACGGCTGTCGGCCGGCCCGCCCCGTTCGTGTCCCCTCTCCGGGCGGCACCCGCGCGACACCCGCCCCACATCCGTACGGACACCCCGTGCGGCACACGGGTTCCTCCACGGATGGAGCACAGTTCACCCACAGAAGTAGGTTGGATTCCGCAGGTCAGGGGTAAGACGGGCTACGACCGATTTAGGCAGCCGGCCATGTGGGAGGGACCCCGACATGCTCCTGGAAGCGCTGAGTTCCGCGATTCTCGGCCTGGCTCTGTCATGGGCGGCCACGCATCGCCTGGCGCACCGGCTCCCGGCCCGCCCCCTGGTCCTGTCGACCGGCGTCGCGGGCGCCCTCTTCGGGGCCTTCGTCATGCACAGCGCGCTGGACGCCGGGCACCTGCTGGTGGTGCTGCTCGGCGCGGTGATCGTCTCGGTCGCCTCGCTGTCGCTGCTGCTGCGCCCCGCGGGTCGCCTGCGCCGACGATCGGCGACGGCGTAGCCGTCAGCCGCACGGAACCCCACGCGCCGGCCGACACCGGCCCGCAGCCACGAACCGGCCGGAACCACCCCGGCGCGTAGCGCCCCACGGCAGCCACGATCCTGCGCGGAGCGCCACACGACCGCGCACCACAGGACCGGCGCACCGCACGACCGGCGTCCCACGCGACCGGCCCCCTGCGCGGAGCGCTACGCCGCCAACCCCAGTGCGGCCATCCGCTTCGTGTGCGCCTCGGTGATGCGGGAGAACATCTTGCCGACCTCGGCGAGGTCGAAGCCGTCCGCGACGCCGCCCACCAGCATGGTCGACAGCGCGTCCCGGTCGGCGACCACCCGCTGGGACTGCGACAGGGCCTCGCCCATCAGCCGCCGCGCCCACAGCGCGAGCCGCCCGCCTACGCGCGGGTCCGCGTCGATCGCGGCACGCACCTTCTCCACGGCGAAGCCGCCGTGCCCGGTGTCGTCGAGCACGGCCAGCACCAGGCCGCGGGAGTCGGAGTCCAGCCGGGCCGCGACCTCCCGGTAGAAGTCACTGGCGATGGAGTCGCCGACGTAGGCCTTGACGAGGCCCTCCAGCCAGTCCGAGGGGGCCGTCTGCTTGTGGAACCCGTCGTAGGCCGCGACGAACGGCTCCATCGCCCGCGTCGGCTCCTCCCCGATCTCGGCGAGCCGGTCGCGCAGCCTCTCGAAGTGGTGGAACTCGGCCGACGCCATCTTCGCCAGCTCCGCCTTGTCCTCCAGCGTCGGCGCCAGCTTGGCGTCCTCCGCGAGCCGCTCGAACGCCGCCAGCTCCCCGTACGCGAGCGCACCGAGCAGGTCCACGACCGCGGCGCGGTACTGAGGGTCGGCGGAGGCCGTCGCCCAGTCCCGGGCGGCGACTCCGGTGTGTTCGGCCGGGGTGGCGGTGGTGTCCGAGGCGTTCTCAGGCTTGTCAGAGCTCGTCATGAAGCGCACAATAGCCCGCCCGCCGGGAGGCGTAAGGCCCTGGTCAATCAGTGTGACGACGACTACGTGACCAAATCGGCCGTCGCGAGTGCGGGATTCCGGGGTATGGTGGTAATGCGCCTGCTGGTACGTCGACGTACCTCGACAGGCCGCACGTATGAGGATGCCCGGTCGGTGGCCCGATCGGCTCCGACCCGACAGACCTCCCGTCCATACGGCAGATTGCGTACGGATGCCGGAGGGACACCCTCAGCGGCATGAGCGCTAGAGCGTCGGCGCGGTCCCGTGCTCTACGGCCCGCCCGTAGGCAGCCGACGTCCCCGGCACGGTCCGACAAGACCCCCGCGCTCGCCTCGCGCCGCCCACACAGAAGAGGCAGCACCCTGACTACGACGTTCCGAGAGCTCGGAATCCTCCCCGAGACAGCCGAGGCCCTGGAGGCCGTCGGCATCACCACCGCCTTCCCCATCCAGGAGATGACGCTTCCCGTGGCCCTTTCGGGCGCGGACGTCATCGGCCAGGCCAAGACCGGCACCGGCAAGACGCTGGGCTTCGGCCTCCCGCTCCTCGAGCGCGTCACCGTCCCCGCCGACGTCGAGGCCGGACGCGCCAAGCCCGAAGACCTCACCGACGCCCCGCAGGCGCTCGTCGTCGTCCCCACGCGCGAGCTGTGCACGCAGGTCACCAACGACCTGCTGACCGCGGGCAAGGTGCGCAACGTGCGTGTCCTCGCGATCTACGGCGGCCGGGCCTACGAGCCCCAGGTCGACGCTTTGAAGAAGGGCGTCGACGTGGTCGTCGGCACCCCGGGCCGGCTGCTCGACCTCGCCGGGCAGAAGAAGCTGAACCTGAAGCACGTCAGGTGCCTGGTCCTCGACGAGGCCGACGAGATGCTCGACCTGGGCTTCCTGCCCGACGTCGAGAAGATCATCAACATGCTTCCGGTGCGGCGCCAGACCATGCTGTTCTCGGCGACCATGCCGGGCGCGGTCATCGGACTGGCCCGCCGCTACATGTCGCAGCCCACGCACATCAGCGCCACGTCGCCGGACGACGCGGGCAAGACGGTCGCGAACACCAAGCAGTACATCTACCGCGCGCACAACATGGACAAGCCGGAGATGGTCGCGCGGATACTGCAGGCCGACGGCCGGGGACTGGTCATGGTCTTCTGCCGTACGAAGCGCACCGCCGCGGACCTCGCCGACCAGCTCCAGCAGCGCGGCTTCGCCTCCGGCGCGGTCCACGGCGACCTCGGCCAGGGCGCCCGCGAGCAGGCCCTGCGGGCGTTCCGCAACGGCAAGGTGGACGTCCTCGTCTGCACCGACGTAGCCGCCCGCGGCATCGACGTCGAGGGCGTGACGCACGTCATCAACTACCAGTCGCCGGAAGACGAGAAGACGTACCTGCACCGCATCGGCCGTACGGGCCGCGCGGGCGCCAAGGGCATCGCGATCACGCTCGTCGACTGGGACGACATCCCGCGCTGGCAGCTCATCAACAAGGCGCTGGACCTCGGTTTCAACGACCCGCCGGAGACGTACTCCACGTCCCCGCACCTCTACGCCGACCTCGGCATCCCCGAGGGCACGAAGGGCGTCCTGCCGCGCTCGGAGCGCAAGCGCGCCGGACTGGCCGCGGAGGAGCTGGAGGACCTGGGCGAGACGGGCGGCCGGGGGCCGCGCGGACGCGGTGGCCGCGGCCGCGGCGGCCGGGACGAGTCCCCGTCGGCCGACCGCGAGCGTTCGGAGCGTACGCCGCGACGCCGCCGCCGTATGCGCGGCGGAACGCCGCTGGACGGCACGCCGGAGTCCGCCGGCACCGCGGCTGTGGGCACCACGGTCACGGACGGCTCCGCCGAGGCGGAGGTCGTGACGGCTCCTCGCACCCCGCGTCGCCGTCGCCGCACCCGCGGCGGCTCCCCGGCCGCCGAGTCGGCGCCGGTCACGGCGGTCGAGTCCGCCGCGTCCGCACCGGCGGAGAACGCCGTGGCGACCGCGGAGGGCACGAGCACGGAGGCGGCGAAGCCGCGCCGGCGCCGTACGCGCAGGTCCGAGACGCCGGCGGCGGAGGCCGCGGTGACGCCTTCGGCTGCTGTGGACACCCCGGCGCAGGCGGACGCGGATGCCGCGTCGGCCGTGGCCGCCCCGGTGGCCGAACAGCCCGAGGCGCCTGCGGCCACGCCGCGCCGCCGCACCCGCAAGACCGCGGCTGCCTCCGCGGCCGAGCAGGCGGTCGACACGGCCGAGGGAACCATCGAGCCCGCACCGGAGCCGACGGAGACCAAGCCGCGCCGCACCCGCAAGACGGCCGCCGAGCCCGAGGCCCCTGCCGCTCCGGCCGAGGCCACGGAGACCAAGCCGCGCCGCACGCGCAAGGCGACCGCCGCTGCGGACGCCGAAACCGCCGACGTCAAGCCGCGCCGCACGCGCAAGGCAGCAACCGCAGCGCAGGACGCCGTCGACACGGCCGAGACCGCCGAGGCCAAGCCCCGGCGTACGCGCAAGGCGACGGCGGCGACCGAGGACGCCGCCGGCGAGGCACAGGCCACCGAGCCCAAGCCCCGCCGCACGCGGAAGACCGCCGCAGCGGCCGAGACCGCCGTCGACACGGCCGAAGGCACGGAAGCCAAGCCGCGCCGCCGCACCCGCAAGGCCGTCGAAACCGCCGAGCCCGCCGAGTCCGTCGCCGCCGGAATCCCGGCCCAGACGGCTCAGGAGCCGGAGGCCGCCGAGGCCAAGCCGCGGCGTACGCGCAAGGCGACGGCCAAGGCCGTGGCGAGCGTCGACACGGCCGAAGCGACCGAGGCGAAGCCGCGCCGTACGCGGAAGACGGCAGCGGCCGCCACGGCTGCGGATGCCGAGACCGCCGAGGCCAAGCCCCGCCGGACGCGGAAGACCGCGGCAGCGGCCGAAGCGGCCGCCGACACGGCCGAAGGCATGGAAGCCAAGCCGCGCCGCCGCACCCGCAAGGCCGTCGAAACCGCCGACATCCCGGCGCAGGCCGGGCAGGAGCCGGAGGCCGCCAAGCCGCGTCGCACGCGGAAGTCGGCAGCGGCAGCCACGGCCTCCACCGAGGTCGCGGACGACGCGGCCGAGGCGAAGCCGAAGGCCCGCCGCACCCGCAAGGCCACGGCCGCCGCGGAGCCCACGGAGGGCTGACACTCCCTCGATGGCCCGGCCCCACCGCGTGTGGGGCCGGGCCATCGGCATTCCCGAACGCGGCCCGCCCGCGTCTGCACCGGCCGCCACCCACCGGGCGCCCGCTACCAGCCCGCCACCTCACCCCAGCCGCTACCCTCACCCCGTGACCAGGCAAGCCACCTTCACCCCACCCCCGGGCGCCCGCGCATACCCCCTGCGCACCACTCGCGGCGAGTTCGCCGTCGTCGACTCGTCGCCGAAGGCGGGGTCCGAGTCGGGGTCGGAGCCCAAGGGCGTCGCCCTGATGCTGCCGGGATTCACCGGCAGCAAGGAGGACTTCAGGCTGCTCCACGAGCCGCTCGCGGAGCGCGGGTACCGGGTCGTCGCCGTGGACGGGCGGGGGCAGCACGAGTCGCACGGCCCCGTGGACGACGAAACCGCCTACGCCCAGCGGGAACTGGCCCGGGACGTGCTCGCGCAGGCCGAGGCGCTCGGCGGGCCCGTGCACCTCGTCGGGCACTCGCTCGGCGGGCAGATCGCGCGGGCGGCCGTACTGCTGGACCACTCCCCCTTCCTCTCCCTCACCCTGGTCTCGTCCGGCCCGGCGCAGATCTCCGTCTCCCAGCAGCAGCGCGTGAAGCTGCTGCGGGACGCGCTCGCCGTGCTTTCTATGGAGGAGGTGTGGGAGGCCATCCAGGCGATGGGGCCGCCGGAGGAGGTCGGCGGGCCGGCTCGCGGCCCCGGCGATCCGGAGCAGTTGCGCCGCCGCTGGCTGGGCCACAGCCCCGCCCAACTCCTCGCCACCGGGCGCCAGTTGTGCACCGAACCGGACCGGGTCGACGAACTCGCCGCCGTGCCGCTGCCGTTCCACGTCCTGTCGGGCGCGCACGACGACACCTGGCCGGTGGCGATCCTCGACGACATGGCCGTGCGGCTGAACGCGCACCGCACGGTCATCGCGGGCGCCGAGCACTCCCCGGGCGCCGACCAGCCCCTGCCGACCGCCCAGGCCCTCGCCGACTTCTGGGACAGGGTCCGCCAGGACAACACCCACACGGCCTAGTACTGCGTCTGGAGGTGCTCCCAGAAGCCGTCCCGCAGTGCGCGCCGTAGCTCCGCCTGGCCGCGCAGCGAGTACTGCAGCAGGCCCTCCGCCTCCACGAGCAGGTCCTGGTCCACCGAGCCGGGCAGGTAGGGATGGCCGGGCAGCAGCTCGACCAGCGTGTCCCGGCCGCGGGCCGCCAGCCACTTCGCCGCGATCTGCGCGCCCACGAACCGCACGTCGTCACGGGTGGGCCGGCCCGTGGTGGCCTCGTAGGCGGGTGCCGCGCGGCGGGAGAGGTAGGGCTTGAAGAAGTCCAGGTCGAAGGTGCGCTGGCTGTCGACCTCCCACAGGAGGGGCTCCGCCTGGTTGCGGCCCTCCGGTGCCTCGATGCCCCAGAGGTGGACGCGGGCGCCGTACCCCTGGGCCGCCTCCACCGCCGACACCAGGTCCTCGTCGCCGCCGAGCAGGGCCGCGTCGCTGATGGCGCGGTGCCGGGCGAGGGACTCCAGGTCGCTGCGGATGAGAGAGTCGACGCCCTTCTGCTGGTTGCTGGAGTTCAGGTTGCCCAGCCGCACCTTGACATCCGGCAGTTCGGCGATGCTCTGCTGCTCCGCCGTGTGGATGCGGCGACGGGCGCCGTCGTACCAGTAGACCCGCAGGAGCCGGCTGTCCGCGAAGATCGTGCGGGCCGTGTCGATGAGCGCGTCGATCAGGCCCTCGGCGTCGAGGTCGAAGGTCCGGCGGTCCTCCGTACCGGCGACGAGCCGTCCCGCGGCCGCGTACAGGTACCCGGCATCGACGAAGATCGCATGGGTCGAGGGTGTCTTCGCCACCTCGGCGAGCATGCGCTGGAGCAGCTCGTTGGTGCGGTCGATGCGGGCGCTCAGGGCCGCGAGGTCGTCGTTCATCACCTCCATTGTCCCGGCGGTCACGCTGCGAACACAACCGGTCCCGGTCGGTCCCGTAACGACAGCCTTACGGCTCAGTAATTAGCCGGACGAAAAATTTCCTTAGCGTAGGGAATGTTTCAGCCGCCCCGTGCGGTTGACCCATACGGAACACCGGGCACCGCTGCCTCGTGGGCCGACCACCGAGTAGTTCTCCTCAGGAGGATGACCAGACGAAGGGAGAAGCCCTTGCGCTTCGAAATCATGCACCTCGACGACGTCGACGGCACGCCCGTGGACACGACCGTCGTGGACGCCGCCTCCGTCAACCGCATCGTTCAGCAGGCCGCCGCCACAGGGCAGCGCCTCTGGATCCGCCCGGCCGGGACCACGGCCTCATAACGCGCGACGCTCTCCCACACGTCAAAGCCCCCGCACGGCATCGGCCGTGCGGGGGCTTTGCTGTTGCGGGCCTCCGTGGTGGCGGGCGTACTGGCTGAGGGGGACGGCGAGAGCGAGAACAGGACGGTGGGCCGCATGTCGGTGACGGGCCGGTCGAACGAGGAACTGCACGAGCGGGCCACGGCCGAGGCAGCGCGGCGGTACGAGGAATCCGCCGCGGAGCGAGAGCGGGTCGAGGGCCGGATCGCGGCCGGTGTGCGGTTCCCGGACAACCCGGACGCGCTCGCCGTGCGCGCCGACCGGATCCTCGACCGGGGCGGTCTGTCGCCCTCGGCGGTGGTGGCGGACATCCGCGGCGAGGCCATGGACCTGCCCCAGGCCAACGAACGCATCATCGACCTGTCGAACGAGCTCCAGGCCTGGAGCTTCCTGCCGCGCGGGGTCAGGGCCGGAGCCACGGTGGCCCGGATCACCCTGCGCCGCGACGGGCGCGAGCTTCCGCACGGCACCGGCTTCCTGGTCTCGCCGCGGCTGCTGATGACCAACCACCACGTGCTGCCCGACGAGGGCTTCGCCCGCCAGTGCTTCGCGGAGTTCAACGCCCAGGTGACGGTCGACAACGTCCCCGACACCGCCGTCCGCATGGAGCTCGACCCGGGGAGCTTCTTCGCCGCGGACAGGCGGCTGGACTTCGCCCTCGTGGCGGTCACGCCCGCCCTCGACGGCCGTCCGCCGGGCGAGATCTTCGGCTGGAACCGGCTCAGCGTGCAGCTCGGCAAGCTGGTGCTCGGCGAGAGGGTGAACATCATCGGTCACCCGGACGGGCGCCTCAAGGAGATCGTCCTGCGTGACAACGCGGTGCTGGTACGGCTCGACGACTTCATCCAGTACCGGACCGACACCCGCCCCGGAAACTCGGGCTCCCCCGTCTTCAACGACCAGTGGGAGGTCGTGGCCCTGCATCACAGCGGCGTACCGAAGAAGGACGACCAGGGCCGCGTCCTGCGGAAGGACGGCAGGCCCTGGAGCCAGGGCGACGGCGACGACGCGATCGACTGGGTCGCCAACGAGGGCGTCCGCATCAGCTCGATCCTCAAGCACCTGGCCCGGCTGGACCTCGACCCCGGGCGCCGCGCGCTGCTGGCCGAGATGGGCCCGGACTCCGGCCTGGTCCAGAGCACGGCCGCCCTCGCACCCCGGCCGGACAGAGGCACGCCGCTGTCCGGCGTCACGACCCCGGCGGGCCAGGACGTCCCCGTGACGGCGGCCATGCCCGGGAGGGAGGCCGGGACGACCCGGACGCAGGGCCCCAAGAAGGGACGCCCGGCCCGCAGCACCGCCTTCGGCGGCCGTCGGCACCTGGTCTTCCTGCACGGCAGGGACCAGCAGAGCAAGGATCCCGACGTCCTCCGCCGGGAGTGGACGTCCGGCCTGAACCGCGGCCTGACGCTCGCGGCACTGCCCACGGTCGAGCCGGAGGACGTGTGGTTCCCGTTCTACGGCACGCGACTGGCCGGCCTGGTGAGCGGGCGGGAGAGCACGGTCCGGCCCGTCGGACTCGACGAGGTGAGCGCCGCCGCTGCCGCCGAGGTCTTCGCCGCCGAATCACCCACCGGCTCCTACGAGCAGCTGCTCTACGAGGCGGCCGCCCGGGCCGGCATGCCCCAGAACGGGCCGGCGGCCACGGAGGGTTTTGGAGCGGGGCTGGTCGGCGCACTGCACCGGCCGCTGAGCTGGCTCGCCGCCCGGTCCGATCTGGACGAGTGGACCATCGCCACGTTCCTGCGGGACGTCGATCTGTACCTCGGCGACGGCTCCGTGCGTCAGGCGGTGCTGGACAGCGTGCTGGAGACGATGCCCACCACGGGCGAACTGGTGCTGGTCACGCACAGCCTGGGCACGGTCGTCGGCGTGGACCTGCTGACCCGGCTCCCGGACGGCCTCGATCCCGTACTGCTGGTCACCGCGGGCAGCCCGCTCGGACTGGACGGCGTCAACGAGCGGCTCCTGGCCCGCGGCCCGCACCGGCCGCCGAAGGTCCGCGACTGGGTCAACGTCTGGTGCCCCACCGACGCGGTGGCCGTCGGCTGCCCCCTGGAGGACGAGCGGTGGGGCAAGCTCACGCAGCTGGCCGTCCAGAACGGCCGGGACCGCGCGCACAAGATCGAGGAGTACCTCGCCCACGAGAAACCGGCCAGGGAGATCGGCACGGTACTCACCCGCACCGCGTGACCCGGCGACCCCTCAGCCGCCCTGGATCACCTGCGTGACCCCGTTGATGATCTGCTGCACGGCGATCGCGGACAGCATCATGCCCGCGAGCCGCGTCACCAGGACCACACCGCCGTCCTTGATGATCCGGATGATCACCAGCGAGTAGCGCATGACCAGCCACAGCACGACGTGGATGGCGAGGATCGCCGTCCACACGGAGACCTGCGTGGCGACGCTGTGGGCCTTCTGCACGGCGAGGATGACCGACACGATCGCCCCCGGCCCGGCCAGCAGCGGCATGCCCAGCGGCACGAGGGCGACGTTGACGTCCTTGGTCTGCTTGGGCTCGTCCGTCTTGCCGGTCAGCAGGTCGAGGGCGATCAGCAGGAGCAGCAGCCCGCCCGCGATCATCAGCGCGGGCACGGACACGTGCAGGTAGTTCAGGATCTGATGCCCGAGCAGCCCGAACACGGTGATCACACCACCGGCAACACAGACGGCCTGGAAGGCCATCCGCTTCTGCACCTTGCCGGGCCGTCCGGCGGTGAGCGCGAGGAAGATCGGGGTGATCCCGGGGGGATCCATGATGACGAAGAGGGTCAGGAACAGGGAGCCGAAAACGGCGAGGTCGAACATGACAGCGATGGCCTTGCGGGGTGGGTGACAGAACGCGGCGGACAGGGCAGCACGTATCGCTGCCGCGACCGTTGTGGGCAGGCGTTCCGCATGGCGGAACGGGTGGGCACAGCCAGCAGCGCCGGGTGCCTGACAACGGACCTACAGGACAGAGACCTCAGACCCCGCCAGCCCCCGGCACCGGAAACGCCCCGAAGGCCCGCCGCGTGATCTCCCCGTACACCTCGGGATCCGTCGTGTACTCCCCGAGCACACACGTCTTCCGGCTGCCGTGATAGTCACTGGACCCGGTCACCAGGAGCCCCAGCTCCTTCGCCAGCCCCCGCAGCCGCGCACGCGTGTCCGTGTCGTGGTCCATGTGGTCGACCTCGACACCATCCAGCCCGGCCGCGGCCATCTCGGCGATCGCGGCCTCCGGAACCGTACGCCCCCGCTTGTTCGCCCCGGGGTGCGCGAACACCGCGACTCCGCCGGCGCCCTTGATCAGCCGGATGGCCTCGAAGGGGTCGCTCTCGTGCTTCTCCACGTAGGCCCGGCCGCCGTCGGCCAGCCAGTCCTGGGTGAAGGCGTCGCTGACGGTCGGCACGACGCCCAGCTCGACGAGCGCGGTCGCCACGTGCGGACGCCCGACGGACCCGTCACCGGCGATCCGCGCCACCTGCTCCCAGGTCACGGGCACGCCCAGCTCCTGGAGCTTGGCGATCATGCCCTGCGCCCGGGGCACCCGGTCGTCCCGGACCAGCTCACGCTCGGCGAGCAGCGCCGGCTCCTCGGCATCGAAGAGGTACGCCAGCATGTGCATGCTGATGCCGTCGAGCCGGCAGGAGAGCTCGGCTCCGGTGACCAGCGTGAGCCCCTCGGGCAACGAGGCGATCGCCTCGGCGTGGCCGCGGGTGGTGTCGTGATCGGTCAGCGCGACGACGTCCAGTCCGGTCGCGGCGGCCTTCCGCACCAACTCGGCGGGAGCGTCCGTACCGTCGGAAGCGGTGGAGTGGGTGTGCAGATCGATACGCACGACGCGGACTCCAGACACTGACGGGACGAGCAGGGCTGCTCCAGGATAACCACACTTTCGACCACCCCTGTCACACCCGAACCCCCCGAGCGCCCCCTACAACAACACACCCCCGAGGGGCGCGGGGAACTGCGCGACAAGCCAGAGACCACCCGAAGCCGCCCGCACACCCGAAGCCCTATCCCCCCTGGGCGCTACGGCTCGAGCAATCGGGGCGACAGAGCCCCGCACGGCACCAGCTCCACCTCCGCTCCGGCCTCCCGCAGATCCGCCAGCACCAACTCGTCGTACATCAGCAAGCCCGACTGCTCCGGCCACACGACCGCCCACAGCCACATCCCGAGCGCCTCACCGGCGAAAACCGCACGATCGTCCGGCGCACCGGACACATGCCACAGCGGCGTCGGACGCCCGGCGGCGAGCACCTTCGCCTGCGCCGGCTTCCCGACGTCGATGTACGGCCCCGGGTCCGGACCCTCCATGCCCGCGTACCGCGCACCGAGTCCGACGCCGAGTTCCTCCGCCACCAGGATCAGCTCACCCACCCCGCCGAGCGGCCCGGGCCCCGTGCAGGCCACGGCCGTGGCGCGGCCGCCCGTGCGGTCGTCCCCCGCGCAGGCGACGCCCGTGAACAGCCAGCCGACCGGCAGCGGCCAGGGCATCCACACCGGCACCTGGGTGCGGTGCACCACGACGTTGAGGGCGTCGACGCTGGGCGGTATCACGGGCTGCACCGGATGGACGGTGCCGTGCACATCGCACTGCCACGAGTCGGAGAAGAGGCCGGGAGCCCTGACCCGGCCACCACACTTCGGGCAACTGGGTTCGCCCCTCATAGGGCCCCACGGTCCTACCCGCGCCCCGCCGCGTCAAGGACGATCACCCAACCGGACGGAACCCTTCACTCCCGCACTAGCTGTAGCTTGCATTAATTAGCCTCTCTAACTTAGTATATGTATATACCAACTACTTTCGTCCGGGAAAGGGAGCACACAATGGACCCCTTCGACGCCGGAGCGGGCGGCCTCCTGAAGCAGCCCAAGTCCGTGTGGGCGACCGCGGGGGCGTCGGTCGTCGCCTTCATGGGCATCGGACTCGTCGACCCGATCCTGCCGTCCATCGCCCAGGGCCTGCACGCCACGGCCAGCCAGGTCTCCCTGCTCTTCACCTCGTACTTCCTCATCACCGCCGTCGCGATGCTGGTGACCGGCTTCGTCTCCAGCCGGATCGGCGGCCGGAAGACGCTGCTGCTCGGCCTCGCGTTCGTCGTGGTGTTCGCCGGACTCGCCGGCACCTCCGGATCCGTCGGCGAACTGGTGGGCTTCCGGGCCGGCTGGGGCCTCGGCAACGCGCTGTTCGTCTCGACGGCCCTCGCGGTCATCGTCGGCGCGGCGGCCGGCGGAAGCGCGGCGGCGATCCTGCTGTACGAGTCGGCCCTCGGCCTCGGCATGGCGTGCGGTCCGCTGCTGGGCGCCCTGCTCGGCGACGCCAGCTGGCGCTACCCGTTCTTCGGGACGGCGTTCC
Organism: Streptomyces sp. NPDC006235; assembly: GCF_040613735.1. Taxonomy (NCBI): domain Bacteria; kingdom Bacillati; phylum Actinomycetota; class Actinomycetes; order Kitasatosporales; family Streptomycetaceae; genus Streptomyces; species Streptomyces sp. NPDC006235. The sequence continues at coordinate 17,031 of NZ_JBEXSR010000042.1, forward strand.
TGATGGCGATCGGCTTCCTGTGCATCACCGTGTTCCTGAAGGAGCAGCCGAAGCCGGCCCGCAAGACCTCGCTCCTTGACCCGGTCAAGGCCCTCGGCCACGGCGGCCTCGCCTCGGCGGCGGTCTCGGCGTTCTTCTACAACTACACGTTCTTCACCGTGCTGGCCTTCACGCCGTTCGTGCTGAACATGAGCCCGTACCGGTCGGGTGCGGTGTTCTTCGCCTGGGGTGTGCTGCTCGCCGTCTTCTCGGTGATCGTGGCGCCCCGGCTCCAGGAGCGGTTCGGCTCGCTGAAGGTGCTCGGCGGTTCGCTGGTGCTGCTAGCGGCCGACGTGCTCGTGCTCGGCTACGGCTCCCACACGACGGCCGTCGTCTGCACGATCCTGTCCGGCGCCTTCATCGGCGTGAACAACACCGTCTACACCGAGCTGGCCCTCGGCGTCTCGGACGCGCCCCGGCCGGTGGCGAGCGCGGGCTACAACTTCGTGCGCTGGTTCGCCGCGGCGGCCGCCCCCTACTTCGCGCCGAAGATCGAGGAGTGGACCGACCTCCACATCCCGTTCGTCGTGGCGGCGGTCACCGCGGTCGTGGGCGCACTCGTGGTCGTCGTACGGCGGAAGGCCCTCACGCACGAAGCCGAGGAGCTGGAGCCCAAGCACGCGACCGAGGACGGTGTCGCCGTCTTCGCCAACTGACGCTTCACGGCCAAGCGTTGGTGAGCTTCCTCACTCCAGCGGGACGGACTTCCGGGACGGATCCCGGAGGTCCGTCCCCTGGTTCAGCCACCGCTCCTGGAGCGCCTGCGCGCCGTGCACGCGCTTCCAGGCGGCCTCGTTCGGGGTCATCGGCAGCAACGGCAGGAAGCGAACGGGGTCGAGGGGCTCGTCGAGCTCCAGGTCCTCGACCAGGCCGCCCGGCTCGGCGACAAGGACCGAGGTGAAGGGAGCGCCGGGCCACAGCGGTTCGCCGACGTCGAGCGAGGCTCCCGGGGCCACGACCAGGCCCTCCACCTGCGGAGACGCGGCGAGTACGGCGAGCGGGCGGAGCACCTTGTCGGTGTCGGCCAGCCCCGCACGCACCGAGAGGACCAGCTCGGCGCGCGGGCCCCTGACCGGGTCGGCGACCACCGCCGTGGGCTCGGTCATGGGGTGCGCGGACATGCCGAGCGTGGCGTAGCGGACGATCTCTCCCTCCTGGAAGCGGAGCACCTCGATGCGGTCCGTGCCCAGGAAGGTGACCGCCGCGCGCCCGTCCGGTTCGCCCAGCGCGCTGCGCAACCGGGCTTCGACCAGAGGAAGAACATGTGCCATGCGGCGAGCATAGAACTCGTCAGTAGCGGGCAAACAAGCGCCTTGACACGTCGGGCGACTGATACTCTTGCCCGGTGGTTCGGGGCAGCACGCAGAAGCGTCGCGATCAAGCCCCGACGCCGAAGGAACTCCCTTACGAGGGACCGGCCGGAGGAGGTGGGACTGCAATGGACCGAAGTCGACCGTGCAGTAGCACCACGCTCTTCCCGCCGCTGACGTAGCTGTTCTGGCTCTGGCTGGTCGCCACCTCTCGCACTCGCTTCACGCGGAAGAGCGCTTCGTTTCGCTTTGCCTGATCTGCCTCAGTAGCTGAATCAGTAACGAGACTCGCCACCGCGACGGTGCGGTGCTCCCCGCTTTGTGGACGTGCCAAACATCATCAGTCCCAACGTCCTCATTCCGGGTAGTTCCACCTGTCGGGTCCGGCGCCTTTTCGTTGCCTGTCGCGAAGGAGCCCGCCATGTCGATGATCCGCGACCTGCGCGCCGTCGTCCGTCCGTCCCGCGTGTCGCTGCGCAAGGAGGGCGGGACGTACGACGCCACCCGCAGCCCCGCGACGTCCTCCGCCGTCGTCGACTGCGCCGTCTACCGGGACGGCCGCCGCATCGAGACCGAGACCTCGCTGACCCCGCACGAGGCGGTGCGCCTGGCGCGCCGCGACGGCGGCTTCGTGTGGATCGGCCTGCACGAGCCGACCGAGGCCGAATTCTCGGGCATCGCCAGTGAGTTCGGGCTGCACCCGCTGGCCGTGGAGGACGCCGTCCAGGCCCACCAGCGGCCCAAGCTGGAGCGCTACGACGACTCCCTCTTCACGGTCTTCAAGACCATCCACTACGTGGAGCACGACCAGCTCGACGCCAACAGCGAGGTCGTCGAGACCGGCGAGGTCATGTGCTTCACCGGACGGGACTTCTTCATCACCGTCCGGCACGGCGGACAGGGCTCCCTGCGGGCCCTCAGGCACCGGCTCCAGGACGACCCCGAGCTGCTGGCCAAGGGCCCTTCGGCGGTGCTGCACGCCATCGCCGACCACGTCGTCGACGGCTACATCGCGGTCGCCGACGCCGTGCAGGACGACATCGACGAGGTCGAGACCGAGGTGTTCTCCCCGGGGCGCAAGGGCTCGCCGCGCGGCTCGGACGCCGGACGGATCTACCAACTCAAGCGCGAGGTGCTGGAGTTCAAGCGGGCCGTGTCGCCGCTGTTGCGGCCCATGCAGCTGCTGAGCGAGCGGCCGATGCGGCTGATCGACCCGGACATCCAGAAGTACTTCCGGGACGTCGCCGACCACCTGGCCCGGGTCCAGGAGCAGGTCCTCGGCTTCGACGAGCTGCTCAACTCCATCCTCCAGGCCAACCTCGCGCAGGCGTCCGTGGCGCAGAACGAGGACATGCGCAAGATCACCTCGTGGGCCGCGATCATCGCCGTGCCGACGATGGTGTGCGGGGTGTACGGCATGAACTTCGACCACATGCCGGAGCTGCACTGGCGGTACGGCTACCCGGTGATCATGGGCATCACGGTGGTCATCTGTCTGGGCATCCACCGCACGCTGAAGCGGAACGGCTGGCTGTGAACGGCGTGGATAGGCTGGGGGCCATGACAAGCGAGCTGCTCGGCCAGGCCCTCGTCGAGGAGGCCACGAAGAAGTCCGGCCTCGTCTGGGTCCAGGGCCCCGACGGCCCGGCGCGTGCGCTGTGGCACGTGTGGCACGAGGGCGCCGCGTGCCTGGTCGGCGACGGGCCCGGCGAGCAGCCGCTGCCGCATCTGGCCGACGGGGCCGAGGCTCAGGTGACGGTCCGCAGCAAGGACAAGGGGGGCCGGCTGGTCTCCTGGGCGGCGCGGGTCACCGAACTCGCGCCGGGCTCGGAGGCGTGGGACGCGGCGGTCGCCGAGCTCAAGGGCAAACGGCTGAACGCGCCCGACGGCGAGGCCATGACCGAGCGCTGGGCCCGCGAGTGCCGGGTACTGCGCCTGGAGCCGACCGGGACGAGGGCACCGCTGCCCGACGACTCCCTGTCCGAGCCGCCGCTGCCGACCCCGGCGACCACCCGCCGGCCGATTCCGGCGGGTCTGCCCCGCCTGCTGCTGAAGAAGCGCAAACGCACCTGACGGCCTGCACGGCCTACGAGGCCGGCAGCTGCCTGCCGTAGTCCACCGTCTCGTTCTTATCCGGCTCCCTCAGGGAGAAGTCCTGCCCCCACGCGGAGAACGTGAGGGTACCCGCCCCACCGGCCCGCTCCAGGCGCAGCGGATACGGCTTGCCCTCCAGGGACACCTCCAGGGTGCCGCCGGAGCCCTTGTCGCCCGAGATGCGGATGGTGTGGATGCCCGCCTGCTCGTCGTGGCCCTCGGTCGCGAGCTTGCCGTGCAGGGTCAGCAGACCGTCGAGGAGGACACCCTTGTCCGTGAAACCGCTGAACTTCTTGTACGAAGGGTCGCCCTGCGGCACCTTCACGAACTTGCCGCCGAGCTTGGCGGCCGCGGCGGCGTCCGCCTCGCCCTCCCCGCCCTGGCCCGCGCCATGACTCCAGAACTCCGCGTCGGCCATGACGAAGAGCTGCTCGCCGACGCGCAGCAGCCGGAAGGTCGTCCCCTTGGTGGTGACCGACCCCTCGCCACCGTCGGTCTTCAGCCGCATGTCGAGCGCGTACGTGCGCCCGCCGCTGACGACGTTCCCGTGCACCCGGACCGCCCCGGCGGACTCGGCGGCCGTACGGGTCTTCGCCTGGATCTTCTCGGCGGGCAGTCTGCCGACCCCGTTGGTGCCCTCGTTGGGATCCTCCTCCGCGCAGCCCGTGAGCACCGTTCCGGTCACGGCCAGTACGCACATCACGCTCGCGAGTGCGGCACGGTGGTTGCGGCCCTGGCGAATCGGAGTCACAGGTGGGGCTGCCTCTCTGACGGGAGACCTGAACGGCGTACCGCAGGGTACCGGGGACATGCGGGCAGGTCGGAGCCAGTCCGTCCGGTGGGCCCGCCGACGCGTCCCCGATCAGGACGGGCTAGCCTGAAGCCCACCCGAGCGGGCAATTCGGAAAAGACAGGCACACAGACAGGCACACAGTCAGGCAGCACGGAACACCCCGCACGAAAAGGAGCCGCGGCCATGGCAGCGGGCGCCCCCCGGATCTTCGTATCGCACCTCTCCGGTGTCGCCGTCTTCGACCCCGCCGGCGACCAGGTGGGGCGTGTCCGCGATCTGGTCGTCATGCTGCGGATGGCACAGCGACCGCCGAGGCTGCTCGGCCTCGTCGTCGAACTCGCCACCCGCCGCCGCATCTTCCTGCCGATGACCCGGGTCACCGCCATCCAGTCCGGCCAGGTCATCACCACCGGCGTGCTCAACGTCCGGCGTTTCGAGCAGCGGCCCACCGAGCGGCTGGTCTTCGGTGAACTGCTGGACCGGCGCGTCACGCTCACCGAGACCGGCGAGGAGGTCACCGTCCTCGATCTGTCGGTGCATCAGCTGCCGGCCCGCCGGGAGTGGGAGATCGACCGGGTCTTCGTCCGCAAGGGCCGCAAGGGCAGTGCCTTCCGGCGCGCCAAGGGCGAGGCGCTGACCGTCGAGTGGACCGCCGTCACCGGCTTCTCGCTGGAGGAGCAGGGGCAGGGCGCCGAGAACCTGCTCGCCACGTTCGAGCAGCTGCGCCCCGCCGACCTGGCCAACGTCCTGCACCACCTCTCCCCCAAGCGCCGGGCCGAGGTCGCCGCCGCCCTCGACGACGACCGGCTGGCCGACGTGCTGGAGGAGCTCCCGGAGGACGACCAGATCGAGATCCTCGGCAAGCTGAAGGAGGAGCGCGCCGCCGACGTCCTGGAGGCCATGGACCCCGACGACGCGGCCGACCTGCTGGGCGAGCTGCCGACGGACGAGCAGGAGCGGCTGCTGAGCCTGATGCAGCCCGGCGACGCGGCCGACATGCGGCGCCTGATGTCGTACGAGGACCGCACGGCGGGCGGTCTGATGACCACCGAGCCGATCGTGCTGCGCCCGGACGCCACCGTCGCCGACGCCCTCGCCCGCGTCCGCAACCCGGACCTCTCCCCCGCCCTGGCCGCCCAGGTCTACGTCTGCCGGCCACCGGACGAGACGCCGACCGGCAAGTACCTGGGCACGGTCCATTTCCAGCGCCTGCTGCGCGAGCCACCGCCCTCCCTGGTCAGTTCGATCGTGGACAGCGACCTGCAACCGCTCGACCCCGACGCGGACCTGCACGCCATCGCCGGGTTCTTCGCCACGTACGACATGGTCGCGGCGCCCGTGGTCGACGAGGCCGGCTCGCTGCTGGGCGCGGTGACCGTGGACGACGTACTCGACCACATGCTCCCGGAGGACTGGCGGGAGACGGAGTTCCACCTGGACGAGGAGGAGGTGGCGACCGATGGTTCCTGAGCGCGAGACCCTGCGCGAGCGCACGCCGTCCGGCTCGACGGCCGCGGGCCGGCCGCGCACCCCCCGCCTCGACCAGCCGGGCGTGCCCAAGCGCCGGATCCTGCCCGAGTACGACCCGGAGGCCTTCGGACGGCTGTCGGAGCGCATCGCGCGCTTCCTGGGCACCGGACGGTTCCTGGTCTGGATGACGGCCGTCATCATCCTGTGGGTCGCCTGGAACAGCCTCGCCCCGCGCGACCTGCGCTTCGACGAGTACCCGTTCATCTTCCTGACCCTGATGCTGTCGCTCCAGGCCTCGTACGCCGCCCCGCTGATCCTGCTCGCGCAGAACCGGCAGGACGACCGCGACCGGGTCAATCTGGAGCAGGACCGCAAGCAGAACGAGCGGTCGATCGCGGACACCGAGTACCTGACCCGCGAGGTCGCGGCCCTGCGCATCGGCCTGGGCGAGGTCGCCACCCGCGACTGGATCCGCTCGGAACTCCAGGACGTGGTCAAGGAACTGGAGGAGCGGCACAACGGCCACCGTCACGGCTCGGTCGTATTCCCGGCGGAACGGTCACCGGGACGTGACGCAGACGACCGCTGACAGCCTTTCCTACGCAACGGTAAGGCGCCGTACCATCGTCCCTATGGCTACGGAAGACGCGGTGCGCGAGGCACTGGCGACGGTGAACGACCCCGAGATCCACAAGCCCATCACCGAACTCGGGATGGTCAAGTCCGTGGAGATCGGCGCGGACGGGGCGGTCGCGGTCACGGTGTACCTGACGGTCTCGGGCTGCCCGATGCGGGACACGATCACGCAGCGCGTGACCGAGGCGGTCTCCGGCGTGGAGGGCGTCACGCGCGTCGACGTCACGCTCGACGTGATGAGCGACGAGCAGCGCCGCGAGCTGGCGTCCGCCCTGCGCGGCGGCCAGACCGAGCGCGAGGTCCCCTTCGCCAAGCCGGGCAGCCTGACCCGCGTCTACGCGGTCGCCTCCGGCAAGGGCGGCGTGGGCAAGTCCTCGGTGACGGTGAACCTGGCGGCGGCGATGGCGGCCGACGGCCTCAAGGTCGGTGTCGTCGACGCCGACATCTACGGCCACAGCGTGCCGCGCATGCTGGGCGCCGACGGCCGTCCCACCCAGGTCGAGAACATGATCATGCCGCCGTCGGCGAACGGCGTGAAGGTCATCTCCATCGGCATGTTCATCTCGGGCAACGCCCCGGTCGTCTGGCGCGGCCCGATGCTCCACCGCGCCCTCCAGCAGTTCCTGGCGGACGTGTACTGGGGCGACCTGGACGTCCTCCTGCTGGACCTGCCGCCCGGCACCGGCGACATCGCGATCTCCGTCGCGCAGCTGGTCCCGAACGCCGAGATCCTGGTCGTCACGACCCCGCAGCAGGCCGCCGCCGAGGTCGCCGAGCGCGCCGGCTCCATCGCCGTCCAGACCCACCAGAAGATCGTCGGCGTGGTCGAGAACATGTCCGGCCTGCCCTGCCCGCACTGCGGCGAGATGGTCGACGTCTTCGGCACGGGCGGCGGCCAGTCGGTCGCCGACGGCCTGACCCGCACGACCGGAACGAACGTCCCGGTCCTGGGCAGCATCCCCATCGACGTCCGCCTGCGCGAGGGCGGCGACGAGGGCAAGCCGGTGGTCCTGACGGACCCGGACTCCGCGGCGGGCTCGGCCCTGCGGGCGATCGCCGGAAAGCTGGGAGGACGGCAGCGGGGCCTGTCGGGCCTGTCCCTGGGGATCACTCCGAGGAACAAGTTCTAGATCAGAACGCCCTTGGGGCAGCGCCTCCAGGGGCGCGGGGCTGTATCGATGTGCGGCTCCGCCGCGTGGGCGCGAGCGACCACATCGCACCCGCAGCCGCCCCTGCATGCTGTACGCCTACGCGAAGGGGCGCCGCAATCCCGCGGCGCCCCACACTCACGTCAGGCGTACGAGGCGATGTCCTTGACCACGGCGAAGCCGAGCCCGTACGCGCTCATGCCCCTGCCGTACGCCCCGACATGAACCCCGGCCGTGGTGGAACCGGCGAGCACCCACCCGAACTCGGACTCCCGGTAGTGGAACTCCGTCGGCACACCGTCCACCGGCAGCGACAACGTCGACCAGTCGGCCCCGTCCAGGTCATCCGCCAGCACCCACGCCGTCTCCGTCTGCTGCTCCAGCCAGTCGTCCCGCAGGGAGTGGTCCATCTGCCCGGGCCACGTGAAGGACAGCAGCCCCACACCTGCGAGCCATGCCGCCGAGGACACCGACGTCGCCTCCAGCAGCCCCGTGCCGTCCGCACTGCGCCGTGAGGGGCTCGCCGCCACGGTCACCACGACCGCGAACTTCTCCTTGGCCTCGGGATCGCCGCCGGCGACATGCTCGTTGCGCACCGTGGGCTCGTCACCGTGCCCGATCGACCCGTGTTCCACGGCTCCGTCGGCCGCCGTACCGACCTGCATCAGCCAGCGCGGCCCCGTGAACGCCTCGTCGAGGCCGTACCACGGGAAGGGCGCGCGCAGGTAGCCGTCGACCGTGCGCCGGGCGGAGGGGACCTGTTGTCCGCCCTCCGCGGTCGGCGCCTGTGCGACTGCCCGACTCGTCGTCTCCATATGCCCGGACGCCTCCTCGCTCTCGTCGGGCCGGAACGGCCCGCCCCCCTTCGGGCGGCGTTGCTGGTCCAGTACGGCCCGCCCATCAACTCGGCAGCATAGCCACACCGCTGCGAGCAGCAGGGAAACCGCCCGGCGCGTGAGCCGCACGGGCGCCTGGTTCAGGCCTTACACAGCCCGACCGGAGTATGAAACGCGTCACGCGCGTCTGGGGGCGTACGCCCTGGCGTACGCCCCGGTGTGTCGCTCAGGTGGCGTCCGCGTCGAAGGGCGGCCGGTCGTCCCGGGCCGGGGTCTCGGGCTGCTTCGTCATGTCGATACGGCCGCCGGACGAGCCGGTGGACGACGAGGAGGACGAGTCGGAGTCCCGGCTGTGGACGGCGTCGGTGACTTCGGCCATCTCCTTCTTCAGGTCGAAGCCGTTGCGGATCTCCTTGAGCCCCAGGTCCTCGTTGTCCAGCTGCTTGCGGATGAACGTCTTGGGGTTGAGATCCTCGAACTCGAAGTCCTTGAACTCCGGGCCCAGCTCCTCCCGGATGTCGTTCTTGGCGCTCTCCGAGAACTCACGGATCTTCCGGATCGTGCGCGTCACGTCCTGGATGACCTTCGGGAGCTTGTCCGGACCGAAGACGAGCACGGCGAGGACGATGAGCGTCACCAGCTCGAGTGGTCCTATGTCATTGAACACCTGAAGCTCCTAGCGATGTCCTCGGTCCTCGGCCCTCGGTGGTCATGGGGGTCTTGCCGTGGTCCGGGCCGGATCCACGGTACCCGGCGATCCTGTCCGACCGGTACCGTCCCGAGACCTCCGAGTGCGGCCGGTGGGAGCGCTTTCCCCAATGTTTGCCTTCTTCGTCCCTGTATGTGCCGGACATCACGGCTCAGCTGCCGCCGGAGGACCCGAGGACGAGCGACACCGTCCGCTCCTTGCCGCCGCGCTCCACGGTCAGCTCCAGCCGGTCGCCGGGGCGGCGGGCCCGGGTCTTGACGATCAGTTCCTCGCCGGAGTGGACGCGCTGGCCGTCGACCTGAGTGATGACGTCACCCGCCTTGATGCCGGCCTTGGCGCCCGGACCGCCCGTGGTCACCGGTGGTCCGCCCGCACTGCCCTCGGCGGCGACGCGGGCGCCGTCGCCCGTGTAGTCCATGTCGAGGGTGATGCCGATGACCGGGTGGGTCGCCTTCCCCGTGTTGATCAGTTCCTCGGCGACGCGCTTGCCCTGGTTGATGGGTATGGCGAAGCCGAGGCCTATCGAACCGGCCTGGCCGCCGTCCAGCTCGGAGCCGCTGTCCGCCGACCGGATGGCCGAGTTGATGCCGATGACCCGGGCCTTGGCGTCGAGCAGGGGCCCGCCGGAGTTGCCCGGGTTGATGGGGGCGTCGGTCTGGAGCGCGTCGACGTACGACACGTCGCTGCCGTCGCCCTTCTCGCCGCCCGCCGTGATGGGCCGCTGCTTGGCGCTGATGATGCCGGAGGTGACGGTGCCGGCCAGGTCGAAGGGCGCGCCGATGGCCACGACCGGGTCGCCGACCTGCACGTTGTCCGAGTTGCCGAGGGCCAGCGGGGTGAGTCCGCGCACGCCCTTCACCTGCACGACGGCGAGGTCGTAGCCGCTGTCCCGGCCGACGAGTTCGGCCTCGGCGGTCTCCCCGCCGTTGAAGGTCACCGTGATCTCGCCGGTGGACCCTGCGGCCCGCACGACGTGGTTGTTGGTGAGGATGTGCCCTCGGGTGTCGAGCACGAAGCCGGTGCCCGTGCCCTGCTCGCCGGAGCCGCTCACATGCAGTGTGACGACGCTCGGCAGGGCCCGCCCGGCGATCCCGGCCACACTGTCCGCGTCCCGCCCTGCGGGCTCCTTCCCGGCCTGCGGCAGTTCGACGGTCCCGATGCCGCCGTTGCGCTCCAGATACGTCCCTATGCCGCCACCGATGCCTCCGGACACGAGCGCGAGCAGCGCGGCACCGGCGAACAGCGCCTTCCTGCCCCGTCGGCGCCGCTGTTCCGTGCTGAGCACTCCGGCCCCGTTCTGCTGGAGAGGGCCGTGGCCGCCGAGGACCGCGGGGGCTGCCCAGGGGTCGTAGCGCTGCCAGGGGTCGGCGGCGGGCGCCGGGGGCTGAGCGTCGGCGTAGACGGCCGCGGCGGGCACCTGCACGGGGGCGCTGGGGGGCGGGAGGGGTACGGAAGGCGCGGGGATGCCGGGAGGAGCCACCGGCGTCCCCTGCGGCGGCGTGACGGGCGTGCCGGGCACGGCCGGCTGGTCCGCCGTCACCGCACCGCGCGCCGGAGTCGCCGCCGGATGCTGCACGGGCGGCGCGGGCGCCCAGGGCCCGGGTTCACCGTAGGGCGGCGTGCTGTACGGGTCGGGATCGTGCAGGGGCCTGGGCCGCCCATCGACCGACCCGGCGGAGGCGGCACCCGCGTCCTCCACAGCGCTCCCGGCGGGCCCGCCCGGGGCCGGCACGGCGGAGAGGACGTCCCCGCCCTCCACAGCACTCCGAGTCTCCACCGCGCTCCCGACAGATCCGCCCGAGGTCGGCCCGGCGGAGGCACCCGCGTCGTCCACAGCGCCCCGGGTCTCCACCGCGCTGCCAGCGGGCCCGTCGGGGGTCGGCACGGCGGAGGGGATGCCTCCGGCCTCCACACCACTCCGGGGCTCCACGGCGCTCCCGGCGGCTCTGTCCGGGGCCGACACGGCGGAGACGGCGCCCCCGGCCTCCACCGCGCTCCCGGCCGGTCCTCCCTGGGCCGGTACGGCGGACGTGGTGGGAACGCCCTTCTCGGCGCCCCTGGCGGGCACGGCGGGCTCGCTGTCGGCCGGCGGCTGTTCGGGGCGCCTCAGCTCGTAGTCGCCGTCGGCCTCGGCCTGCCGCGCGGCAGGCCGCGCCAGCTCGAAGTCACCGTCGGTGTCGGCCGAGTCCGCCGGCGCCTGCCCCGTACTCTCCGGCTCCCCCGAAAGGCCCTGCGGCCGAGGACGGCTCCACCACTTGGCCTTCGTGGGCTTCCCCTCGTTCATGCTCTCCCCACAGCCGCGGCACGGCTCGACGGCGGTAGCCGCAGTTCGTCGAATCGGCGCCAGGGCCACGCCTCGGCCGCGGGCGCCACCCCCGGATTCAATCAGGTTCGCTCGCCGCCGCGCAGCGGCCGGTCAGCGGGCCGTACGGGAGGAGGCCGGTGAAGAGGGGGACGAGGTCGTCTCCGGGAGGGGCGCCGCGAACAGGGGCGCCGCGATCTCGGGGACCGTCGACCATGAGGTCAGGGCGGCCGGCGGGGCCGCCTCGAGCGGACGTATCAGCGGGGACACGACGGCGGCACCGGCCATGACCGGGGCGGCCAGCGCGTGTACGGCGTGCTGCCCGGCGGCGGAGTGCGGCACACCCGGCAGCAGCGGTGCGGACACCTCGGTCGGGGCGGCCGGGGTGCGGCCGAGGACACTCTGGCCGTACATCTGCCCGAGCAGCGGCCCCGTACTGCGGCGTCGCTGGCTCTCGGGCTGTGCCGCGGCGCCCGTGCCCTGCGTGCGCATCGGGGTCACGTTGCTTCCCGTGCCGGCGCCGCCGCGGGCCTCCGTGTCCGTCGGGGTGCCGGCCGTGACGCCGCCCAGTGCGATCGCGGCCAGGGACACGGCCCCGGCTGCCGCGAAGGCGAACCGCAGCCGCGAGGAGGATCTGTCGGGCTCCTGCCGCCCGACGTCGTGGATACGGAAGCCCCGGCTGCCCGCGGGAAGGCCGCGGTCGTCGGGCGGCAGGCCCCGCCCGCCCGAGCGGAGGCCCTGGTTCCCGGCGGAGGGCGGGAGCACGGGGGCGTGCTGCCGGGCCGGGACGTATCCGAACTCGAACCGGTCGCCGCGCTTGGCTCCGAAGGCTCCGGACGATCCGAACCGTCCGGACAGTCCGCCGGGCAGCGCTGCCCCGCCCGGCGGCGTGGCATCACCGTCCGGGCCGCCGCCCGCGGGTAGTCCCTGCAGGCGGGCCAGGAAACTCTCGGAAGGGGGCGGCGGGGCCGCCTCCGCGAAGACGTTCTTCAGCCGGCGCTGGGCGTCCACCTCCGCCTTGCACTTCGGGCAGGTGGCCACATGCGCCAGTACGCGCTCGCGCGCGTCATGACCGAGCTCTCCGTCGACCAGGGCGGAGAGTCGGTCTCCAAGGTGCTGCTCTGCGAGGTGACCCTCGGAAGCTTTCGGCCGTGATCCGCTCACGCGCTCGCGCCCCCTCCTCCCAGGGCGGGTACACGCGGCATGAAGGAGCGGCGCTCGGCGCGCGCCTCCGGAGAGCGGTGCGCGAGGGCCTTGCGCAGCTGCGAGCGGCCCCGGTGGATCCGCGACCGGACCGTGCCGAGCTTGACGCCGAGGGTCGCGGCGATCTCCTCGTACGACAGTCCTTCGATGTCGCACAGGACGACCGCGGCGCGGAACTCGGGGGCGAGGGTGTCGAGGGCCTGCTGGACGTCCGCGTCGAAGTGCGCGTCGTTGAAGACCTGCTGGGGCGAGGGCTCCTTGCTGGGCAGCCGCTCGGCCGCGTCCTCTCCGAGCGCGTCGAAACGGATGCGCTGCTTGCGGCGGACCATGTCCAGGAACAGGTTCGTCGTGATGCGGTGCAGCCAGCCCTCGAAGGTGCCCGGCGTGTACGTCGACAGGGAACGGAAGACACGGACGAAGACCTCCTGCGTGAGGTCCTCGGCGTCGTGCTGGTTGCCGGTGAGGCGGTAGGCGAGCCGGTAGACCCGGCCGCTGTGCGTGCTGACGATCTCCTCCCACGTGGGCGGAGTCCACGCCTGCCCGTCCGCGTCGGTGGTGAAGGTCGCGGTCTGGGCGAAGTCAGCGGCGTGGCTGTGGTCAGCAGTGTCGTTCACGGATGTCGGCCTGCCCGCCGATGTGAAGAAGCGCCGGAGCACTCCTCCCCTATCCACAGGCGCGGCCGCACCTCCCCTGTCAGCTCTGGTGGTGTCCAGTGGAGCCCCTACCATAGCCACCTCGCCCGTTAGGACCGGATAAGCGGTTTTACGAGAATTTGATCTGGGCTGATACGCCTCGTACTGCTGCGTCGCCACTTGCTCGGCGCCTCGATCCACTGCCTGCCCCCCGTCACGCCCCGCGCCAGTCGCTTCCCCCTTTAAACGACCGGTCCCATCTGCGGGTTCCCGGGCCCAACGGATACAGTCACGCCCAGGCATTCACGGGGACAGGAGAGGGTCATTACCGGCAACCGGCAGACGAGCTGGGCGTTCGCCGACGCCTATGTCGCCGAGGACGACGCGCTGCACTGGGCCCGCGACCGGGCCCGTGAGGCGGGTCTGCGCTCGGTGTCGCCCGGCACGGGCGCCGCGCTGCGGTTGCTGGCCGCCTCCGTCGACGCCAAGGCCGTCGCGGAGATCGGGACCGGCTGCGGCGTCTCCGGGATCCACCTCCTGCACGGTATGCGCCCGGACGGTGTTCTGACCACAGTGGATCCCGAGCCGGAGCACCAGCAGTTCGCCCGCCAGGCCTTCCGCGCCTCCGGCTTCGCCAGCAACCGGGCCCGTTTCATCCCGGGCCGCGCCCTGGACGTGCTGCCCCGCCTCGCGGACGCCGGCTACGACCTCGTCTTCTGCGACGGTGATCGCCTGGAGGTCATGGACTACCTCGCTGAATCGTTGCGGCTGCTGCGCACCGGCGGGCTCGTCGTCTTCGAGGGCGCCTTCGCGAACGGCCGGACGGTGGACTCCGGTCCGCAGCCCACCGAGGTGCTGCGGCTGCGGGAGCTGCTGCGCGCGGTGCGCGAGAGCCAGGAGCTGGTGCCGTCCCTGCTGCCGGTCGGCGACGGGCTGCTGTGCGCGGTGAAACGGTAGCCGGGCAGCACGTTAGCCGGACCGAACCCGGGGCAGGCGAGAGACGCGGTTGAGAAAACAGCCGCCCCGGCACCTCATGTGATGCCGGGGCAGCTGAAAGGGTATGGTCGCTTGCGCGTCAGCCGACGACCTTCTTGAGGGCGTCGCCCAGGGCGTCGGCCTCGTCCGGGGTCAGCTCGACGACGAGCCGACCGCCGCCTTCGAGCGGAACGCGCATGACGATGCCCCGCCCCTCCTTGGTCACCTCGAGCGGGCCGTCACCCGTCCGCGGCTTCATGGCCGCCATGCTCGTTCCCCTTCCTGAAACCCAGCTCATCGTCAAGGCCGACGGACCCCTGAAGAAGGGCACAGTGCGGTCCTTGAGGCAGGACACGCGACACCGGCATCGAACACATTGCTTCCAAGCCATTATCCCGCATCTCAGGACCCGATGACCAACATCAGTCGGCATCGCTTGGGCAACGCACGCGAGCAAAACCACTCAATTCGGCGATGTGACTGCGATACTCCGCCACCGCACACACATCCGCCGAACGAAAACGGGCGAGAATTCTTTGACGCAGGTCACACGTCCGGTCCGGTCGACCCCCGGCGATCTCCGTCATGCTGTCCTCAGACCAGGGACGTACCGACCGGTACGTCCCCGAGCAGCGACACGGAGGGGATACTCCATGGCCGACACCGTGCTCTACGAGGTGAGCGACGGACTCGCGACGATCACGCTGAACCGCCCGGAGGCGATGAACGCGCTGAACGTGGCGGCCAAGGTCGCCCTGCGGGACGCGGTCAGCGCCGCGGCGGACGACACCGCCGTACGGGCGGTGCTGCTGACGGCCGCCGGTGACCGGGCGTTCTGCGTGGGACAGGACCTCAAGGAGCACATCGGCCTGCTGGCCGAGGACCGGGAGACCGGTTCGGGTCAGACCATGAGCACGGTGCGGGAGCACTACAACCCGATCGTGCGGGCGCTGACCGAGGCCGCGAAGCCGGTCGTCGCCGCCGTGAACGGGGTGGCGGCCGGGGCGGGCTTCGGCTTCGCGCTCGCGGCGGACTACCGGATCGTGGCGGACACGGCCGCGTTCAACACCTCGTTCGCCGGGGTGGCGCTGACCGCCGACTCGGGCATCTCGTGGACGCTGCCGCGGGTGATCGGCCCCGGGCGGGCGGCTGACCTGCTGCTCTTCCCCAGGAGCATCAGCGCGCAGGAGGCCTACGAGCTCGGCATCGCCAACCGGCTGGTGCCGGCCGGGGAGCTGCGCGAGGAGGCCGAGAAGGTGGCGCGGGCCCTGGCCGAGGGGCCGACGGTGGCGTACGCGGCGCTGAAGGAGTCGATGGCCTACGGCCTGACGCACTCCCTGGCACAGACCCTGGAGAAGGAGGACGAGCTCCAGACCCGGGCGGGCTCCTCCGAGGACCACGCGATCGCGGTGCAGGCCTTCGTCAACAAGGAGAAGCCCCGGTATCTGGGCCGCTGACCGGGCCGCCGATCGGACCGCTGACCCGCCGCGGCGGCGTCATGCGCGACGCGCGACGCAGGCCTGGAGGTGGTCGTCGACCAGTCCGCAGGCCTGCATCAGCGCGTACGCCGTCGTCGGGCCGACGAAGCGCAGGCCCCGCTTCTTCAGCGCCTTGGACAGGGCCGTCGACCCGGGGGTGACGGCCGGGACGTCGGAGAGCGCCTTCGGGACCGGGCGGGTGCCGGGCTCGGGGGCGTGCGACCAGATCAGCTCGTCCAGTTCGCCCGGGGCCCACTCGGCCAGCACGCGCGCGTTGGCGAGCGTCGCGTCGATCTTGGCGCGGTTGCGGATGATGCCGGCGTCGGCCAGGAGGCGCTCGCGGTCCTCGTCGGTGAAGGCCGCCACCGAGGCGATCTTGAAGTCGGCGAAGGCGGCGCGGAAGCCGGGGCGGCGGCGCAGGATCGTGATCCAGGACAGGCCGGACTGGAAGGCCTCCAGGCTGAGGCGCTCGTAGAGCGCGTCGTCGCCGTGGACCGGGCGGCCCCACTCCTCGTCGTGGTACGCCACGTACTCCGGGGCGGACAGGGCCCAGGGGCAGCGCAGCGCGCCGTCCGGGCCGGCGAGGGCGGTGCCGTCGCTCATGGCCGGTCCTCCCGCCCCGGGGCAGGCTTGTCCATGGACACGTGGTTCTCCGCGGAGGTGTGGTTCTCCCCGGACACCGGGCCGTGTCCGGCGGCTGTTCTGGCGCCCGCCAGGGCCGACTCCAGGTCGGCGATGCGGGCGTCACGCTCGGCGAGCTCGGCACCCAGGCGGCTGAGGGCGTCGTCCACGTCCGCCATACGGTAGCCGCGGGCGGCGAGCGGGAAACGGAGGCCTTCGACGTCGGCACGGTCGACCGGGCGGTCCGGGGGCAGCGGGTCCCGCAGCCGCTCGGGGACGGCCTCGGGCAGCGGGCCGTTCTCGCCGCCGCCCACCACGGCGAGGGTCACCGCGGCGACCACGACGGCTAGCGCGACGACCAGGAACAGGAACATAACCATCGCGGAGCCCCCACGGTCGGATCTGTCGGTGTCTTCGGACACCGATGGTGTCAGGCTCCGATCGTGCCATGCGAGCCCGACGGTTAGGGTCGCAGGCGGCGGAAGACGGGGACGTACCAGGAAAGGTCACAGCGGATGCTCAGGCTGGGCAGGCGGGAATTCGGGCCGCACGAGCCGGTGATCATGGCGATCGTGAACCGGACCCCGGACTCCTTCTACGACCGGGGCGCGACCTTCCGCGACGAACCGGCCCTCGCGCGCGTGGAGCAGGCGGTCGCCGAGGGAGCCGCGATCATCGACATCGGCGGGGTGAAGGCCGGGCCGGGCGAGGAGGTCACGGCCGCGGAGGAGACCCGGCGGACGGTCGGTTTCGTCGCGGAGGTGCGGCGACGGTTCCCGGACGTGGTCATCAGCGTGGACACCTGGCGGGCCGAGGTCGGCGAGGCCGTGTGCGAGGCCGGGGCGGACCTGCTGAACGACGCGTGGGGCGGGGTCGATCCTGGGCTTGCCGAGGTCGCCGCGCGGTACGGGGTGGGGCTGGTGTGTACGCACGCGGGTGGTGCGGAGCCGCGGACCCGGCCGCACCGCGTGGAGTACGACGACGTCATGGCCGACATCCTGGACGTGACGGTCGGGCTGGCGGAGCGGGCGCTGGCGCTGGGCGTGCGGAGGGAGTCGATCATGATCGACCCCGGGCATGACTTCGGGAAGAACACGCGGCACAGTCTGGAGGCGACCCGGCGGCTGGGGGAGATGGTCGCCACGGGGTGGCCGGTGCTGGTGTCGTTGTCCAACAAGGACTTCGTCGGGGAGACGTTGGACCGGCCCGTGAAGGAGCGGGTGGTGGGGACGTTGGCCACGACTGCGGTGTCCGCGTGGTTGGGGGCGCGGGTGTACCGGGTGCATGAGGTTGCGGAGACGCGGCAGGTGCTTGAGATGGTCGGGGCGATCGCGGGGCATCGGGGTCCTGCCGTTGCGCGGCGCGGGTTGGCCTAGCCGAGGTACCAGGGGGCTTCGCCCCCTGGCCCCCCGGCCCGCCCGCCGAATCCGTCGGACGAGAAGCCCGGCTTGCCTCTACCTGCCTGCCTCCTTCGACACCAGGGCCACCGCCTCGTCCACGTCGTCCGTGACGTGGAACAGCAGGAGGTCCTTCTCCGCGGCCTTGCCCTGGGCGATGACCGTGTGGCGGAGCCAGTCGACCAGGCCGCCCCAGTACTCACTGCCGAACAGGACGATGGGGAAGCGGGTGACCTTCTGGGTCTGGACGAGGGTGAGGGCCTCGAAGAGTTCGTCGAGGGTGCCGAGGCCGCCGGGCAGGACCACGAAGCCCTGGGCGTACTTGACGAACATCATCTTCCGCACGAAGAAGTAGCGGAAGTTCAGGCCGATGTCGACGTACGGGTTCAGGCCCTGTTCGAACGGCAGCTCGATGCCGAGGCCGACCGAGATGCCCTTGGCCTCCAGGGCGCCCTTGTTGGCCGCCTCCATCGCGCCCGGGCCGCCGCCCGTGATGACCGCGAAGCCCGCGTCCACCAGGCCCCGGCCCAGCCGGACGCCCGCCTCGTACTCGGGCGAGTCCGCCGGCGTCCGGGCCGAGCCGAAGACGCTGATCGCGGGCGGGAGTTCGGCGAGCGTGCCGAAGCCCTCGATGAACTCCGACTGGATGCGCAGCACGCGCCAGGGGTCGGTGTGCACCCAGTCGGAGGGCCCGCCCGCGTCCAGCAGCCGCTGGTCCGTGGTGCTGGCCTGTACCTGGTCCCGCCGCCGGAGGACCGGGCCCAGGCGCTTCTCCTCCGGCGGCTGCTTCTTCCCCTCGGGGTTGCCGGTCGCCATGTGCGCTCCCTCCGTCGTGCCTGTTTTTCCACCTCAGCGTAGATCTACGCGGGTTACGAACGAGGGACGTGAGCATGTCCGCGATCGAGCGCCGTAAACACGATGGCGTTCCGGTCGGTCAGGCCGTCAGCCAGGTCCGCAGGCGCTCCTCGCCCGCGAGGATCTTCGCGATCTCCACGCGCTCGTCCCGCTTGTGCGCCAAGTGGGGGTTGCCGGGGCCGTAGTTGACCGCGGGGACGCCCAGGGCCGAGAAGCGGGACACGTCCGTCCAGCCGTACTTCGGCATCGGGGTGCCGCCCACCGCCTCGATGAACGCCTTCGCCGCCGGGTGCGACAGGCCCGGCATCGCGGCCGAGCTGTGGTCGACCACCTCGAACTCGTCCACGCCACAGTCCGCGAAGACCTCCTTGACGTGGGCCACGGCCTCCTCGGGGGTGCGGTCGGGCGCGTAGCGGAAGTTGACGGTGACCACGCACTCGTCGGGGATGACGTTGCCGGCCACTCCCCCGCTGATGCCGACCGCGTTGAGGCCCTCGCGGTACTCCAGGCCGTCGATGACCGGCCAGCGCGGCTCGTAGGAGGCCAGGCGGGCGAGGATCGGAGCGGCCGTGTGGATCGCGTTGGAGCCCATCCAGCCGCGCGCCGAGTGGGCCCGCTCGCCCCTGGTCTTCAGCAGCACCCGCAGCGTGCCCTGGCAGCCGCCCTCGACCTGGCCGTCCGAGGGTTCCAGCAGGACCGCGAAGTCGCCCTGGAGCCACTCGGGGTGCGCCTCGGAGACGTGCTTGAGGCCGTTCAGCTCCGCGGCGACCTCCTCGTTGTCGTAGAAGACGAAGGTCAGGTCGCGGTTGGGGGCGGGGACCGTGGCCGCGATGCGCAGCTGCACCGCGACGCCCGACTTCATGTCGCACGTGCCGCAGCCCCACAGGACGCCGTCCTCGTCGAGCCGGGAGGGGACGTTGTCCGCGATCGGGACGGTGTCGATGTGACCGGCCAGGATCACCCGCTCCGGGCGGCCCAGGTCCGTCCGGGCCACGACGTTGTTGCCGAACCGCTCGACCGTGAGATGGGGCAGCGCGCGCAGCGCGGTCTCGATCGCGTCCGCCAGCGGCTTCTCGGTGCCGCTCTCGGAGCGGAAGTCGACGAGCCGGGCGGTGAGCTCAGCGGCGTCCAGCGTGAGGTCAAGAGAGGTGTCGGCCATGCCGTCGACCCTAACGCGCCAGCCCTGGCCCCACTGTCCACACCTGGCACAAGGCACTCCGTACTCTCCAGTACCTTGTACGGCGTGCCAGAGCCGTCCTCTCCCAAGCGTCGCGGCCGCCTCTTCCGATGCGGGTCCGCGTTCGTGGTCCTGCTCGCGATAGCCGGTTACCTCGTGGTGCAGTACGTCACCGGAGGCACCGGCGGACCGGGCTGCAAAGTCGTCTCCGGAAAGGGCGACGGGGCGTCGTACGAGTTCACGCCCGAGCAGGCGGTGAACGCGGCGACGATCGCCGCCGTGGGTGACGGACGCGGTCTGCCGGAGCGGGCCGTGACCATCGCGCTGGCGACCGCGCTCCAGGAATCGAGCCTGCGCAACATCAACCACGGCGACCGGGACTCGCTCGGCCTGTTCCAGCAGCGGCCCTCGCAGGGCTGGGGCACGCCCAAGGAGATCCTGGACCCGACGTACTCGGCCGGCGAGTTCTACGACCACCTGGTCAAGGTGCCCGGCTACACGCGGCTGCCCCTCACCGACGCCGCGCAGCGCGTGCAGCGCAGCGGCTTCCCGCAGGCCTACGCCAAGCACGAGCCGGACGCGGCGCTGCTCGCCGCGGCCCTCACCGGGCACTCCGCGGCCACGCTGACCTGCGAGGGCCGCCCGGCCGCGACCCGGGCGACGGGCCCAGACGGGGTGCGTGCGGCGCTTGTGCGGGACTTCGGGCGCGATGTGCTGGAGCCGGCCGGTGCGGAGGTGGGCAGCTCGTCGGCGGCCACGCCGACGCCGTCCCCGAGCGGTACGGGCGGGTCCGACGAGCGGACCATGACGCTGCCCGTGACCGCCGGCACGGGGGCCGCAGGCGGTCAGCGGGTGGAGGAGCGCGGCTGGCAGCTGGCGCACTGGGCCGTGGCCAACGCCTCCGAGCTGCACATCGCACGCGTCACGTACGCGGGGCGGGAGTGGGTCGCCGGGAACACCGCCAGCGAGTGGCGGGAGGCCGGGACGAAGGGCACGGCGGGCGCGGAGCGGGACGCGGACGCCGTCCGTATCGTGACGATGGGCTAGATCGCGCAAGGGTGCGGGGCTTCACTCCTGGGGGCTACCCGGGCGGCGTGGCGGCGGCCGTGTGCGCGGGCTCTCGTGTCCTCCGCCCGGAAACCGCGAGAACCCTTGGGAACAAGGGGCTGGAAGGATTCGGCGGGCTTTCCGGTGGAAGTCTCTTTGCCCGTTTTTATCCGCAGGCGATAATGCGACGCATTACCAACTCTTTACGTTGCGGCGCCGCAACCTTCGCGGGCTTCGAGCGGTAGTCACTGCGTCCGAGCCGGGGAGATCAACAGCCAGTCGATCAACTCCCGGACCCGGCCGGACACTTCACAACCTCACCGTTCTCTCCCGTCGAAGGAGCACCATGTCCCTCCCCCTGACCCGCCGGATCGCCCGTGCCGCGTTGATCGTCGCTGCGGGAGCGGCTGCCGGGGTCGGTGCGGCCGGCTCCGCCAGCGCGGCCCCCGAGCTGCCGGCCACCCCGAACCTCGGCGGGCTGACCGCCCTGGACGGGGCGAACGTCGGCAACACCGCCGACGGCGCGGCGCAGAACGTCACCGAGTCCGCGGGTGACACCGGCAGCAAGACCGTCAAGAAGGCGGTGCCGGCCGCGGGCAAGACCAACGGCAAGGCGGTCAAGAAGACCACGCCGGTCGCGCAGGAGGCCGCCGGTGACGCGGCGGGCTCCGCCGGGCAGCTCGTCGGTGACGCGGCCGGTTCCGCGCAGGGTGGTCTGCCGACCGACTCCCTGACGAAGGGCGGGGTGCCGTCGGCCGACTCGCTGCCCGCGAAGGGTCTGCCGGTCGGCTGACGCCGGGTCTCGACGGCCGAGGGGTCCAGGGAGTTTCCCTGGACCCCTCGGTCTGTGTGCGGGTCGGTACCGCTGAAGCGTCTTTGCCGGTGCTCGGCACTGGTGGCTGTGCCCACCCGTTCCGCCCCAGCGGAACGACTGCCCACAGCCGGGCCGGCCGTTACAGCCGCTGGACCGCCGCTGCCACGCGCTCGTCCGTTGCCGTCAGGGCCACTCGGACGAACTGGGCGCCCGCCGGGCCGTAGAAGTCGCCGGGGGCGACCAGGATGCCCCGCTCGGCGAGGTGGGCCACCGTGTCCCAGCAGGACTCGCCCCTCGTGGCCCACAGGTACAGGCTGGCCTCGCTGTGCTCGATGCGGAAGCCGTGGGCGAGGAGCGCCTCACGCAGGAGGGCGCGGCGGGCGGCGTAGCGCTCGCGCTGGACGCGGACGTGCTCGTCGTCGCCGAGGGCCGCGATCACCGCCGCCTGGGTCGGTGCCGGCGTCATCATGCCGCCGTGCTTGCGGATCTCCAGCAGGGGAGCCAGGACCGCGGGGTCGCCGGCCAGGAACGCCGCCCGGTAGCCGGCCAGGTTCGAGCGCTTGGAGAGGCTGTGGACGGCGACGATGCCCTCGTACGAGCCGCCGTTGACGTCCGGGTGCAGCACCGAGACCGGGTCGGCCTCCCAGCCAAGCTCCAGGTAGCACTCGTCGGAGAAGAGCAGGATGCCGTGCTCGCGGGCCCAGGCGACGATCCGGGTGAGCTCCTCCTTCGGCAGGACTCTGCCCGTCGGGTTGGACGGGGAGTTCAGCCAGAGGAGCTTCAGGCCCTCGGGATCCAGCTCCGTCGGGTCGTCGTAGGCCTCGTACTCGGCGCGGGCCAGGCGGGCGCCCACCTCGTACGTCGGGTAGGCCAGGCGCGGGTAGGCCACCCGGTCGCCGGGGCCGAGGCCCAGCTGGGTCGGGAGCCAGGCGACGAGCTCCTTGGAGCCGACGACCGGCAGGACGTGGCGGTGGGTGACGTCCCGGGCGCCGAGGCGGCGCTCGACCCAGCCGGTGATCGCGTCGCGCAGCTCGGGCGTGCCCCAGACGGTCGGGTAGCCCGGGGAGTCGGCAGCGGCCACCAGCGCCTTCTGGATCAGCTCGGGGACCGGGTCGACCGGGGTGCCGACCGACAGGTCCACGATGCCGTCCGGATGGGCGGCGGCCGTGGCCTTGTACGGCGTCAGCTTGTCCCAGGGGAAAGTGGGGAGACGGTCGGAGACTGCGGACACGGTTTCTGGCTCACTTTCTGGTGCGGACGAGCCGCCGCGGCAAACGCCTCGGCCCCGTACGGCGATCAGGGCGTGATCGGGCCGTACGGGACCGAGGCGGCACGGATGTGCGGGCCGCTTGCGGTGACTAGGCCTGCGGCGGCAGCGCGGCGATGAAGGGGTGGTCGCGCTCGATCAGCCCCAGCTTGCTGGCGCCGCCGGGCGAGCCGAGCTCGTCGAAGAACTCGACGTTCGCCTTGTAGTAGTCCTTCCACTCCTCCGGAGTGTCGTCCTCGTAGAAGATCGCCTCGACCGGGCAGACCGGCTCACAGGCACCACAGTCGACGCATTCGTCCGGGTGGATGTACAAGGACCTGGAGCCCTCGTAGATGCAGTCGACCGGGCACTCCTCGATGCACGCCTTGTCCTTGACGTCGACACAAGGCTGCGCGATGACGTAGGTCACGCTGTCGTTCCTCCTCGATAGGGCGCTGGCGGGCCTCCTCAGGCTCCGCCGCCTGGCGCGCGGGAGCGCGGCGTCGTCGATGCCCGCCCCTAGTATCTCCGTTCCTGGGCATGATCCGAACAGGAGGGGTGAACCGACCAGTGGAAATCTCTGCCGCCGGGCGACTCGAGGTCCGTATCACCGCTGCTGACGTGGGCAAACGGGTCTCCGTACGGAGCATGATCGAACATGCGGCTCCGGGTGAGAAGTTCACCGACACGGTCGGAGTTCTCACATCATGGGACAAAGGTGTGTTGCTGATCACACGCAAGAGCGGCGAGAGCGTCCGTATCGCGGAATCGGCGCTGGTCGCGGGCAAGCTCGTGCCCGCCGCGCCGGCGCGTCGCCGCGGTCCGGCCGCCTCCTACGAGGAACTGGCCCGGGTCGCCGCGCGGGCCTGGCCGCCCGTGGAGAGCGAGTGGCTCGGGGACTGGGAGCTGCGGGCCGCGTCCGGGTTCACGCGCCGGGCGAATTCCGTCCTGCCGCTCGGTGACCCGGGCGTGTCCCTGGACGAGGCTCTCGACGCCGTCCGGCGGTGGTACGGCGAGCGCGGCCTGCCCGCCTACGTCCAGACCGCGACCGGTGCCGAGGGCGCGCAGGAGCTGCTGTGCGCGGAGCTGGAGAAGCGGGGCTGGGAGCGGGAGGTGACGGCCGAGGTGTGGGTCGGGCCGCTGGCACCGGTCGCCGACCTCGCCGAGCCGTCGGGGGTCGTGCTGTCCCGGGAGGCCGACGAGGCGTGGCTGGCCCGGTACCAGCGCAAGGGCGTGAGCGAGGTCGCGCTGCGGGTGCTGGAGGCCGGGCCTTCGGTGTGGTTCGCGACCGTGACGGGTGCGGCTGAGGCAGCGGCTCCGGCCGCCATCGGGCGGTGTGTCGTCGACGGACGGTGGGCCGGGTTCGCCGCCGTCGAGGTCGATCCGGAGCTGCGGCGGCAGGGGCTGGGCACGGCCGTGATGGCGGCGCTGGCCCGGCGGGCCCTGGACGAGGGTGCGTCGGCGGCATGGCTCCAGGTCGAGGCCGACAATGAGGGAGCGCGGGCGTTGTACGCCGGGATGGGTTTCGCGGCGCACCACGCCTACCACCACTACCGGGAACCGGACGACCGCGCCTTTGGCCGGTAACCGATCGTCGTGAGAGGGCACGAGCCAGCCATGCGTCCCCCATATCCCCCGTCCCCCGAGCGTTCCGCCGAGCTGCGGCGGCGGTTCGCCGAAGAGGCCCGGTCCGAGCGGCCCGATCTGTCGACGCTGTGCCTGCTGGTGGGCGCGGCGGCGGACGGAGCGCTGGGCGAGGCGGGCATGGACGCCGCGCAGGTCGAGCTGGACCGGCTGGCCGGGCTGCTGCCGTTCCGGCCCGGCCGGCCGCACGCGTGGGCGGTCGCCCTGCGGGAGCTGCTCGGGGACCGGCTGGGGTTTCACGGCGCCCCGGCCGACTACCAGCGCCTGGAGTCCTCACTGCTGCACGAGGTGCTGGTGCGGCGTCGTGGGCTGCCGATCCTGCTGTCCGTGGTGTGGATGGAGGTGGCCCGGCGGGCCGGGGCGCCGGTGTACGGGGTGGCGCTGCCGGGGCATTTCGTCGTCGGGTTCGGGCCCGACGAGGGGCAGGTGCTCGCCGATCCGTTCGACGGGGGGCGGGTGCTGACGGGGGCGGACGCGGAGTTGCTGGTCGCCGGGGCGACGGGGGCGCACCTCGATCCGTCGATGCTGCGGCCGGCCGATCCGCTGGATGTGGTGTTGCGGATCCTGAACAACGTGCGGGCGTGGGCGGCGGCTCGGCCGGAGCGGTCGGATGTGGCGCTGTGGGCGGTCGAGTTGTCGTTGCAGTTGCCGTCGCATCCGGCTCGGTTGCGGTACGAGCGGGCGCAGTTGCTGGTGGGACGGGGGGATTTTCTGGGTGGGGCGGTGGAGTTGGAGGCCTATGCGGAGGTTGTGCGGGCGGTGGATGAGAGTGCTGCCGAGCGGATGCGGGGGGAAGCCGCGGCGGCCCGGGCGATGCTCAACTGACGCCTCCTCGCCGTAGGGGGCTTTCTGAGGTGGGCGTGTGCGGGTTGTTCGTGGTTGATCGCGCAGTTCCCCGCGCCCCCAGGAGAGTCGGTCTACAACCAGCCCTTTTCGCGGGCTGCTCGGACCGCCTCCGCTCGGTTCCGCACTGCCAGTTTCTGGATGGCCGTGGAGAGGTAGTTGCGGACCGTGCCCTGGGAGAGGTGCAGGGTCTGGGCCAGTTCCGCGTTGGTGGAGCCGTCCGACGCTGCTCGGAGGACTTCTCGTTCTCGGTCTGTGAGGGGGTTGGCGCCTTCCGCCAGGGCCGCTGCCGCGAGGGTGGGGTCGATGACGCGTTCGCCGGTCAGGACCTTGCGGATCGCCTCGGCCAGTTGCGCGGCGGGGGCGTCCTTGACCAGGAAGGCGTCGGCGCCGGACTCCATCGCGCTGCGGAGGTAGCCGGGGCGGCCGAAGGTGGTGAGGATCACCAGCTTGACGTGCGGGAGTTCGGCGTGGAGGCGGGCCGCGGCCTCGATGCCCGTGGCGCCGGGCATCTCGATGTCCAGGAGGGCCACGTCGACGGCGTGCTCGCGGGCCGCGCCCAGGACCTCGTCGCCGCGGGCCACCTGGGCGACGACCTCGATGTCCTCCTCCAGGCCGAGCAGGGCGGCCAGGGCCTCGCGGACCATCGACTGGTCCTCGGCGAGCAGGACCTTGATCGTGCGGCTCATGCCGGGGATCCTACGTCCGCCGGCCCGGCCGAGGGCACGCGTGCGACCAGGCGGAAGCCGTGCTTGAGCGGGCCCGCCTCCAGGGTGCCGCCCGCCTTGGTGAGGCGTTCGGTCAGGCCCGTGAGGCCGTTGCCGTGGCCGTCGCCCGGGCCGCCCGAGCCGTCGTCCTCGACGGCGAGTTCGAGCACCGGGCCGTCGAGGGTCTGGCGGTACAGCAGCTCGACCGCGCAGCGGCGGGCGCCGCTGTGCCGTACGACGTTGGTGACGGCCTCGCGCAGCGCCCAGGCGAGGGCGGACTCGCTCTCCTCGGGGACACCGGTGAGGTCGGGTTCGGCGGGCAGCTCTGCGGTGACGCCGGCCGTGGTCAGGGCGACCCGGGCACCGGCGAGTTCGGCGGCGAGACGGGGACGGCGGTAGCCGGTGACGGCCTCGCGTACGTCGACCAGGGCCTGGCGGCTGACCTGCTCGATGTCGGCGACCTGCTGGGCCGCCTTGCCGGGGTGGTCGGGCAGCATGCGGCCGGCCAGTTCGCTCTTGAGCGTGATCAGGGAGAGGGAGTGGCCGAGCAGGTCGTGCAGGTCCCTGGCGAGGCGCAGGCGCTCCTCGTTGGCGGCGAGCTGGGCAACGGTGGCGCGGGCCTCGCGCAGCGCGATGGTGGTGCGGACGAGTTCGCGTACGCCGGTCATCGCGAAGCCGCCCAGCAGGGCCGGGATGAGCAGGCTCGCCAGGTAGGACTCGCCGCCCGGCACCGCGAGCGCGACGGCGGTCAGCAGCGCGCACGCGGCCGGGATGGTCCAGCGGGCCATGCGCAGGGGCAGGGCCGCGCCGGACGCGATCGACACGTACACGAACAGCACCAGCCACTCGCGGCCCAGGGTGACGGCGAGGAGCGCGGACTGGGCGGCGAGGACCCCGAGCGAGCCGAGGACCACGCCGTTGCGCTCGCCCCGACCGGTGCGGAAGACCAGCAGCATGTACCAGGTGACGAACGCGGCCAGGCCGATCCAGCCGAGGACGCGGACGCCCGTGCTGTGGCCGCCGTGCAGCAGGTCGGTGACGGGTGCGCTCAGGTAGACCAGCCAGATGCCGGTCCACAGCGACTTCACCGCCCGCTGCCTGCGGTTCACGGGGCGCTGCCCCATACCGAACCCGTCGCCGCTCACGCCTTCAAGGTGTCCTTCCGGTACAGCCAGGCCGCGCCGCCCGCGAACAGGACGAACGACACGACGAGGATGACGAGGTCCTGGGCGTGCGGGGCGTGGCTCTGCTCGATGGCCTGCCCGAGGGCAGCGTACGCGTGCGTGGGGAGCCACTTCGCGATGTCCTGGAGCCAGCCCGGGAACGTCGTCGTCGGCATCCACAGGCCGCCGAGCATCGACAGTCCGAAGTAGGTGATCATGGTGATCGGGCGGACCGCGTCGCCGCTGGCGAGGTAGCCGAGGGCGACGCCGAGCGCGGCGAAGACGAGGCTGCCGGCCCAGATCGCGCCGGTCAGGGCGAGCCACTGCCAGGCGTCCAGGCGTACGTCCTTCACGGCCGCCGCGACGGCGAAGACGATGACGATGGACGGCAGGCTGACGACGGCGGCGCTCGCGGTCTTGGCGAGGACGTAGCCGCGGCCCGGCAGCGTCGTCAGGCGCAACTGCCGTACCCAGCCGCCCTCGCGCTCCTTGGCGATGCGTTCGCTATTGCCCATGAGGACGGCGGTGAGGGCGCCGAAGGAGGCCATCGAGACCATCATGTAGGTCGGGAGGGTCAGGGCGCTGCCGGGCACTGTCGTGGTGCTGTCGGCGTTGCCCGCGATGATCAGGAAAAGGACCGAGGGGTAGATCACGGAGAAGAACAGGAACTTGCGGTTGCGCAGGGCGCGGGTGAGTTCCAGCTTGATCAGGCTGTTCACTTCGACTTCGCCTCCTCGGCGGCCGTGATCGCGACGAAGGCCTGCTCCAGGCCGAGCCCGGCGACTTCGAGGTTGCGGGGGTAGACGCCGAGGCCGTACAGGGCGTGGACGGTGGCGTCGGCGTCGGTGGACTGGATGCGGACGGTCCGGCCGGAGACCGTCAGGGAGGTCAGGAAGGGCAGGCCGCGCAGGGCGGCCTCGTCGACGGTGCCCGCGAGGTCGAAGGAGATGCGGCGGGCGCCCGCCTTGGCCTTGATCTCGGCGGCCGTGCCGTCGGCGAGGAGCCGGCCGCGGTGCAGGACGAGGACCCGGTCGGCGACCGCGTCGGCCTCCTCCAGGTAGTGCGTGGCGAAGAGGACGGTCCGGCCCTGGCCGGCCTGCTCGCGCATGGTGGCCCAGAAGGCCTGGCGGGTGGTGACGTCCATGCCGGTGGTGGGCTCGTCCAGGACGATGAGGTCGCTGTCGCCGGCGGTGGCGAGGGCGAAGCGGACGCGCTGGGCCTGGCCGCCGGAGAGCTTGTTGACCTTGCGGTCGGCGATCTGCTCGATGCCCGCGCGGGACAGGACCTCGGAGGGCCGGTACGGCTTCGGGTGCAGGTCGCAGGCGAGCCGCACCAGTTCGGCGACCGTGACCTCGTCCATCAGCCCGCCGTTCTGCAGCATGGCGCCCACGCGCCCGGCGACGATGGCGTCCCGGGGGCTGGTGCTGAAGAGGCGGACCGTGCCGCTGTCGGGCTTCTTGAGGCCGAGGAGCAGGTCGAGGGTGGTGGACTTGCCGGCGCCGTTGGGGCCCAGCAGCGCCACGGTCTGCCCCGGGCGCAGGGCCAGGGTCAGTCCGTCCACCGCCCGGACGGCGTCGTATGCCTTGCTCACCTGGTCGAACGCGACCACCGGGGCTGTCGTTGTCATACGGACAGCGTGGCTGCGGAGGTGGGGGCGGGGGCAGTGCCGGGCGTCCGGAGTGGCGTATGACAGATGTCATGCCTCGCGGGTGACAGCGACGAAGCCCCTGTCCGGTGTGGGCAGGGGCTTCATGCGGCCGGGCGGCAGGAGGTCAGTTCGGCTTGGTGTCGATGACTCCGATGCGCTCCGCGGGCGTCTTGCCCCGCAGGGCCTCGCGCAGGGCCGTGACGACGTCCTGCGGCAGCACGTCGCGCTTGCCGCTCGCGCCGTCGATCTTCACGCCCTCGAAGGTCGTGCCGTACGCCTCCTTGAGGGCCTTGAGGTTGTACGTGTCCACCAGCTTGCCGTCGACGGCCTTGAAGCTGAGGATCTTCGGCAGGGACACGCGGCCGAAGTCGATGCTGTGCGCCGCGTCGGTGCGAACGGTGGCGAGGTCGGACATCGCGGGCTGCGCGAACTCCTTGAGCATCCGGTCGACCTCGGCGTTCGAGACCGTCGGCTGCCGGGTGGTGGTCGGGAGGTTCACCGTGCCGGAGGTGCCGGTCTCCACCTGGGTGCGGTACGCCTCCTCGACCGCGGCGGTCGATTTGGCGACGTCGATGCCCTTGCCCGTCTTGCCGTACACCGGGACGGCCTTGCCGCCCTCGAACTTGATCGTGCCGTCGGTCGACGCGCCGGAGCCGCCCGCGGCGTTCTCCAGGGACGCGTGCAGCTTCTCCTCGTCGACGGGCATGACGGGCTTGACGACGCGGTGGTTGCCGAAGAGCGAGCCGATCACGGAGACCGGGTTGTAGTCGCTCTTCGCCGCCGCGTCGGCCGTGGCGTCCATGTCGAACTGGAGCCCCGCCTTGTCCGGGTCGAGGGACACGGTCTTGCCGCCCACCGACAGCTTCAGCGGCTTGCCCACCCGGCCGTCGAAGGCGTCGTTGAGCTTCTTGACCGCGCCGTCGCGGGTGGTGCCGCCGATGTCCACGCCGAGCACGCTGGTGCCCTTGGGCACGTCGGTGCGGTTCATCAGCAGTCCGGCGCCGTACACGCCACCGGCCACGACCACCAGGCCTGCGGCGAGCAGCACGAGCTTGTTGCGCCCCTTCTTCTTCGGCGCCTTCGTGGAGCTCGCCGGGGGCGGGGAGACCGGCTCGGGCAGCTTCGGGGCCGTGTGGGGCACCGGGCCGTCACCGGGTGCGCCCGGACCGAACGACGAGGCCGCGCCGGGCGGTACGACCGGGATACCGCTGGTGACGGTGTGCCCGGAGACGTTGTCGTGCCGGGGGCCGTAGCCCTGGCCGTCCGGCGGCTCGGGGGCCGGCTTCTGCGGGGTGAGGATGGCGGTGTCGTCGCTCATCCCGCCGCCGGGGCCGTGGCCGGTGGGAGCGGCGAGGCCGGGGGCGCCGCCGGGATTTCCGGGGCCAGGGCCTCCGGGCCCCGCCGTACCGGCAGGTCCTCCGGGTCCGCCCGTGCCGGCGGGGCCGCCTATGGCGCCGCGACCGGCAGGAGCGCCCGGACCGGCAGGCGCGCCGGGGCCGCCCGGTCGGCCGGGGTCGTTGAAGGCGCTGGGGGCGCCGGGGCCGCCGTGCGTGCCGGGGCGACCGGGCTCGTCGAAGGCGCCGGGGCCACCGGGCCTGCCGGGCTCGCCGAAGCTGCCGGGGCCCCCGGGCCTGCCCGGCTCATCGAAGCCGCCGGGGCTACCGGAGCGACCAGGCTCGTTGAAACCGCCAGGACCACCAGGCCTGCCGGGATCGTCGAAGCCACCAGGACCACCTGGACCACCCGGCTCAGTGAAGCCGCCAGGGCCACCCGAGCCACCCGGCTCGTTGAAACCGCCAGGGCCACCCGAACGACCGGGCTCGTTGAAGCCGCGAGGGCCACCCGAGCGACCCGGCTCGTTGAAAGCGCCGGGCCCGCCGGGGCCGCCGCCCTGCTCGTCGAAGCCGCCCTGGGCGCCGGGGCCGCCTGCCGGTGGGGCCATCGGGCCGTCGCCGGTGACCGGGCCGCCCGTCGGGCCGGCCGGGCCCTGGGTGCCGGGGCCGCCCGCGTCGCCGTAGCCGTGGGGAGTGCCCTGGCCGCCGTAGCCGCCCTGGCCGTTCTGGCCGAGGCGGTCGTTCTCCGAGAAGTACGGCAGGTCGTCGCGGCGCGTCTCACCGCCGTCACCGCCCGGGGCCGGACGTGAACCGTTGCCGAGGGGACCCGCCGCCAGTGCCTCGGTGACGTCGAAGGAGCCCGTGCCGCCGCCGTGCCCGGGCGCGATGGGGCCGCCGGTCGCCCCGCCGGGAAGCCCCGCGCCGTTCGTGCCGCCGGACCGGGAGCCGCCCGGCCTGCTCATGGAACCGACCACACCACCGGGCCGCCCGGTACCGGAACCACCCGCACCGGAACCGCCCGCTGCGGAGCCACCCGAACCGGTGCCACCGGAACCGCCCGCGGCCGGACCCGAACCGCCCGGCAGACCGGCCCCGTTGGCGGAGCCGCCGCCCTGACCGGGCTTGCCCGAGCCGGACTTGCGCGGCGCGAACCAGTCACTGGTCGGCTTGTCCTCGCCGGACTGGCCCGACGGACCGGACTGGCCGGACTCGGCAGCGGGCTCGACCGTGCCGGTACCCCCGGGCGTGGCGGCGCCCGGAGCCTTCGCTTCGTTGCCCGCTCTCGCGCCGGAACCGGTACTGGTGTCGCCGGAGGCCTCCGCGTCCGCGACGGGCTTGCGCACCACCACCGGCGGAATGGGCCGTGACCCGGGGATGTTGATCCGGATCCGGGTCGTCAGCGTGGTCTCGGTCTTGCGTTCCTCCGGCCGCGTGGCCGAACGGCCCGCTTCCGTACCGCCGTCGGACACCGTCGGGGTCCCGTACGGCGGCGTACCCGACGGGTAGGCGGCTCCGCCGCGCCCGTTGGGCCCGGAGGACGGAGTGTCAGTTTCACGACTCAAGGCAGGTTCTCCCGGTTGGCTCCGCCGCCCGACACAACCTCACGCGGGCAGCTCGGCGGCGCGCACCACCATACTGGCCACTTCTCACCCGTATCTCAGGACCGCTGGGGAAACTCACACCGGACCCCCACGGGCACGTCCTGGCGAAGTGGTACGTCACTTCCCAAGTCGGACGGGGTCGCCGTCCGGTTGCCGCCTCGGGGCGAGGGTGGCGCAGATCACAGCCACAGCGATGCCGCCGAGCAGGAAGAGATAGGAGCCCGAGCCGGCTGCGAAGAGGAAGTCGCCCTCCGGACGGCTGGCGGTGAGCAGGACCACGGAGAGCATCCAGCCGGCGGCGGCCGCGACGCCCCCGGCCCGCCCGCGGGTGACCCGCGCGGCACCGAGGACGAGCCCGGCCTCACCGGCGAGGGCGAGCAGCAGCCCGCCGGGGAACCACGCGGGTTGCACCAGCGCCCCGGCCGCGCCGATCACGGCGCCGAGCAGGAAGAACCCCGCACAGGCGGCGGCCCGTCCGGCGGAGGGCGGCCGCAACGGCTGGGCGAGCATCGGACTCCGGTCGCTCATGAGGACTCCTCGACACCGGCGAACAGGTCCGTCTCCCGCTCGCCGGGTGCCCGCTCGCCCCGCACCAGCTCGTAGTACTCGGTCGTGAGGATCGGCTGGGCGAGTTCGTTGGACAGTGCGAAGTACGGCCCGGACACGCTGATCTGGGTGGCGTGGGCGCGCATCGCGGCGGCTTTGGCGGCGGCGTGCGCGGTGCCGTCGACGACGGTGGTGATCCGCTCCTCGGCCACCACACCCGGGACGTCGTCGACGTCGGCCGCCTTGGCGAAGGGCGTGCCGGGCAGGTCCTCGCGGAGCCGGGCGAAGGATTCCTCGACAACCGGCCGGGGAACCCGGTTCCAGTAGACCTTGGGGATCGGCCGGCCCGACTCGGCGGCCAGCTCGACGGCCCGCATGGCGACGCGGTGGGCCTGGATGTGGTCGGGGTGGCCGTAGCCGCCGTTGTCGTCGTAGGTGACGAGGACCTGGGGGCGTACCTCGCGGATCACCTCGACGAGGTGTGCGGCGGCCTCGTCGACGTCGGCCTGCCAGAAGCAGCCGGGGTCGTCGTTGTCGGGCAGGCCCATCATCCCGGAGTCGCTGTAGCGTCCGGCGCCGCCGAGCAGGCGGAAGTCCTCGACGCCGAGCTCGGCCATGGCGACGCTGAGCTCCCGGCGGCGGTGCTGGCCCAGGGCCGGGCCGCTCAGGTGCGCGAGCTCGGGCGGGATGACCTCGCCGCGTTCGCCGAGGGTGCAGGTGACCAGGGTGACGTGGGCACCCTCGGCCGCGTACCTGGCCATGGTCGCGCCGTTGTTGATCGACTCGTCGTCCGGGTGCGCGTGCACCAGCAGCAGACGCCGGTCGGGCAGTTCCGTCATGGACCCAGACTACGAGGTCCGGCGGTCAGAACTTGATGCTGCCGATCATGCCCGCGATGTTGGTCGTCAGCTCGTTGATCGTGGGAGCCACGGTCGAGGAGGCGAGATAGAAGCCGAGCAGCATGCAGACGATCGCATGCCCCGCCTTCAGTCCCGACTTCTTGATCAACAGGAAGACGATGATCGCCAGCAGCACCACCGCCGAAATCGAGAGTGCCACGGCGGCTCACCTCCAAAGATCCACGAGGGCGCGGGGGGTCGGACTATGGGGGCATCAAATCCGTACAGCAGCCAGCAGGTTCATACCCACTATGCGACATTGATCATAACTATCCGTCCGTGCGCATCGATCGGCGCACGGCCGCACAAGGGGGCGCATGGCCAATATGGTCAGGGCATGACGACCGAGCCTGACTCCTTCCCCCGGCGGCACGCCCGTACCCAGCGCTTCACGCTCGGCGCGCCGCGTTCGTTCACTGTGGCGCCCGACGGTTCACGTGTCGTGTTCCTGCGCTCCGGTTCCGGTACGGACCGGGCGAATTCTCTGTGGGTCCTCGACACGGAGGAGGGCGGGGAGCGCGTGGCCGCCGACCCGCGCGCCCTGCTGGGCGGTGCCTCGGAGGACCTCTCGCCCGAAGAGCGCGCGCGGCGTGAGCGCAGCCGGGAGGGCGGCGCCGGCATCGTCGGGTACGCCACCGACACAGCCGTCGAGTTGGCCTCTTTCGCCTTGTCAGGGCGGCTTTTCGCGGCCGAGCTGCGGGCCGGGACGGCGCGTGAACTGCCCACGCCCGGGCCGGTGATCGACCCGCGTCCGTCGCCCGACGGGCGCTATGTCGCCTACGTCGCGCAGGGTGCGCTGCGCGTCGTGGGCGCGGAGGGGGACGGCGACCGGGCGCTCGCCGAGCCGGATTCGGAAAATGTCTCATATGGGCTGGCCGAGTTCATCGCGGCCGAGGAGATGGGGCGGTCACGCGGCTTCTGGTGGGCGCCGGAGTCGGACCGGCTGCTCGTGGCGCGCGCGGACGACACGCCGGTGGACCGGTGGTGGATCTCCGACCCGGCGCATCCGGAACGCGAGCCGCAGCGGGTGGCGTATCCGGCGGCGGGAACCGGCAACGCGGACGTACGGCTGTTCGTGGTCGGTCTGGACGGGGCGCGCACGGAGGTCGCCTGGGACCGGGCGCGGTACCCGTATCTGGCGCGGGTGCACTGGTCAGCGGCGGGCGCTCCGCTGCTGCTCGTCCAGGCGCGCGATCAGCGCAGCCAGCTGATCCTCGCGGTGGATCCGGAGTCGGGCGCGACCCGGATGGTGCACGCCGACGAAGATCGGATTTGGCTTGATCTTTTCCCCGGGGTGCCGTGCTGGAGTCCGGCCGGGCGGCTGGTGCGGATCGCGGACGAGGGCGGTGCGCGGCTGCTGGCGGTCGGGGACCGGCCGCTCACCGGGGCGCAGCTGCATGTGCGGGCCGTACTGGACGTCTCCGACGACGACGTGCTGATCTCGGCGTCGGCGGGCGAGGAGGCCGCCGAGGCGGAGACCGGACAGGTGCATGTGTACCGGGTGAACGAGCTGGGCGTGGAGCGGGTGTCGCGGGAGCCGGGCGTGCACGCGGCGGTGCGGGCCGGGGACGTGACGGTTCTGGTCTCGGCGGCGCTGGATCGGCCGGGTGCGCGGGTGCAGGTACTGCGCGACGGGAAACCGACGGTTGTTGTCCCCTCATACGCCGAACATCCTGGTATGTCCCCCCGCGTGACGCTCACCGAGGGGGGCGCACGCCGCATCCCGTGCGCCGTGCTTATGCCTCGGGACTACGCCGGTGACACCCCCCTTCCGGTGCTCATGGACCCGTACGGCGGGCCGCACGGGCAGCGGGTCCTCGCGGCCCACAACCCGCATCTCACCTCTCAGTGGTTCGCGGACCAGGGATTCGCGGTGGTCGTCGCGGACGGCCGGGGCACCCCGGGCCGCTCCCCCGCCTGGGAGAAGGGGATCCACCACGACTTCACGCTCTCCCTGGACGACCAGGTCGAGGCCCTGGAGGACCTCGCGAAGAGGTTTCCGCTGGATCTGAACCGGGTGGCGATCCGCGGCTGGTCCTTCGGCGGCTGGCTGGCGGGCCTCGCGGTGCTGCGCCGGCCGGACGTCTTCCACGCGGGCATCGCGGGCGCCCCGGTGACGGACTGGCGCCTGTACGACACGCACTACACGGAGCGCTACCTGGGAGACCCGGCCGACCAGCCGGACGCGTACGCGCGGAGCTCCCTCGTCACGGCGGACGGCCTGTCCTCCCCCGCCGAGCCGCACCGCCCGCTGATGCTCGTGCACGGCCTCGCCGACGACAACGTGGTCGTCGCCCACGCCCTGCGCCTGTCCTCGGCCCTCCTGGCCGCCGGCCGCCCGCACGAGGTGCTGCCGCTGTCCGGGGTCACCCACATCACCCCACAGGAACAGGTCGCGGAGAACCTGCTCCTGCTCCAGGTCGACTTCCTGAAGCGGTCCCTGGGCATCACCGGCACCTGAACATGGCAACGGGCCGGGGCGACATGGCGCTGCCCCGGCCCGTTTACGGCACCCGCACGGCCGTACGCTGTTCAGCCTGACGCGTCCGTATATCGGAATCGGGTCGGCGAAGTTGCCTGCGTGTTAACGCAGTTCGCGGGGGTTTGTGCGCACTCCGGCAACCGCCGGCTCGACCTCCCGGCGTAGCGGGGTGCCACTGCGCCCACCCGTGCCGCCCTGGGGGTACCTCCCAGGCCCTTAAGGCACTGGGGGAGGCACGACTGCCCGCAGCTCGGGCGAATGCGCCGATTCCCGGCCCCTGATGACAGGGCCGGGAACCGGAAGGGATGCCGTATCGGGACGTCAGGCCGCGTGGACCACGTCCTTCTCCTCGGCGAAGTGGCAGGCCGACTCGTGGGCCGCCGGAGTGTCCTCGCCCTTGAAACGCTCGGGGATGGCCAGGAGGGGGGTCTCCTGGGCGCACTTGTCCTGGGCCTTCCAGCAGCGGGTGCGGAAGCGACAGCCCGAGGGCGGGTTGGCCGGGGACGGGACGTCTCCGGTGAGGATGATGCGTTCGCGGCCCTCGCGGGACTCCGGGTCGGGGACCGGGACGGCTGAGAGCAGGGCCTGCGTGTAGGGGTGGGTCGGGTGCTCGTAGATCTCCGTGTCCGTACCGATCTCGGCCATCTTGCCCAGGTACATCACACCCACCCGGTCCGAGATGTGCCGGACGATCGACAGGTCGTGCGCGATGAAGAGGTAGGACAGGTTGAACTCGTCCTGGAGCTTCTCCATCAGGTTGATGACCTGCGCCTGGACGGACACGTCCAGCGCGGAGACCGGCTCGTCGCAGATGATGATCTCGGGGTTGAGCGCCAGGCCGCGGGCGATGCCGATGCGCTGGCGCTGACCGCCCGAGAACTGGTGCGGGTAGCGGTTGATGTACTCGGGGTTGAGGCCGACCACGTCCAGCAGGTCCTGGACCTTGCGGCGGCGGTCGCCCTTCGGCGCCACCTCCGAGTGGATCTCGAAGGTCTCCCCGATGATGTCGCCCACCGTCATACGGGGGTTGAGCGAGGTGTACGGGTCCTGGAAGACCATCTGGATGTTGCGGCGTACGGCCTTCAGGGCGCGGCCGGACAGCTTGGTGATGTCCTGGCCCTTGTAGAAGATCTCGCCCGCGGTCGCCTTCTCCAGCATCATCAGCAGCTTGGCGACCGTGGACTTGCCACAGCCGGACTCGCCCACGATGCCGAGCGTCTCGCCCTGGTAGAGGTCGAAGGAGACCCCGTCCACGGCCTTGACCGCGCCGATCTGACGCTTGAACAGGATCCCCTGGGTCAGCGGGAAGTGCTTGACCAGGTTGCGTACCTGCAGGATCGGCTCGCCGCGCTCGACCGGCGCCTCGATCGCCGCGACGGCCTCCTCGTCGGTGGCCGCGTCGACCGTCTCGACCTCGGTGACGTTGGGGGTGGCGTCCATGGACTCGCCCTTCTTGTCCTGCTCAGCCATGGATCGTCTCCTTCCAGAAGTGGCACGCGCTGCCGCGGCCGACCAGCTCGCCACCGTCCCGCTCGGTGACCGGGTGCAGAGCCGGGACGTCCGTACGGCAGATGTCCTGCGCCTGCGGGCACCGCGGGTTGAAGGCGCAACCGGACGGGATACGCGTCAGGTTGGGCGGCAGACCCTTGATGGCGTACAGGTCCTGGCCCTTCTGGTCCAGGCGCGGGATCGATTCGAGCAGACCCTTGGTGTAGGGGTGCGCGGGCCGCTTGTACAGCTCGTGCACGGGCGCGGTCTCCACGATCCGGCCCGCGTACATCACCGCGATCTTGTCCGCGACGTCGGCGACCACGCCGAGGTCGTGGGTGATCAGGATCAGGCCCATGTTGTACTCGCGCTGCAGGTCCGAGAGCAGGTCCATGACCTGGGCCTGGACCGTCACGTCAAGGGCCGTGGTGGGCTCGTCGGCGATGATCAGGTCCGGCTCCAGGGCGAGCGCCATCGCGATCATGATGCGCTGGCGCATACCGCCGGAGAACTGGTGCGGATAGTCGCCGACGCGTTCCTTCGCGGCCGGGATCTTCACGCGGTCCATCAGCTCGATGGCCTTGGCCTTGGCGTCCTTCTTGCTCAGGCCCTGGTGGACGCGGAACATCTCGCCGAGCTGGTAGCCGACGGACAGCACCGGGTTCAGCGCGGACAGCGCGTCCTGGAAGATCATGGCGATCTTCCTGCCCCGGATCTTGCGCCGGGCGTCGCCCGACATGGTGAGCATGTCCTCGCCCCGGTACAGGATCTGGCCCTGCGGGATCCGCCCGGGCGGCATGTCGAGGATGCCCATGATCGCCTGGGCGGTCACGGACTTGCCGGAGCCGGACTCGCCGAGCACGGCGAGCGTCTCGCCGGAGTTCACGGTGTAGTTGACGCCGTTGACGGCCTTGGCCACACCGTCACGGGTGTGGAACTCGACGTGCAGGTCGCGCACTTCGAGCAGGGGAACATCGCCCTCGGCCGCGCCTCGCGGCTCGGGCACGTTCCTGGTCTTGTCGATGGTGGTCACGTACGCCCTCCTCAGCGCAGCTTCGGGTCAAGGGCGTCGCGGACCGCGTCGCCGAGCATGATGAACGCGAAGACCGTGAGGCTGAGCATGCCCGCCGGGAACAGCAGCGTGTGCGGGTTGTCCCGGATCACCTTGCTGCCCTCGGAGATGTCGATGCCCCACGAGATCGTCGGGTCGCTGAGGCCGAGGCCGAGGAACGACAGCGTCGCCTCGGCCGAGATGTAACCGCCGAGGGCGATCGTGGCCACGACGATGGTCGGCGCGACGGCGTTCGGCATCACGTGGCGGAACAGGATCCGCGTGGTGCCGGCGCCCAGCGCCCGGGCCGCCGTCACGTAGTCGGCCTGCTTGGCCGTGATGACGGAGCTGCGCGTGACGCGGGCGATCGAGGTCCAGCCCAGGAAGGCCAGGGCCAGGATGACCACGTACACCTTGCGCTCGGTGAAGGCGTTCAGGACGACCATGGTGCCGAGCAGGAACGGCAGGCCGAAGAAGATGTCGACGATCCGGGAGATCACCGAGTCGATCCAGCCGCCGAAGTAGCCCGCCAGCATGCCGAGCAGACCGCCGATCAGCGTGACGGCCGCGGTGACGCACACGCCGACGAGGATCGAGGCGCGGGTGCCGTGGATGACGCGGGCGTAGATGGAACGGCCCTGCTGGTCGTAACCGAACCAGTCGGGCTGGAAGAAGTGGCCCAGCTCCGGCTTGCCCAGGTAGTGGTTGACCAGGTCGCCGTCGCGCGGGTCGACGCTGGTGAACATGCCGGGGAACGCGGCGATCACGAGCAGCAGGACCAGCAGCACCGAGGAGATCCAGAACATGGGCCGGTGCCGCAGGTCGTACCAGGCGTCGCCCCACAGCGAGCGGGGCTTCTCGCTCTTCTGCGCGCTCTGCTTGCCGGCCGCGTCGACGGCGGGCGGGGCCACGGCGTCCACGGTCGCGGCGTCGGTGGTCTGGGCCTTGGTCACGTCAGGCATACCGGATCCTCGGGTCCAGGACCGCGTACAGCAGGTCGATGAGCAGGTTGATCAGGAGGATGACGAGGACGAGCACCGTCACCACACCCGTGACCGTCGAGCCCTCGCTCGTCTGGATCGCCCTGTAGAGGAGGTTGCCGACACCCTGGATGTTGAAGATGCCCTCGGTGATGACCGCGCCGCCGATGAAGCCGCCGACGTCGGTGCCGACGAAGGTGACGACCGGGATCAGCGAGTTGCGCAGCAGGTGGACACCGATGATGCGGCGCCGGGGCAGGCCCTTGGCGAGCGCGGTGCGCATGTAGTCGGCCCGCAGGTTCTCGGCGAACGTCGTCCGGGTCAGCCGGGCCACGTAGGCCATGGACAGCATGGCCAGGACGAAGGCCGGCAGGAACAACTGCGAGTAGCTCGTGGAGTCCTGCACGTTGGGCGGCAGCCAGCCGAGTTCGTCGGCGAAGATGAACCGGGCGATGAAGCCCAGCACGAACACGGGGATGGAGATCACCGTCAGGGTGAAGACCAGCACGCCCGTGTCGGCGGCCTTGCCGGCCCGCAGACCGGCCCACGCGCCGAGGCCCACACCGATGATGATCTCGATGGTGATGGCCAGCAGCGTCAGACGCAGCGTCACCGGGAAGGCGTCGGCCATCAGATCGGCGACCGGGCGCCCCGCGAGGTTGCTGCCGAAGTCTCCCTTGAGGAGATTCAGCATGTAGTGGAAGTACTGCTCGAGGACGGGCTTGTCGAAGCCGTACTCGCGCTTGATCTGCGCGATCTGTGCGGGATCGGGAGCCTTGTCCCCGTAGATGGCCCGGACCGGGTCGCCCGGCAGGATGTGGACCATCAAGAAGATCAACAGAGTTGTCCCGATGAAGATCGGGATCATCTGGAGCAGTCGCCTGGCGGCGTAGCGCCCCATCTTGCGCCTCCATGCCGTGAGGGGTCGGCGAGGCCTGCGCACTCATCTACCGCAGGTGAGGGGGTGAGGTGGAGGCCTGTGCCTACGGGCCGGTGCCGCCGCTCCCCTTTTCCGGGAGGGGCGGCACCGGCCTGCGGTCGTCTTGTTACTTCTGCTTGACCTGGATGGTGTCGAAGATCGGGTCACCGTCCTGGCCGTACTCGATCTTGCCCAGGATGTTCTTGGACTGACCGCTGTTGACCTTGTAGAACCAGAGCGGAATGGCCGGCATGTCCTTGGCGAGGAGCTGCTCCGCCTGCTGGTACATCTTCACGGTCTCGTCGATCGAGCCGGCCTTGTCCGCCTCGGAGCTCAGCTTGTCGAACTCCTTGTTGGAGTAGCCGCTGGTGTTGCCGGCCGCCGTGGTGCCGTACAGGTCGCGCATGAAGTTCGAGTTGACCGGGTAGTCGAGCACCCAGCCACCGCGGTACATGGACTTGACCTGGTCGTTGTCACGGGCGTCGAGGTCGGCCTGGAAGGTCGGCTTCGGGTCGCCGGTGCACTCCACGCCGACGGACTTGCGGATCGAGTTGCAGACCGCGTCGACCCAGGGCTTGTGGTCCTGGTCGGCGTTGTACTGGATCTGGATCTTGTTGCCCGGGACGCCGCCACCCTCCTGGATGAGCTTCTTGGCCTGGGCCGGGTCGAACTTGACGATGTCGCCGAGCGCGCCCTTCTTGTAGCCGAGGACGCCCGGGGCGACGTAGGAGTCGGCCGGGGTACGCGTGCCCTGGAGGACGGTCTTGGTGATCGTCTGGCGGTCGATCGCCATGGACAGACCCTGGATGACCTTGGGGTCGATGTCCTTGAACTGCTTGGTGTAGAACGCCGGGACGATCGACTGGACGGCCGAGTACGGCTGGTCGATGGCGCGGTCGCCGAGGTCCGTCTTGTAGTTGGCCAGCGCGGTGGTCGGGACCTGCTCGATCCAGTCCACGTTGTCGGAGCGCAGGTCCGAGTACGCGGCGTCGGCGGTCGTGTAGTTCTTGAAGTCGATGCCGCCGTTCTTGGCGACGTTCGGGCCCTTGTAGTCCGCGAACTTGCGGACCTTGATGAGCTTGTTGTGCTCCCAGGAGACGAACTTGTACGGGCCGTTGCCGACCGGCTTCTCGCCGAACGCCTTCGGGTCCTTGAAGAAGGCCTCGGGCAGCGGCGCCCACACGTCGTAGCCCAGCTTGTACGCGAAGTACGAGACGGGCTGCGTCAGCTTGATGGTGAAGGTGTTGTCGTCGACGACCTTCAGGCCCGACATCTTGTCGCTCTTCGGGTCACCCTTCTCCGGGTGCACGTCCTCGAAGCCGACGATGTCGGAGAACCAGCTGGAGTTGGTCTGGTTGTTCTTGATGTTGGCCGACCAGTTCCAGGAGTCCACGTAGGACTTGGCGGTGACCGGGGTGCCGTCGTGGAACTTCCAGCCCGGCTTGAGCTTGACGGTCCACTCGGACGAGTCGTCGTTCGGCGTGACCGACTCGGCGTTGACGTACTCGAGCTTGCCGGTGCCGGGCTCGTAGTCGACCAGGCCGGCGAAGATCGTGCGCAGGACACGGCTGCCCTGGCTCTCCTTGGCGTTGGCCGGCTGGAGCGGGTTCTGGGGCTCGCTCAGCTGCGCAGTGACGATGCCGTTCGGGTCGGCCTTCCCCTTGTTCATGTCGTCGCCGGCACTGTCGTCGCCGCCGCCGCAGGCGGTGGCGGCCAGGGCGACGACTATCGCCCCCGCGACCCACTTGGCGCTCTTGGCACCGCGCATGGGTTCCTCCTATGAAGTCATTGGTTCACCGCAAAGGGAGCACAGACAGACCACCGCCACCGCCCGTCGCCGGTGCCGGAAATCGTCAGGTGCCCCCGCGCTCGTGAGTCGGCGCCGCCTCCAGCGAGTGACCCGTTCATCCGAGCTCTACGCGCCTAACTATCTGCCATGCGCCAGGAGCGAACCACACTCTCGAGGTCTCGGTTCGATCACAGCTCGCGCCTACATCTTCCAAAATCCGGACAAAGGGTTTGGTGAAAGATCCCTGCGAAACGGACTTGTTACACATCTATCGGTGGCACGTGTCCGCATTCCGGACGCGAGAGTGAGATAAACCGCTTGCGGCTACCGTGGCTGCCGTGCAGGCTGCCGACCGTGGCTGTCGCTCGCTCAAGAGGCCATCGCCGCAAGGCCGTTGAACGGGCCTGTGCGCGGGCAGAGCGCGGCACTTCCGCAGCAGGGTAGTGCGAACAAGGCGCTCCGGACGGCTGTCCCCGGCAAATCGAGGGTTTTCCCTACCCCTTCCCTTCTCGTTCCCTCCGCTTTACTACGACGCTTCACTACGACACCGGGCACCCCGCGAGGCGGGGTGCCCGGTGTCGTCGAACGGCAGGCGTCAGCCGTGCTTGGCGCGGCTCGCGGCGCGGGCGCGCTCGCGGGCGTCCAGGTTCACCTTGCGGATGCGCACGGCCTCCGGGGTGACCTCGACACACTCGTCGTCGCGGCAGAACTCCAGGGACTGCTCCAGCGACAGCTTGCGCGGCGGGACGATCGACTCGGTC
The DNA here is from genome assembly GCF_040613735.1 of Streptomyces sp. NPDC006235. Classification (NCBI taxonomy): domain Bacteria; kingdom Bacillati; phylum Actinomycetota; class Actinomycetes; order Kitasatosporales; family Streptomycetaceae; genus Streptomyces; species Streptomyces sp. NPDC006235. The sequence continues at coordinate 59,668 of NZ_JBEXSR010000042.1, forward strand.
ACATCGGCCGTGGACGACCGCATGTTGGTGAGCTTCTTCTCCTTGGTGATGTTGACGTCCATGTCGTCGGCGCGGGAGTTCTCGCCGACGATCATGCCCTCGTACACCTCGGTGCCCGGCTCCACGAAGAGCACGCCGCGCTCCTGGAGGTTGGTCATCGCGAAGGCGGTGACCGCACCGGCGCGGTCGGCGACCAGGGAGCCGTTGTTACGGGTCTGGAGGGTGCCGAACCAGGGCTCGAAGCCCTCGTGGATGGAGTGGCCGATGCCCGTGCCGCGGGTCTGCGTCAGGAACTCGGTCCGGAAGCCGATGAGGCCGCGCGAGGGCACGACGAACTCCATGCGGACCCAGCCGGAGCCGTGGTTCGACATGTTGTCCATGCGGCCCTTGCGGACGCCCATGAGCTGCGTGACGGCGCCCATGTGCTCCTCGGGCACGTCGATCGTCATGCGCTCGACGGGCTCGTAGACCTTGCCGTCGACCTCCTTGGTGACGACCTGCGGCTTGCCGATGGTCAGCTCGAAGCCCTCACGGCGCATCGTCTCGACGAGGATGGCCAGCGCCAGCTCGCCGCGGCCCTGCACCTCCCAGGCGTCCGGACGCTCGGTGTCCAGCACCCGGAGGCTGACGTTACCGATCAGCTCGCGGTCGAGGCGGTCCTTGACCTGGCGGGCGGTGACCTTGCGGTCCTTGACGGCCGCCTTGTTGTCGGCGCCCTTGCCGGTGGCACCACGGCCGACCAGCGGGGAGGTGTTGGTGCCGATGACCATGGAGATCGCCGGCTCGTCGACCGTGATCAGCGGCAGCGCGACCGGGTTCTCCGGGTCGGCCAGGGTCTCGCCGATCATGATGTCCGGGATACCGGCGACGGCGCAGATGTCACCGGGGCCGGCCAGCTCCGCCGGCTTGCGGGTCAGCGCCTCGGTCATCATCAGTTCACTGATGCGGACGTTGCTGACGGAGCCGTCGCGCTTGATCCACGCGACCGTCTGGCCCTTGCGCAGCTCGCCCTGCTCGACGCGGAGCAGCGCGATACGGCCGAGGAAGTTGTCGGCGTCCAGGTTGGTGACGTGCGCCTGGAGCGGGGCGGCCTCGTCGTAGGTCGGGGCCGGGATGTGCTCCAGGATCGTGGAGAAGAACGGCTCCAGGCTGGTGGAGTCGGCCGGGACCGTGCCGTCGTCCGGCTTGGTCAGCGAGGCGATGCCATCGCGGCCGCAGGCGTAGACGATCGGGAACTCGATCTGCTCCTCGTCGGCGTCCAGGTCGAGGAAGAGGTCGTAGGTCTCGTTGACGACCTCGTCGATCCGGGAGTCAGGGCGGTCCGTCTTGTTGATGCACAGGATGACGGGCAGCCGCTTCTGGAGCGCCTTGCGCAGCACGAAGCGGGTCTGCGGCAGCGGGCCCTCGGAGGCGTCCACGAGCAGGACGACGCCGTCGACCATCGACAGACCGCGCTCGACCTCGCCGCCGAAGTCGGCGTGGCCGGGGGTGTCGATGATGTTGATGGTGATGACTTCCCCCCCGTCCTTCGGGTGGTACTTCACCGCCGTGTTCTTGGCCAGGATCGTGATGCCCTTCTCACGCTCCAGGTCGTTCGAATCCATCATGCGGTCGTCGACGCCTTCGAGCTGGTGCGCGGCGAAGGCGCCGGCCTGCTTCAGCATGCCGTCGACGATGGTGGTCTTGCCGTGGTCGACGTGGGCGACGATGGCGACGTTGCGGATGTCGTGGCGCGTGGCCATAAGAAGGCGTACTCCCGGAGTGTGAGGAATGCCCTGCGCGTACGTCGGTGGTGCGCGGGCCCTGCCGGGCTCAACATGCCACGGCCTCACCCCATGGTACGGGTCAGCTACGGTTGGGGTTAGCCGGGATACGTCGGTGCAGGTCAGGTCCTGTTTGGAGGTACTCGGCGCCACCGCCCGGGCCTGCGCCGGACGGGCTGGGTGTCAGCACTGCCCGGCCCGTGAGCTACCGGGAGGCTGATCCCTTCGCCGACGGGCCCGCTGCCGGCTTCGCGCCCTTCTTCAGGAAGCCCATGTCCTCGTAGACCGGGGTGCCGAAGCCGAATGCTCCGGAGTTCACGAGGTTCTTGCGGGCCGCGATGAGCTGGGGGCGCTGGAAGAGGGGGATGGAGCCGGCCGCCGCCCAGATGCGGGAGTCGGCCTTGCGGATCAGGGAGCGGGACTTGCCCTCGTCGAGGGTGGACACGGCCTCGTCGAAGAGCTGGTCGACCTGGTCGGTGCCGACGCGGGTGTAGTTCTGCTCGACGTTCAGGGAGCCGTCGGCGGCCGGGACGGGCTTGGCGTAGACGGGGCGGGCGTCGGTGGCGGGGAAGGCGGTGGCCGGCCAGGAGTAGAGGGCGAGGTCGTACTGGCCGGAGGCGATGTGGTCCTTGAAGTAGGACTCGTCCGAGACCTTCGAGATGTCCGTGCCGATGCCGACGCGTTCCAGCATGCGGGAGATGCGGTCGGCGACCGTGCGCAGCGTCTGGGAGCCGGGTCCGGAGGGGAGCACGAAGCGGAGCGTGAGGGGCTTGCCGTTCTTGGCGAGCGGGGCGGCCTCGCGGTTCGCCGGGGCGGCGGTGCCCTTGGGGGCGTACGCGCCGGGGGCACCGCCGCCCCGGGCCGGGTGCTGGTACTGCTTGCCGTCGTGGGCGAGGTGGTCGGCGGGGTCTGGCCCGCCGTGCGCCTTGTTGTCCTCGCCGACGGCCTTCTCGCCCTCCGCGCCGGCCGCCTTCTCCTCTTCCTTTTCCTTCTTCTTCTGCTCCTTGAGGGGGCCGCCGGGAACCCACCCGGCGTCCGCGAGCAGGGCCTGGGCCTCCTTGGTGTCCTGGCCGCCGAGGGCGCCGCTGTTGTCGGCGTAGTGGGCCTGACCGGACAGGGCCAGGTGGCTGCCGACGGGGACGGCGGGCAGACCCAGGGGCTTCAGGACGGTTTCGGCCAGTTTCTTGCGGTCGAGGGCGCGGGCGACGGCCCTGCGGACGCGCTCGTCGGCGAGCGGGCCCTCGGCGCCGTTCAGGGCGAGCTGGGTGAAGGCCGGTTCCAGGGACTTGCGCACCTCGAAGCCGCGCAGGGCCTGCTGCTGCCGGGCGTACTTGACGGCCGTCTTGCGCAGCTTCTTGCGGGCGACGGTCTCCTCGTCGGCGGCGTCCTCGTCGGTGCCGTTGGCGACGGCCCAGGAGTGCAGGGCGTCCGCGGCGGACCGGTCGGCGCCGGGGCCCATCAGCGGGCTGCTGGAGCTCTGGGGGCGGGCGGCGACGGTGATGCGGCGGGCCGCGGCGGGGTCGATCTCGGCCACGTCGAGGGTGCCGGCGGCCAGCTCGGCGGCCCGCTTGTCGCGCGGCACGGTGCGCAGCACGATCTCGGAGAGCTTGGCGGGCTCGCCCCACCAGCGCGGGTTGCGGGCGAGGGTGATCTCGTCGTCCTCGCGGTCGACCTTCTTCACCGTGAAGGGACCGGCGGTGACCTTGAGCTTCTTGCGGGCCCCGTCGTTGAAGGAGTCCGGCGTGCCCATGACGTCCTTGGGGTACAGCGGCGAGAACAACGACCGCCAGTCGGCGTAGGGGCGGCTGAAGGTGACCCGGACCTCCAGGGCGTTGTCCCCGCGCTCGATCTTCTGGATGCGGTCGTAGCCGGCGTTGCGGGCGGTCCAGTAGGCGGTGTCCTTGCCGGACAGGGCGCGCCACTGTGCGGCGAAGTCGGCGGCGCCGATCTCCCGGCCGTCGCTCCAGACGGCCTGCTGGTTCAGCTTGTACAGGACGACCTGCTTGGGCTCGGTCTCGACGACCTCGGCGGACTCCAGGTAGGCGGGGTTGCGCTCGGGTCGGCCGGAGGCGTTCATCCGGAACATCGACGGCAGGACGGCCTGGGCGACGCGGAGGGTGGTGGCGTCGGCGTCCGACTGGAAGGTGTTCAGGGTGTCGGGCACGGAGTCCACGGCCCAGCGCAGGGTGCCGCCGTCGGCGATCCGGTCGCGGCCCGCGGGCTGGATGTCCGGTGCGGCGAGCGGCTTGCCCGCCGGGTCCTCGGAGCCGCATCCGGTGAGCGCGGGCACCGCGAGCACACCGGCGGTGAGGAAAGCGACCGAGCGCGTGACTGCACGCGGGCCGACGCCGTGCTGGGACATCTGTGCTACCTCCGGGAAGCCGCGGGCGTTATGATCACTTTTGGCGGTATTTGGAGTTCATCTGATGTATGCGGCCACTGAAGAGGAAAGGGTTCGGCAACACAGAGCGACACGGCGGTCACGGGCGGGAAGTCACCCGTGCGGCGCAGCGCAGCGCAGGGTGCACCCGCACGCCTCGGCCAATCGATGCACATCCCTTCACAGCACAAGGTGTGACGCGCAACACTCGCAGGCGCATGAGCGTTGCCGCCTTGGGCCTCGAAGGACCCGCGGAAGTGAGGGCAAGTCATGTCCGTTCACGACGAACTGACGTCAGTCCAGCGCACCCTCGACGAGCTGTTCCGCTCGCTGGGACGCCTGGAGAAGCAGCTCGGCACCGGTGGCCTGGAGATGCGCCGCGTCCGTGCCGACGCCAACCACCTGCGCGAGAGCGTCGCCCTGCTGCGCGACGCCGCCGCCACACCGGCCGCACCCAAGCGCCCCGACCTCGTCACCATCTCGGACGCGCCGTACGACCCGTCGCTGTGGGTCGACTCGGACGACGAGGGGCTCGGCGCCCGGGACCGGCGCGCTCCCTGACCGGGAGGGCGTCGAGCGACCGACACGTCCCCCGAACCCGACCGGAGTCGTCAAGTGGCCACTGGTACGGAACCCCCCGCCACAGAACCCCATCCCCGAAGCGGCGGCGTACGGGCGGGTGCGCGCGCCGCGATCGACGCCCCGCACCTGCGCACCGACCGCTGGTGGCTGGCCCCGGCCGGCACGGTCGCCGGTCTGCTGGCCTTCATCGTCTACTCGACGTGGCGGGCCTTCGCCGACACCGACTACTACGCGGCGCCGTACGTCTCGCCCTTCTACTCGCCGTGCCTGGCGGAGCGCTGCGAGCCGATGAGGGCCGGCCCGAACTGGGAGATCTTCGGCAGCTGGTGGGGGATCTCCCCCGCGATCATCATCCTGATCTTCCCGCTCGGCTTCCGGCTGACCTGCTACTACTACCGCAAGGCCTACTACCGGGGCTTCTGGGCGTCCCCGCCGGCCTGCGCGGTGGCCGAGCCCCACAAGAAGTACACCGGTGAGACCCGCTTCCCGCTGGTGCTGCAGAACATCCACCGGTACTTCTTCTACGCCGCGATCGTCGTCGCCGGGATCCTCACCTACGACACCGTGCTCGCCTTCCGCGACGAGAACTACGAGTGGGGCCACATGGGCCTCGGCACGCTCGTGTTCCTGGTCAACATCGTGCTGATCTGGGCGTACACGATCTCCTGCCACTCGTGCCGGCACATCGTCGGCGGCAAGCTGAAGCACTTCTCCAAGCATCCCGTGCGCTACCGGATGTGGCAGTGGGCGGGCCGGCTCAACGCCCGGCACATGCAGCTCGCCTGGGCGTCGCTGGTGAGCGTGGCGCTCGCCGACTTCTACGTCTACCTGGTCGCGTCCGGTGCCTTCGACGATCCGCGGTTCTTCTGATGAGGGGTGCGTTCTGATGTCCGTGGTCGACCGGCAGGAGTGGGACGTCGTCGTGGTGGGGGCGGGCGGCGCCGGACTGCGCGCCGCCATCGAGGCACGTGAGCGGGGCGCCCGCACGGCCGTGATCTGCAAGTCGCTGTTCGGCAAGGCGCACACGGTGATGGCCGAAGGCGGCATCGCGGCGGCGATGGCCAACGCCAACGAGAACGACAACTGGCGGGTCCACTTCCGCGACACCATGCGCGGCGGCAAGTTCCTCAACCAGTGGCGGATGGCCGAGCTGCACGCGCAGGAGGCGCCGCAGCGGGTGTGGGAGCTGGAGACCTGGGGGGCGCTGTTCGACCGCACCAAGGACGGCCGGATCTCCCAGCGCAATTTCGGCGGCCACGAGTACCCGCGCCTCGCCCACGTCGGCGACCGCACGGGCCTGGAGCTGATCCGCACCCTCCAGCAGAAGATCGTCGCCCTCCAGCAGGAGGACTTCAAGGAGACCGGCGACTACGAGTCCCGGCTGAAGGTCTTCCAGGAGTGCACGGTCACCCGCGTCCTGAAGGAGGACGGGCGCGTCTCCGGGGTCTTCGGCTACGAGCGCGAGTCGGGCCGCTTCTTCGTCCTGGAGGCACCGGCCGTCGTGATCGCGACGGGCGGCATCGGCAAGTCCTTCAAGGTGACGTCGAACTCGTGGGAGTACACCGGCGACGGTCACGCGCTGGCGCTCCTCGCGGGCGCTCCCCTGCTGAACATGGAGTTCGTGCAGTTCCACCCGACGGGCATGGTCTGGCCTCCGTCGGTGAAGGGCATCCTCGTCACCGAGTCGGTGCGCGGTGACGGCGGGGTGCTGCGCAACTCCGACGGCAAGCGGTTCATGTTCGACTACATCCCCGACGTCTTCAAGGACAAGTACGCCGAGACCGAGGACGAGGCCGACCGCTGGTACGACGACCCGGACCACAACCGGCGTCCCCCCGAGCTGCTCCCCCGCGACGAGGTCGCGCGGGCGATCAACAGCGAGGTGAAGGAGGGGCGCGGCTCGCCGCACGGGGGCGTGTTCCTCGACGTGTCGACCCGGATGCCCGCCGAGGTGATCAAACGCCGGCTGCCGTCGATGTACCACCAGTTCAAGGAGCTGGCCGACGTCGACATCACGGCCGAGGCGATGGAGGTCGGGCCCACCTGTCACTACGTGATGGGCGGCATCGCGGTCGAGTCCGACACGGCGGCGGCCCGGGGGGTGCCCGGACTGTACGCGGCCGGTGAGGTGGCCGGCGGCATGCACGGCTCCAACCGGCTCGGCGGCAACTCCCTGTCGGACCTGCTGGTGTTCGGACGCCGGGCCGGCTGGCACGCCGCCGAGTACGCGGCGGGGCTGGCCGGGGCGCGGCCCGTCGTGGACGACGGCCAGGTCGACGCCGCCGCCGCCGAGGCCCTGCGGCCCTTCTCCGCCGAGGCCGAGACCGAGGAGCCGAAGGGCGGCCCGCCGGAGAACCCCTACACCCTGCACCAGGAACTCCAGCAGACGATGAACGACCTGGTCGGCATCATCCGCCGCGAGCCGGAGATGAAGCAGGCCCTGGAGAAGCTGGGCGAGCTGCGGGCACGGGCCCGCCGGGCCGGCGTCGAGGGGCACCGGCAGTTCAACCCGGGCTGGCACCTCGCCCTGGACCTCAGGAACATGCTGCTGGTCAGCGAGTGCGTGGCGCGGGCCGCGCTGGAGCGCACCGAGTCGCGCGGCGGGCACACCCGCGAGGACCATCCGGGGATGGACCGCAAGTGGCGCCGGATCAACCTGCTGTGCGCGCTGACCGACCCGACGGGCGGGCTGGCGGCCACGGACCCGGTCCGCGGCCAGATCGCCCTCACCCGCGAGACCACCGAACCCATCCGTGCCGACCTGCTCGCCCTGTTCGACAAGGAGGAGCTGGTCAAGTACCTCGCCGAAGAGGAGCTGTACGAATGAGCAGCTACACGGCCCACTTCAAGGTGTGGCGCGGTGACGTGGGAGGCGGCGGCCTGGAGGACTTCAAGGTCGACGTCAACGACGGCGAGGTGGTGCTCGACATCATCCACCGCCTCCAGGCCACCCAGGCCCCCGATCTCGCGGTGCGCTGGAACTGCAAGGCGGGCAAGTGCGGTTCGTGCTCCGCCGAGATCAACGGCCGGCCGCGGCTGTTGTGCATGACGCGCATGTCGGTGTTCGACCGGGAGGAGACGATCACGGTGACGCCCCTGCGGGCGTTCCCGGTGATCCGCGATCTCGTCACGGACGTCGGCTTCAACTACCAGAAGGCCAGGGAAGTGCCGGCCTTCGTCCCGCCCGCGGATCTCGGTCCCGGCGAGTACCGGATGATGCAGGAGGACGTGGACCGTCCGCAGGAGTTCCGCAAGTGCATCGAGTGCTTCCTGTGCCAGGACACCTGCCATGTGGTCCGCGACCACGAGGAGAACAAGCAGGCGTTCGCGGGACCCCGTTTCCTGATGCGGGTGGCGGAGCTGGACATGCACCCGCTGGACGCGGCGGCGGAGTCCGGCCTGGACCGCAAGACCACCGCCCAGGACGAACACGGCCTGGGCTACTGCAACATCACCAAGTGCTGCACGGAGGTCTGCCCGGAGGGCATCAAGATCACGGACAACGCGCTGATCCCGCTGAAGGAACGGGCGATCGACCGCAAGTACGACCCGCTGGTGTGGCTGGGCTCGAAGATCAGGAGGCGTTCTTCAGCAGGCTGAGCGCCTGCTGGAGGTTGTGTTCGGCGATCTCCCGCATCCGCTCCGGGTGCGGGAAGTCGCCTTCGATGAGGGTCAGCGGGCCCGAGACCAGGCCGAGGTGCATCGACAGGCGGTACAGGCCAATGCGTGCTTCGTCCAGGCCGGGGGCGCGCAGGGCGTCGTAGTGGGGGCCGAAGCGGAGCTCGAGGAAGACGTGCTCGTGCTCCACGTCGAAGTACATCAGGCCCTCGATGTCGATGAGGGCCGGCTGCCCGTCGGGCGTGAGCAGGACGTGGTCGGGGCCCAGTTCGCCGTGCAGGAGGGTCTGGCGGTCGCGCGGCCGGACCTCGGCGGCCAAGGCGTGGATCGTGTCCTCCAGTTCCCGGCGTACGGCGGCGGCACGGGGTTCGCGCCGCGCCGCCTCGGCGATGCAGCGCAGGGCGCCGTCGGTGACGCGCTGTTCGCAGGAGACGCCGTGGGAGGAACCGCCGTTGTCGACGACGGCGACCTTCCCGAAGCGGGGGCCGGCGTGGGCGTGCAGGGTGGCGAGCAGGTCCGCCATCCGGTCCATGAGCCGGGGTGCCTCGCGCGGGTCCCGGGCGAGGGCGTCCTCCAGGCTGCCCCCGGTCATGTCCTCCACGACGGCCGCGTCGGCCGGGAGGTGGGTGTGCGTGGCGTCCGCGTACATCAGGCGTGGGGTGCGGACACCGGAGGCGGCCAGGCGGTCGTGGGCCGCCGTGAACAGCCCGAGACCCGTGCCGTGGGAGAAGACGTCCCGGGGGTCGGGGTCCGGCTGGTCCCAGTAGTCCTCGTCGGCCGACCACACGTAGGCGACGGCCGTGGAGTCGTCGTCGAGGGTCAGGCGGTAGACGCCCTTCTTCGTGCCGCCGCGCAGGCGTTCCACACCGGTGAGGGTGCGGCCGGGGCCCAGGGCCGCGCGGGCGAGGGGGGCGAGGTCGGTGCGGGTGAGGGGCCTTCGGGTCCTGGTCACCGCACCCAGTCTTCCTTGTACGCGCGCCAGTCCGCCTCGGTCGCGGCGAAATCGATGTACAGCGCGACGCCGAAGCGGGCCCGGTCGGCGTCCGTGCGGGACAGGCCGAGGCGGACGCCCCGGACGGCGGCGGGCACGGTCTCGGCGTGGCCCCAGTGGTCGAAGTTGCTCTCCCAATAGAAGGGCAGGCCCATCAGCAGGTCGGTCGAGGGCGGGGTGACCTCCAGGGCGAGGGAGGTCTGCTGGGCCACGTAGCCGCCGTAGGTGCTCTCCAGGGGCTGCGCGGTGTCGTACGACATCACGGCGATCTGGTCGACCCGGCGGGCGACCTGGCCGAAGAACTCCTGGGACCACCACTTGGGGTGGTCGGTGAACGTCCCGGCCACGGAGTGGAGGGCGGGGAGCGGGTCGATCTGGTGGGAGGCGACGGAGAGGAGGGCGTCCCGGGAGCGGGTCTCGCGGCGCAGGGCGTCGAGGAGGGTGAGGTAGTTCCGGTCGTCGGAGTGCAGGGGCTCCAGGTCGAGGTGGATGCCGTCGTAGCCGGTGTCCAGGACCTGGCGGGAGGAGCGGACGACGGCGGCTCGGGTGTCCGCGTTGTCCAGGCGCATGCCGTCGGGGCCCTCGGTGGCCAGGACGTCGCCCAGGAAGGCCTGGACGCGGACGCCGGGGAGCTTGTCGTGTACGGCGTCGATGAACCAGCGGGCCTTCGGATAGGCCGACTTGGGCAGGGTGCCGTCGTGTTCCAGCGGGCCCGAGTGGACGTACAGGTCGCGGATGCCGGTGTCTTGCAGGCGGCGGGCCAGGGCGGTGACGTCGGCGTCCTTCTTGCGGCCGTCGACCCAGGCGTGGCCGAGCCAGAGGGCGTCGCGGTTCCGGGTGTGAGTGCCTTCTGCGGGGTCGCCCTGGTAGTTGATGTAGAGGGCTGTTTCGGCGGTCAGGAGGGGGAGGAACAGGGCCAGGAGCAGGGCGAGCGTCGTGCGTCTGATCCAGCGGCGTCGCCGGCGTGCGGCCTCGGCTTCGCCTTCGGCCGGGTTGTTCCCACCCGCACCACCCGCGCGGCCATCATCGTCAGGTGCGGGTGACCCCTGTGGAGGCTTCTCACCGTCGGCGGTTGCGGCTGCGGCCTCGGCTTCGTCCGAGGTCGTGCCCTCCACGCGGTCCATGCCGTCTCCCTCCGGTGATTCAGTCGGTGTTGGTGGGGAGGACGATCCGTACCGGTGTTCGGTTGCGATCAGAACAGGCTCAGCAGTGCCTCCGCCGGGTCCGTCAGGCTCGTTTCGCCACCCGGCAGGGGCAGTTCGAACCACACCGTCTTGCCCCGGGGCGTGCGGCGGGAGCCCCACGCGGCGCTGAGGAGGCCGACCAGCTGGAGGCCCCGTCCGCCCTCGTCCGTGTCACGGGCGCGGCGGCGGCGGGGCTGGACCAGGCCGGAGTCCCAGACCTCGCAGACCAGCGTGCGGTCCAGCAGCAGACGCAGCCGGATCTCGCCCTCGCCGTAGCGCAGGGCGTTGGTGACGAGTTCGCTGACCAGGAGTTCCGTGGTGTCGACCAGGGGTTCCATGTCCCAGCTGAGCAACTGGGCGCGCGCGTACTCGCGGGCCCGGCCCACGCTGCGCGGTTCACGTGGCAGGGTCCAGTCGCCGACGGACTCGGTGGGCAGGCCCTGTACACGTGCCATCAGCAGCGCGATGTCGTCCTCGCCGTGATGGGTGTCGAGGGTGTTGAGGACGTGGTCGCACACGTCCTCCAGGGGCTGGGTGGGGTCGGAGAGGGTGCTGACGAAGGCCTGGAGCCCCTCGTCGAGGGGGTGATCACGGCTTTCGACCAGTCCATCCGTGTAGAGCGCGAGCAGCGCGCCCTCGGGGAGTTCGACCTCGACCTCCTCGAAGGGCTCGCCGCCGACGCCCAGCGGCAGGCCCGGCGGCACGTCGAGCATCAGGGCCGGCTCGCCCGGCTCGACCAGGACGGGCGGCAGATGGCCCGCGTTGGCGAAGGTGCAGCGCCGGGTGACGGAGTCGTAGACGGCGTAGACGCAGGTGGCCAGGTACACCTCCGACAGGTCCGCCTCCCTGGGGCGGCGGGCCGCCCGGGTCGCCTGCTGCACTCCGCCCGGGGCGCCGAGACCGCGGGCGATCTCGTCCAACTGGGAGAGCACCTCGGCCGGTTCCAGGTCGAGCTGCGCCAGGGTGCGTACGGCCGTGCGGAGTTCGCCCATGGCGACGGCGGCGCGCAGGCCGCGGCCCATGACGTCGCCGACGACCAGCGCGGTGCGGTGCCCGGGGAGTTCGATGACGTCGAACCAGTCACCGCCGACCTCGCTGGGCCGGCCGGTGTTGGCGTTGCCGGGCAGATAGCGGCAGGCGATGTCGAGGCCGGAGGCCTCCGGGTCGCCGGGCGGGAGCAGGGACCGTTGCAGTATCAACGCGCGTTGGTGCTCGCGCCGGTAGAGGCGGGCGTTGTCGATGCAGACGGCGGCGCGTGCGGCGAGTTCGACGGCCAGGTCCCGGTCGCGGTCGCCGAACGGCTCGCTGCCCTTCGTACGGGCGAACTGCACGAGCCCGACGACGGTGTCGTGGGCGACCATCGGCACGGCGAGCGTGGACTGCACGAGTCCGCCGTCCTCGCCGGGGACGGTCTGCGGGCGGGCCGTGCGCAGGGCGTCCGCGCAGGGCGAGTTGAACGGGTAGTGGTGCACGGCGCCGACCGCGACGGGCACCCCGGTGCCGGTGAAGGGCGCGTCCGAGACGGCGCTGGCGAACGCCACCCGGCGCAGTTCGGCGCTGCCGTCGGCGAGCCCGGGCGGGGTCTCGTCGCCGACCAGCAGGCCCTGGTAGAGGTCGACGGTGGCCAGGTCGCAGAAGCCGGGCACGACGACGTCGAGGAGCTGACGGGCCGTGGTCTCCAGGTCGAGGGAGTTGCCGATGCGGGCGCCTGCCTCGTTCAGCAGGGCGAGGTTGCGGCGGGCGGCGGCAGCTTCGCGGGCGGCGGCGCGGCGCGAGGTGATGTCCGTGCCGAGCCAGGCGATGCCGATGGGCCGGCCCGAACCGCTGTGCACGCGATAGAGGTTGACGGACCAGTGGCGGCGCTCGTCGGAGCCCGGCACGAAGCCCGTGACGTGCATGTCCGTGATGGAGTTGCCGGTCTCCAGGACGCGGCGCAGCGTGGCGGCGACCCGCTCGGCCTCGCCGCGCTGGAGGTAGTCGTGGACGCCCTTGCCGCGGTGGTCGTCGGGCTCGCCGCCGAAGACGGACGCGAACCGGTGGTTGGCGCGGCGGACCCGCAGGTCGGAGTCGATCAGCAGGAAACCGAACGGGGATTGGCCGAAAATGGCCTGCGAGGCGGCGAGGTCGGTCTCGATGCTGCGCAGGGTGCGGACGTCGACGACGATGCAGACGGCGGCCTTCTCGCCGTCCTCGGTGCGCGTCGGCATGACGTACACCTCGGCGAGCCCCTCGCGCCCGCACTCCCCCTCGGCGTCCTTGGGCATCCGGAACGGCACCACGCCGGTCCACTCGCGGCCGTCGAGGATCTCGGCCATCTTGCGCATGCCCCGCTCGCGCAGGCTCGGGTCGATGAACGCCTCTATGGGGTCCATGCCGACGGCGCGTTCGGCGGGGATGCCGAAGAGGTGCTCGGCGCGCAGGCTCCACTGGTCGACGAGGCCGTCGGGGCCGATGGAGAAGGACGCGACCTTGATGTAGTCGTAGATGGATCCGGGGGGACTGCTCTGCCACATGGCGTCCCCGGGCTGCACCCCGTCGGCCGCGAGCGCACCTCCCACCGCGGAAGCCAGGCCGTCCGCGGCCATCGCCCTCGCGCCCTCCGACGGGTCCTCGGACTCCGTGGCCTTCGCTGGTATCTCGCTCACGCGAACCGTCCCCTCCAGCTCACCGCGTCCGGCACCGGTCACCGGGGGCGGCTGCCCGCAGTATCCAGCACTACGGTGCCGCACAACACGGTGTTCACGATCACAGCACGGTCCCGATGGTTTTCGGTCCGGACCGTGACAACACTTCCAGTCTTCTAACCAGGGGACACGTCGTCGAACCCCGTCCGTCGGCAACCGCCACTGGCCTGAACCATTCGCTCGACAGCGGCCGGGCGGACGTACACCGATTTTTCACTCCGGAACGGCGAGTTCGAACCACACGGTCTTTCCCACGCTGCCCGGCCGGGTGCCCCAGCGGCGGCAGGAGGAGGCCACGAGTTGGAGCCCGCGGCCGCTCTCGTCCTCGGGTCTGGCGGCGCGCTCGCGGGGCGGGTCGGGGAGCGGGTCGGAGACCTCCACCAGCAGGACGCCGTTCAGTTCGGAGGGGCGGAGCAGGCGGACGCCGATGGGGCCCGTGGCGTGCCGCAGGGCGTTGGTGACCAACTCGCTGACCAACAGCGCCGTGAGGTCGGCGAGGCTGTCGAGGCCCCAGCCGAGGAGCCGGGCGCGGACGGCCTGGCGTGCGGTGCGCACGGCGCCCGGCTCGGCGGGAAACGTCCACTCGGCGCGGTCACCTTCGGTGTCGATCACGCCGATCACTTCCCCGGCAGCGGGCCCACCCATGTCCTGTTTCATGGGGTTAATGGGCACATACCCGATATCCGGGGCGGAGTACCGCTCGGGGCAGCACACTGTGGCACGAAAGGCGTACAGAGCGCGCGTACAGCCCTCTTCGGACATCGCACGCCCTCGGCCGGCCTCAGGCGCCGGGTACTTCTCCGGTACGGAGGCCGTCGTCGAGAGGCCCCAGGTGCGCGAGTGCCTGCCGCAGCGCGGGCACGTCCTGGTCGAGCCAGTCCACGTCCCAGACCTCGTCGGGGCCGAGCCAGCGCAGCGCGTCGTGGTCCTGGAGGGGCCTGGGAGCGGCGGAGCCGGGCCGCAGCCGCGCGGTCCACACCTGCAGCACGTACGGCGACTTCAGCGGCCACTCCCCCGGGACGCGCCCGCCGGCCTCGGCGTCGACGCCGAGTTCCTCGCGCAGCTCCCGTACGAGCGCCGCGTCGGCCGTCTCCCCCGGCTCGACCTTGCCGCCGGGCAGCTCCCAGCGCCCGGCCAACTCGACGGGCGCGCTGCGCCGGGCGGCCAGCAGCCGCCCGTCGTCGACCAGCGCGGCACCCACGACGACGATCCGCTCACTCATGCGGGGAGCCTACGACGACTGCTCCGACTGTGATCCGATCCGGACGGCAGGGCCCAGGTCAGTCGTGCGCCGCCCCCGACCCGTTCTGGCCGAGCCGCTCGACCCAGTACAGCTGCTTGTGGCCGCGGCCGTCCAGGCTGTCCGCGATCTTCTGGGCCTCGGCCCGGGTCGCGTACCGGCCGACGCGGTAGCGGTTGCCGCTGTCGTCCTCGCGTATCACGAGCCAGGGAAGAGTGATCGTGCTGTCGTTCATCGCGCCCCTCCACTTCCCACTCGCGGCCTGTGCCGTGCCCCACCCGATAAGGAAACCGCAATGCGCATATGCCCGAGCCTACGCCTAACCTTCACGCAGCGAATACGGCTTTTCACAAAGAGGTACGCAACCGGCCAGAACACAGGGGGCGCACGACATCGAACGCGCCGTCCACGTACCTCGCCGCACCCGGCCGGAGGCATACCGCATACGCCGCCGCCGACCTGGGAGAACGACGGCCGGCTCGGGGACACCGGCCGCTCCTGCCGGGGACGGTCGGAGCGGTGATCGTGTGAGCGGGGCGCGCGGGGGGCGCGCCGCGGGACTGAAGTGAGCGTTCTCTACTTGACCGGAAGGTGGTAGGCGACCCGGTACCGATCGGCCGGGATGACCACGTCGGCCGTCTCGACCGGGCGGCCGGAGGCGTAGAACGTGCGCTGGACGACCAGGACCACATGGCCGGGGACGCCTCCGAGGACGAGCAGCTCCTCGGCGAGGCCGGGGCGGGCGCCCACCTCCTCGGTGACGTTGTCCACGATCACGTCGATCGCGCGCATGCGCTCGACGACCCCCATGCCGCCGAGCGGCCCCTCCTCCGGCAGCATCACCGGTGTACGGCCCGTGAGGGCGAGGGGCTCCCAGGAGGTGGAAAGCATCATCGCCTCGCCGCCCTCGCGGAAGAGGTACTTCGTGCACATCACGCGCTCGCCCGGCTCGATGCCCAGCCGCTCGGCGACCGCGACGCTGGCCTCGGCCTGCTCGCTGCTGGACTCCCAGGTGCCGCGACCCTCACCGTCGGCCTGTTCCTGGCGGAACGGCGTGGCCCCGCCGGTCGGGCGGTATCCGGAGCGGGCGATGCGCCGGGGCACGGGCCGCTCACGCACATACGTCCCCGAGCCGGAGCGGCCCTCGACCAGGCCTTCCGCCATGAGCACCTTGCGGGCCTCCAGGGCGACGGTGTCCGAGACGCCGTACTCCTGGCGGATTCTGGCCTGCGAGGGGAGGCGAGTGTGCGGTGGCAGCTGACCGTCGACGATCTTCTTGCGGAGATCACCCGCGACGCGCAGATACGCCGGCTGCTCACCGAATGTCACTGGCCGCTCCCATCAGGTTGTACAGACAGCAACAGCGTGGCAACCGTAGGTTGTGCGGTGCAAGCAAAGGCCAGAGAATCACTCGATGTGATGACATAGGGGCCCCGAGGCCTTTACGCAGGCACTTTCTCCCCGCTATAGCCGCCGTCACACCTCGGCTTCGGAGTTCCCGCCCTCGGTCTCGCCCGGGGTCGGCGGGGCCGTCGCGAGTCCGAGGGCCTTGCGCGCGGTGACGGTCGCCGGGCCGTCGACGTATGCGTAAGCCTTGTCGTAGTGCGTGTAGTACGTGTCCGGGTCACCGGCCGTGCTCGCCTTCGCCCACTGCTCGCGGGCGTCCTCCATGTCCTTCACCAGGTCGGCGACGGGCTTCTGGGCGCCGGACGGCCAGGAGTGCCCGCGCAGTGCCTCGATCTGCTCGCCGAGCACGTCGTGCACCTGGGTGGCCCAGGCCCGGTGCCCGGCGAGGTCGTCCTCGGCGGTGTCCTCGGGCTCCTCGTACAGCGCCGCGTCGACGGCGTTGGCCGCCGACAGGAAGACGACCTGGTCGGTGCCGAGCGTGGTGGGGTCGCCGCGCAGGGAGCCGGTGAGTTTCCCCTTCGCGTCGCCGTGACCGAAGACGCAGCTGATCGCGCGGTCGCCGTAACGCCAGCTGTCCCGGGACGGCATGAGGTAGTACACGTCGACGTCGGCCGGCATCGCCCAGGAGTCCATGGCGTACTGGTCCTGGAGCGCGTAGCACCTCTCGTCGGCGATGTCGGTGATCTCGGCGTCGCCCGGGAAGGCGCCGCCCGGCAGGGTCACGACCGCGAACACCTCGCCGTCGTGCCTGCCCGCGCAGGACACCCGGTCGACGTCGTAGGTGTCGCCTTCCAGCCCTCCGGGCGCGTCGAAGCAGTCACCCTTTTCCAGCGAGAGGCTCTCGTTGCCCTGTGCGCCGTCCTTGAAGCCCTCCCAGGCCTCGGACAGCACACCCGTGGACAGCGCCACCGCCCACAGCGCGATCCCGACGGACGACAGCACGGCCCCGGCGATCGCCAGTCCCCGGCCGCTCTGGCCGTTCCGCCTGATCTGCCACAGCGCGATCAGCCCCAGCACGAGTCCCGCGGCGGGCAGGAAGCAGAGCACACCGAGCGCGAGCGCGGCGACGGCGAGCGCGTTGACGGAGACCGGGGCGCCGTACGGGCGGCCGGTGGGGCCGTAGCCCTGGGCTCCTTGGTGCCAAGGCGGCGGGCCGTACGGACCCTGGGGCTGCTGGCTCCCAGGGGGCGGGGGTATCGACACGGGTACGGTGCTCCTGGCTGAGGCGGTGGGAGAGAGCGGCCGTGCGGAAACCGACGTACGGCTGGCCGCATCGTAAGCGGCACGGTGACGGGGGCGGAATGCGGACGATCGACACGTCGATACGGGCGGTGAACCGCCTGACGGCACGCTGGGCGTCCGGAATCCGCGAGGGCACGGTGTTCTCGGCGGCCGGGGTCTGGCCGCTGCTGGCCCTCTTCGCGGACGGGGCGACCGGCCGGGCACGCGAGGAGCTGACGGACGCACTCGGCCTGCCGGCGGACCGGGCGGGCGCGGCCGGGCGGGAGTTGCTCGGGGTGCTGGCGAAGGTGGACGGTCTGGAATCCGCGCTGGGGTTGTGGACCGAGCGGACCGTGGAACTGCGCGAGGAGTGGGCGGCGGGGCTGCCCCGGGAGGCGCACGGTGTGCTGACGGGGGATCCGGCGGCCGACCGGCGGGCCCTGGACGCGTGGGCCGCGCGGCGGACGGGCGGGGCGATCGAGCACATGCCGGCGGCGCTGCGGCCGGACACGTCCCTGGTGCCGGCCACGGCGCTGGTGCTGCGGACGGACTGGGAAGCGCCGTTCAAAGGTGACCTGATGCCATGGCGCGGCCATGACCGGGCCGGGCTCACCCGCACCCTCGCCGGCCTGGACGCCGTGGCGGTCGCGGGCCCGCCGGGCGGCGCGGTGACGGTGGCCACGGTGCGCGGCACGAACGGAATCGACGTCCTTCTGCTGCTGGGGGACGAGTCGTTGACGCCCGCGCAGGTCGTCGAGGCGGGTGTCGGCGTCGTCTCGGGCGCGCTGCCGGCCGTTCCGGGGAGCCGCCTGCCCCACGGTCAGGCCGGCCCCGGGCTGCGGCTGTCGAAGGTCCACACCCTGCGTCCCGAGCCACCGGCCCTGACGCTCAGGACCGTCGAATTCAGCCTGACCGCCGGTCACGACCTGCTGGACGACGCGGAGTCGTTCGGTCTGGCCACGGCGGCCGACGGCGCCCCTGGCCACTTCCGGGGCATCAGCGCCGCACCGCTCGTCCTGGCGTCCGGCCGGCAGTCGGCCACCGCGACTTTCAGCGCGGAGGGGTTCCGGGCCGCTGCCGTGACCCTGATGGAGGCGATGTGGCTGGGGTGGGAGGAACGGCCCGAGCCGCGGTACGAGACGACGCGGGCCGACGCAGTCTTCGACCGCCCCTTCGGCTTCCTGGCCGTCCACCGCGAGACGAGCCTCGTCCTCGCGGCGGGCTGGGTCGCCGACCCGAAGCCCTTCCCGGAGGACGAGGACGCCTACGTGCTGGAGATGTCAGGAGACTGACGACCGGTCAGAACGAGGTCAGAACTGGAGCGCCCAGGCGTCGATCCGCCCGGTGTCGAAGCGGGCGTTGTCGCTCACGCGCAGCTTCCACGTGCCGTTCGCGGCCTCCGAGGAGGCGTTCACGGTGTACGTGGTGTCGATGTTGTCCGCGCTGCCGCCGGTGCCGTAGCCCTTCAGCGTGTACGCCGTGCCGTCGGGGGCGATCAGCTGGACCTGGAGGTCGCCGATGTAGGTGTGGACGATGTGGACCTCGACGGCCAGGGCCGAGGGCGCGTTGCCGGAGACGCCGGTGACGGTCACCGGGGACTCGGCGGTGGCGTTGTCGGCGATGGCCTGGTCGGCGGTGTTCTCGAAGCGCGGGCCGGGCGGGGTGGTCGTACCGCCGCCGACGTTGAGGAGCCGGTTGGGTGAGCCGGTGCCGGGGCTGGTGACGACGCCGGTGGTGGCGGCGGACGTCAGCGCGGCGGAGACCTGTGCGGGGGTGGCCGCGGGGTTGTCGGCCAGGTGGAGGGCGGCGGCTCCGGCGACGTGCGGGCTCGCCATCGACGTACCGGAGATGGTGTTGGTCGCCGAGTCGCCCGTGCTCCAGGCCGAGGTGATGGACGAGCCGGGCGCGAACAGGTCGAGGACCGAACCGTAGTTGGAGTAGCTCGCCTTCGCGTCGCTCGACGTCGTGGCGCCGACCGTGACGGCCTCGGTGACACGGGCCGGGGAGCGCGTGGAGGCGTTGGTGGACTCGTTACCGGCCGCGACCACGAAGGTGACGCCGGAGGTGATGGCGTTGCGCACGGCCGTGTCGATGGCCGTGTCGCCGGGTCCGCCGAGGGACATGTTCGCCACGGCCGGCTTGACCGCGTTCCGGGCGACCCAGTCGATGCCGGCGACGACCTGGGCGGTGGTGCCCTGGCCGGAGTTGTTCAGCACCCGGACGCCGACGACCTTGGCCTTCTTGGCGACGCCGTAGGCACTGCCGGCGACCGTGCCGGCGACATGCGTGCCGTGGCCGTGGCCGTCCTGGGCGGTGTTGTCGTTGTCGACGGCGTCGTAGCCGTAGGAGGCGCGGCCGCCGAAGTCGCTGTGCGTGATGCGGACGCCGGTGTCGATGACGTACGCCGTGACGCCCTCGCCCGCCTTGTCCGGGTAGGTGTACGAGCTGTTCAGCGGGAGGTTCTTCTGGTCGATGCGGTCCAGGCCCCAGGACGGCGGGCTGGGCTGGGTCCCGGTGATGCGGAACGTCCTGTTCTGGACGACGGAGGCGACGGCCGGGTCGGCGGCGAGGCGCTTCACCTCGGTCTCGGAGGCCTCGACCTCGTAGCCGTTCAGGGCCTTGGTGTACGTGCGCTCGATGTCGGCGCCGTACTTGTGCGCCAGGGCCCGGCCCGCGGCGGAACCGGCCTTCTGCGTCTTCAGGGTGACGATGTAGCTGTCGGCGACGGCGTTCGCCGCGCCCTCGTACTGGACGCGCCCTTCGGAGGCGGACGGTGCCGCGCCGGCGGGGAGGGCGGAGACGAGGCTCGCGACGAGCGCCGCGGTGGCCGTCGCGCCGAGCGCGGCCAGTCTTCGCCGGGTGGATCTGTGGGGAGTACGCATCACTGCCATCTGAGGGGTCCTCCTCAATCGGTGGTGCGCTGTGGGGTGTGGTGCACGCCCGTCGGAGCCACCCTGGAGTCATGGTCATGTCAAACCTGGGTGACTCTGTGCGTCAGCCGAAAGATTGAGGCCTCCACAGGAATTGCACAAGGGCCCTGCACGGCCGAGGCCGGGGACATCAGCGCCCTGCGCCAGGGCGCCGAACTCCTCCGGCCTGGTGGTCGGGTACGGTACGAGACCGCCTAGTAACTGTCGTAGCTGAGCTCACCCTTCGGTCGGTAGACGCCCAGGACGGTGCCGCCCTTCGTCGTCGAGACGCTGACCGGCTCCAGCGCGGTGGGGATCGCTCCGTCGGCGAACAGCCGCTTGCCCGTGCCGATGATCACCGGGTGGATGGTCAGCCGGTACTCGTCGACGAGGCCGTGCCGCATGAGGGTCTGGGCGAGGTCGCCACTGCCGACGACGTTGATGTCGCCGCCGTCGGACTCCTTCAGCTCGCGTACGGCATCGACTGTGTCGCCCTCCAGCAGCGTGGAGTTCTGCCACTCGACGGACGTCAGGGTCCGGGACGCCACGTACTTGTGCATGCTGTTCATTCGACCGGTGAACGGGTTGTCGGGATCGGCGGTCGGCCAGTACGACGCGAAGATCTCGTACGTCTTGCGGCCGAGCAGCATCGCGTCGGCGTGCTCGTACCAACCGGCGATGGCCGAGCCGACCTCGTCGTCGGCCACCGGCTTCTGCCAGCCACCGTGCTCGAAGCCGCTCTCAGGGTCCTCGTCCGGACCGCCCGGCGCCTGCATGACGCCGTCCAGCGTCAGGAACGTGCAAACGATGATCTTGCGCATGGTGTGCTCCCTTCGTCGACGGGTAGACCGCACCACCACCGGAAACTCATCGGCGGGACTTGCGCGGCGCGGCACGGTCAGTCGTCGAACCCCGTGGCCCGGGAGCGCTTCTCCCATGCCAGGACCTCGTCGCGTACCTGGTCGAGATGGCCGAGGACCGCGCTGACGCCGTCGTCGCCGAGGGGCAGACGCAGCGGCGTGGTGTCGGCGTCGAGCGCGGCCAGGATGAGGGCGGCGGCCTTGGCCGGGTCGCCGGGCTGGGTGCCGTCACCGCCGGCGACCGCTCCCCGGGTCCGGCTCACCTTGCCGTACACGCCGCTGTCCGCACTGGTACCGGCCCGTCCGGTCTCGAACAGCCCGGTGCGGAAGGCGCCCGGCTCGACGATCAGCACCTTGACACCGAACTCCGCGGCCTCGTCCGCGAGTCCCTCGGACATGCCCTCCAGGGCGAACTTCGTCGCGCTGTACGCCGAGAAGCCCGCGAAGGACATCTGTCCGCCCATGCTGCTCATCTGCACGATCGCGCCCGACCGCCGCTCGCGCATGTACGGCAGCACGGCCCGGGTGAGGGCGGCCGGACCGAAGACGTGCACCTCGAACAGCGCCCGCAGCTCCTCCTCGGTGGTCTCCTCGAAGGCACCGACATGGGTCCGGCCCGCGTTGTTGACCAGGACGTCGATCCGCCCGTGCCGCGTCACCACGTCCCGTACGGCGACCTCGGCGGCGCCCGTGTCGGCGACGTCCAGGCGCAGTGCCTCCACCCGGTCGGGGTGGGCGGCGACCAGGTCGTCCAGCGCCTCGGGGCGCCGGGCCGCGCCGATCACCACGTCGCCCGCGGCGAGGGCCGCCTCGGTGATCGCCCGCCCGAAACCGCTGCTCGCACCCGTGATCAGCCACACCTTGTTCATGACAGCTCCCCGTCTCACGTCGTCACGTCCTCGTGTCGTCACGCCGACCACCCTCTCGCCCGTCCCTCTCACCGGTCCAAGACCTTTGGTGATAACCAATGGCTATGACCCTGGACGTTCATGTGCGCGACCTGCGCTACTTCGTGGCGGTGGCCGAGGAACTGCACTTCACCCGCGCCGCCGAGCGCCTGTACGTGTCGCAGCCCGCGCTGAGCAAGCAGATCCGGGCGCTGGAGCGGCAGTTGGGCATCGAGTTGTTCCGGCGCGACCGGCGCGGTGTGGCCCTGACCGACGCCGGTACGGCACTGCTGCCGTACGCGCGCCGGGTGCTGGACGCGTGGGAGGAGGGTGCGGCCGCGATGGACAACGCCCGGGCGGCGCAGCGCAGCACGCTGGTCGTGGGCATGAGCACCAGCCCGGTCCGCGGCGGCCTGCTGCCCGCGATCCGCTCCCGCTTCACGGCCACGCACCCGGAGACCCTCCTCCGGCTGCGGCAGGTCACCTGGGAGGACCCGACCGCGGGCCTCGCCGACGGCGCCGCGGACGTGGCCTTCGTCTGGCTGCCGCTGCCCGGCCAGGAGCGCTACGACTGGACGGTCGTCGCCGAGGAACCGCTCATGGTCGCCCTCCCGGACGCGCATCCTCTCGCCGGCCGTACCGAGGTCGACTTCACGGACCTGCTCGACGAGCCGTTCCTCGCGCTGCCCGAGAGCACGGGCCCGCTGCGCGACTTCTGGCTCGCCCTGGACGCCCGCGACGGCCGCCCTCCCCGGATCGGCGCCGAGATCGCGAGCACGGAGGAGACGTACGAGGCGCTGACCGCCGGTCTCGGTGTGTGCCTCGTGGCCGCGGGCAACGTCCCCCTGCTCACCCTGGGCGGCGTGACCGCCCGCCCGGTGCGGGGTGTCACGCCCAGCCGCTATGTCCTGGCCTGGCGCCGGGAGGACGGGCGACGTCCACTGGTCCGGGCGTACGCGAAGGCCTGCCGGCGGGTCACGGGCCGGGAGTAGCCGAGCTGCTCCGGCCCGGGGCGGGAACGGTCCGCCGACGACGCTCACACCGGCCGCTCATGAACATCTCGTTGCACGCCACCCCCGTAGCCCTCCGGACCGCTGATACTGACCGGACGTTCGAAGGGCCGGGGGAAGCGGGGCGACGGTGGACTGGACCGTGTGGGGAGGGCTGGCCGCCGGGCTGGTGATCGCGACCGTGACCGCCCCGGTCGGAGTCTCCGGCGCGGTGTTCCTGCTCCCGGTCCAGCTGAGCGTCTTCGGTGTGCCCAACCCGGCGGTCACCCCGACCAACCTGCTGTACAACGTCGTCGCCGGACCCGGAGCACTGTGGCGCTACCGCCACGACGGCGCCCTGCGCGGCGACCTCACCCGGCGTCTGGTGCTCGGCACGCTGCCCGGCGTCGTCCTCGGCGCCACCGTCCGGGTCTTCGCGCTCCCCGGCCCGGGCGTCTTCCGGCTCCTGGCGGCCGCCCTGCTGCTGCCGCTCGGCCTGTGGCTGTTCCTGCGCGCCCTCGCCCCGGCACGCCACCGCCCGTCACCCGCGGGTGAGTTGGCCCCGCGCACGCTGACCGGCCTCGCGCTGGCGGTCGGCGCGGTCGGCGGCATCTACGGCATCGGCGGCGGCTCCCTGCTCGGCCCGGTCCTCGTCGGACGCGGCCTGCCCGTCGCCCGCGTCGCCCCGGCCGCGCTCGCCGCCACGTTCGCCACGTCGCTCGTCGGCGCCACCGCCTACGCGCTGCTGTCGCTGATGAGCTCCGGAGAGGTCGCCCCCGACTGGTGGCTCGGCCTCGCCTGCGGCACGGGCGGCCTCATCGGCGGCTACCTCGGCGCCCGCCTCCAGCCCCGCCTGCCCGACCGAGCCCTGCGCCTCCTCCTCGGCACCCTCGCCACGGCGGTCGGCATGCTGTACGCCGCCCAGGCCCTGGACTGACCGCGTTCAGGGGTGCTGACGCCGCTGTCGTTCGCCGGATCAGCGATCGCGTCGTGTGGTGTGGTGTGCCACCCGCTACACGTTGAAGCGGAACTCCACGACATCCCCGTCCTGCATCACATAGTCCTTGCCCTCCATGCGGGCCTTGCCCTTCGCGCGGGCCTCCGCCACCGAGCCGGACTCCACCAGGTCGTCGAAGGAGATGACCTCCGCCTTGATGAAGCCCTTCTGGAAGTCGGTGTGGATGACGCCGGCGGCCTCGGGGGCCGTGGCGCCCTTCTTGATGGTCCAGGCGCGGGATTCCTTGGGGCCTGCCGTCAGGTAGGTCTGGAGGCCGAGGGTGCGGAAGCCGACGTGGGCCAGGGTCGCGAGACCGGGCTCCTCCTGGCCGACGGACTGGAGGAGTTCGAGGGCCTCGTCGTCGTCGAGCTCGGCGAGGTCCGCCTCCAGCTTGGCGTTGAGGAAGATCGCCTCGGCGGGGGCGACCAGGGCGCGCTGCTCGTTCTTGAAGTCGTCGTCGGTCAGCTCGTCCTCGTCGACGTTGAAGACGTAGAGGAAGGGCTTGGTCGTGAGCAGGTGCAGGTCGTGCAGGAGCTCGGCACGCTCGCTGCCCTGGACGATGCCGTGCGCGAAGAGCGTGTCGCCCTTCTCCAGGATCTCCTTCGCCTCCTCGACCGCCTTGACCTTGGGCTGGATGTCCTTCTTGATCCGCGACTCCTTCTGGAGACGCGGCAGGACCTTCTCGATGGTCTGGAGGTCGGCGAGGATCAGCTCGGTGTTGATCGTCTCGATGTCGTCCTTGGGCGAGACCTTGCCATCGACGTGCACGACGTTCTCGTCCTTGAAGGCGCGGATGACCTGGCAGATCGCGTCGGACTCACGGATGTTCGCGAGGAACTTGTTGCCCAGGCCCTCGCCCTCGGACGCACCGCGCACGATGCCCGCGATGTCGACGAAGTCGACCGTGGCCGGGAGGATCCGCTCCGACTTGAAGATCTCGGCCAGCTTGCCGAGCCGCGGGTCGGGGACGCCGACGACGCCGACGTTCGGCTCGATCGTGGCGAACGGGTAGTTGGCCGCCAGCACGTCGTTCTTGGTCAGGGCGTTGAACAGGGTCGACTTGCCGACATTCGGCAGACCGACGATTCCGATCGTGAGCGACACGTTGCGACTTCCCGTGAGTGGAGAGGGCAGGGGGCCGGGAGACCGGCCGATCCACCAGTCTACGGCGTACCCGGAACGGGCCCGGCGGCGTATCGAACGCTTGGCCAAGCATCGGTCCACGGCGTGTCAGAAGGCCTATTCGGCATATTGAACGACCTAAGTTGGTGCAGTGGAGCAATACAGGACGCAACCTGCCCAGTACGGACCGCGACGTGACCGGCCCAGATCGTCCCTGCCGCCGCAGGCGGGGCGAGGAGCGGGCGGCGGTGCGGTGCGAGCGGTCCGGCAGCCGGGACCGCAGCGACGCCACCCGGCGGTACGGCGGCCCGCCCCCGCCCCGGCACCCGCCGCGGCGAGGTTTCCCAACCCCCGGCTGACCGGGCTGGGCAGCGGGTTGTTCTGCGCGCTGGTGATGTTCCTGCTCGGCGGGCTCTGCGCCGTGCTGTTCGGGGCGTCGCTGACGGCGTACGGGGTGCTGTTCCTGCCGGTGTGCGTGCTGACCGCCGTCTGGGTGCGGCGCGGGGACCTGATGATCGCGCCCGTCGTCGTGCCGATCGCCTTCGCCGTGGGGCTGGTGCCGGTGGCGGACGGCGACGGCGGGACCGGCGGCAAGCTGATGGGCCTGGTGACGGCGCTCGCCACGCAGGCCGGGTGGCTGTACGGCGGCACGCTCATCGCCGGGCTGATCGTGATCGCCCGGCGGATCCGGCTGGTGCACCGGCGACGGAGGGCGGCCGGGGCCCGTCCGCCCGCCGGTGTGACGCCCCGGCTCTGACCGGCTCTAATGCCCTGCCGCCCGCATCGCCGCCCCCACGATCCCTGCGTTGTTCTGCAACTGCGCCGGGACGATCTCCGCCTTGATGCCCTCGATGTGCGGCAGGAACTTCTGTGACTTGCGGCTGACACCGCCGCCGATGATGAACAGCTCCGGCGAGAACAGCATCTCGACGTGGGCGAGGTACTTGCGCACGCGGTGCACCGCCCAGTGCTCCCACGTCATGTCGTGGTCCTCCCGGGCCTTGCTGGAGGCCCGCTTCTCCGCGTCGTGCCCGTCGAGCTCCAGGTGGCCCAGCTCGGTGTTGGGGACCAGGACGCCGTCGACGAAGACCGCGCTGCCGATGCCCGTACCGAACGTGAGCACGATCACCGTGCCCCGGCGGCCGCGGCCGGCGCCGAAGTGCATCTCGGCGACACCCGCCGCGTCCGCGTCGTTCACCACCGTCACCGGCAGTCCGCCCAGCCGCTCGCCGAGCAGCACGCGCGCGTCGGTGTCGATCCAGCTGTCGTCGACGTTCGCCGCTGTCCGGATCGTCGCTCCGTCGGTGACCACGCCCGGGAACGTGACCCCGACCGGGCCCGTCCAGCCGAAGTGGTCGACGACCTGCTTGACGCCGTCGGCCACCCCGTCGGGCGTGGCCGGCTGCGGGGTGAGGACCTTGTGGCGCTCCTGCGCCAGGTCGCCCTTGTCCAGGTCCACCGGGGCACCCTTGATCCCGGAACCGCCGATGTCCACGCCGAAGATCTGCATGGCCCTACGTTACGACGAGGGACTGACAGTCACCGGCCGGATGGCGAACCCCGCCCGACGACTCCCCGATCACTCCCCGGAATCCTCACCGGTTCCGGCACCGCCGCGCTGGGCGGCCAGTGCCGTCGCCTCCTCGCGCAGGTCGCGGCGCAGTTCCTTGGGCAGGGAGAAGGTGATGGACTCCTCGGCCGCCTTGACGATCTCGACGTCCTCGAAGCCGCGCTGGGACAGCCACTCCAGGACCTGCTCGACCAGGATCTCCGGGACGGAGGCGCCCGAGGTGACGCCGACCGTGGAGACACCCTCCAGCCAGGCCTCGTCGATCTCGTCGGCGAAGTCGACCAGGTACGCCTCGCGCGCTCCCGCGATCTTGGCGACCTCCACGAGCCGCTTGGAGTTGGAGGAGTTCCGGGAGCCGACCACGATCACCAGGTCCGACTCGGCGCCCATCTGCTTCACGGCCAGCTGGCGGTTCTGCGTGGCGTAGCAGATGTCGTCGCTGGGCGGGGAGATGAGCTGCGGGAACTTCTCCTTCAGGGCGTCGACGGTCTCCATGGTCTCGTCGACGGACAGCGTGGTCTGGGAGAGCCAGACGACCTTGGACGGGTCGCGGACCTCGACCTTCTGCACATCGCCCGGCCCGTCGACGAGCTGGATGTGCTCGGGGGCCTCGCCGGAGGTGCCGATGACCTCCTCGTGTCCCTCGTGGCCGATCAGGAGGATGTCGTAGTCCTCGTTCGCGAAGCGGACGGCTTCCTTGTGGACCTTGGTGACGAGGGGGCAGGTGGCGTCGATGGTGGCGAGGCGGCCGCGCTCGGCCTCCTCATGGACGACAGGGGCCACGCCGTGCGCGGAGAACATCACGATGTTCCCCGGGGGCACCTCCTCCGTCTGCTCGACGAAGATCGCGCCCTTCTTCTCCAGGGTCTGCACGACGTACTTGTTGTGGACGATCTCGTGCCGGACGTAGACCGGAGCGCCGTACTGCTCCAGCGCTTTCTCGACGGCGATCACGGCGCGGTCCACACCCGCGCAGTAGCCACGGGGGGCGGCGAGCAGGACACGGCGGCCAGGCGAAGCAGACATGCGTCCCATCGTAAGGCCGCGTCCGGCGGGTCGAAGATCGCATCCGTGTGGAGTCCCCGGGAAGACTGGCAGGGGGTGATGTGAGTGACGCCCGGATGGTGCGGGTGCTCCCCCTAGTACGGCGGGGACCGTCTTCGCCGTGCCGGCCGGCGGGACCCGGCGGGCCGGCTGCTGTTCGCGCTGGTGGTGAACCGGCCGCTGCCGCAGGTGCTGTGCCGCGCGGACGCCGGGGTGTCCCGGGTGACGCTGCGCGCTCGGCCGTTGGGGCACTGGCCGCGGCGCGGAGGCAGCGGGACCAGCTGCCCCGGCCGGCGGTGCGGGCCGGGCCCGGCAGCCGGGAACGGCGTCGCCCCCGAAACGGTCCAAGCATTCGGCTCCGGACTCGAGGGAGGCGATCCCCATCTAGGGCCTGTCGTTTGGATCAGGTCGCAGGGAACCGACAGCGCTGATCAGCGCCGGTGAGCGGGGTCTGGTGCGTGCAGATGCAAGGCGGAGG
>NZ_JBEXSR010000043.1:0-85955 GCF_040613735.1 Streptomyces sp. NPDC006235
ATCCGGCGCGGCGAAAGCCTGTGCCGACTCGACCGGGCGGCCTACCGTCGCCGCAATGTCGTCGAACGCTGCTTCAACCGGCTCAAACACAACAACGCCCTGGCCACCCGCTACGACAAGCGCGCTCGTCACTACCAAGCCCTGGTCACCATCGCCCGTCTCAGGCTCTGGCTTCCCTGACATTGCGGACACGGCCTAGCCGACCCCCCCCCAATCGGCCACCAGTCGGAACCGCTCAGGCCGAAGCCTCCGTGAGCCGCCCGACCTCCGCCTCCGTCAGCGTCAGCTCCCCGACCCCGATCAGCGCGGGCAGCTGCTCCACCGTCCGCGCGGAGGCGATCGGCGCCACCACGGTCGGCTGGGCCGCGAGCCAGGCGAGGGCGACCGTGGCGACGGGGACGTCATGGGCCGCGGCGATCCCGTCAAGGGCGTCGAGGACCCGGCGGCCCCTCTCGGTCTGAAGGTGCTGGGCGGCACCGCTCGCCCGCGCGCTGTCGACGGTCGTACCGGGCCGGTACTTGCCGGTCAGGAAGCCCGACGCGAGCGCGTAGTACGGGACGGCCGCCAGGCCGGTCCGCGCGGCGAGGTGCTGGAGCTCGCCCTCGTAGGTGTCGCGGGAGACCAGGTTGTAGTGGGGCTGGAGGGCGACGTACCGGGCGAGCCCCTCGCGGTCGGAGAACTCGATGGAGGCCCGCAGCCGCTCCGCGGAGATGTTGGAGGCGGCGATGTGCCGCACCTTCCCGGCCGTCACGAGTTCGTCGAGCGCGCCGATGATCTCCTCCACCGGCACGTCGGGCTTGTCGTAGTGCGTGTAGTACAGGTCGATGTAGTCGGTGCCGAGGCGCCGCAGGGAGGCGTCGGCGGCGGCCTTGATGTTGGCGGCGGACAGGCCCTGGAACTCGGGGTGCTGGCTGACCTTCGTGGCGACGACGACGTCCGCGCGGTTGCCGCGCGACGCCAGCCACTTACCGAGGACGGTCTCGGACTCGCCGCCCTGGTTGCCGTCCACCCACGCCGAGTAGACGTCGGCGGAGTCGATGAAGTTGCCGCCGGCGGCGGTGTACGCGTCGAGGACGGCGAACGACTGGGCCTCGTCCGCGGTCCAGCCGAAGACGTTGCCGCCGAGGGCGAGCGGGAAGACCTCGAGGTCGGAGGAGCCGAGCTTGCGAAGAGACGTCATGCTCCGCGTCAACGGCCGTGCGGGAGAGGCTCATTCCACAGCGGACGCAAAACTCCCGTAAACGGCCCCGCACGAAACTTCCGCACGAGACCCCGCACGAAACCTCCGCACGAGACCCCGCGCGAAACCTTCCGCACGAGACCGCAAACGCCGCCGTCGCTCAGACGTTCAGGCCCTTGCCCCGCAGCCACGCAAGCGGGTCGATGCCGTTGCTGGACCCACCGGTGTGGACCTCGAGGTGCAGATGCGCCCCGGTGACGTTGCCCGTCGCGCCCACGCGGCCGATGACGTCGCCCGTGCTGACCTTCTGGCCGACGCTGACGCCGATGGACGACTGGTGCGCGTACCAGATCTCCGTGCCGTCATCGAGGGTCAGGACCGTCTTGTAGCCGTACGAGCCGTTCCAGCCCGCCTCGGTGATGGTGCCGCTGTGCACCGCCTTGATCGGCGTGCCCGTGGGCGCGGCGAAGTCGAGGCCGGTGTGGTAGCCGGAGGACCAGTAGGCGCCGGCCTGACCGAAGGTCGAGGTGATGGTGTACGCGGAGGTCGGCAGCGTGTACTGCTTGGCGAGGGCGGCGAGCCGCTCGGCCTCGGCCTTCTTCCGGGCCTCCTCCTCCGCCTTCTCCTTGGCTTCGGCGGCCTTGGCCTTGGCTTCCTTCTCGGCCTTGGCGGCGGCCTCCGCGGCCGCCTTGCGGGCGGCTTCGGCGGCGTCCTGCGCGGCCTTGGTCTCGATCTGCTCCTGCTGGTGCTCGACCTGCGCCATGATCCGGGCGCGCAGTGCCTCACCGGCGCCGGAGGTGCCCTGCTCGGTGTCGGCGGACGCCGTGGCGAGGTCGCTGAGCGGAGTGGCGGAGCCTTCGGGGGTGTCGTCGTCCGAGATGAGGGAACCCACCGAGGGAAGGTCCGGGACGGAGATCGACACCGGCGGCTTGCCGGTCTGGGCGCTGGCCATGCCGCCCGCACCCACGGCGGCTATGACGCCGACGCCGAGGACGGTGGAGCTGCGCGCGAGGCCTCCGCCGCGCTGCTTGGTGACGCGATGCCGGCCACGGATGGGGCGGATGGACTCCGCGGTGGGGTTCCATTCCTGGAACGGGCCCTCGTCGGTGTGGTGACCGCCGTAGCCGAAGGTTTCGGTGTCGCGCTGGTTCGGCGCGGACGGGGCCGCGGGGGCAGGCCGGTTTGACGCCACGTGGGCGTACTCCTTTCCTTCCTTCTCGCCTACCGGGTTAGCTGACGGGTTCGGAGCAGGAAGGTCTCCTACGCGCGTATACCGGCCGTGCTTCCACGGCGGCATCCGCTCGATTCACCCCAAGTGGTGGTTCCCCGGTTCCCTTTCAGGATTCGGCGCGTGCGCACGGAGCCGCCTTCTGTGACGGCTGGGACGACCGCGCTGCGTTATCGAACGTTAATAGACGCGCGGTGGGTATTCCAGCGATTCCGCTTGATCATTAACCTTTTTCACGCGGACCAACCTGCCACGACCAGTCCAAAACGGGCGAGTTGACCGCCACGCAAGTGACTCACGTGTTTTGACGGTGTGTCAGTTGTGATGCGGAGCGGCGTGCTTCATTCACCGACAGTAATGTCGGCGGTAAAGGGAGAACCCAGGAAAAACCGAGGGCCGGAACCCTTTCGGATTCCGGCCCTCGGCCTTCAGTAGCGGGGACAGGATTTGAACCTGCGACCTCTGGGTTATGAGCCCAGCGAGCTACCGAGCTGCTCCACCCCGCGTCGTTGTGACTCCAGTGTACGCCATCCGCGGGACCACTCGCGCACACCCGGTGCTCAGCGGCCCGGGTCGCCCGCGGGGGTGAGGGTCTCCCAGGCGGTGAACAGGTCGTCGGTGCCGGCGGGCCGGGTGCGCACGGCCAGTGCGTGCGCGGCCGGGACCGACCGGCCGAGGCGGCCCTCCAGGCGATGGAGGACGGCCTCCAGGTGCGGTCCGAGTCTCCCCTTGATCCGGCCGCCGCACAGCACCCGGGCACGGACTCGCCCCGTTGGCGACGGGCGTGCAGGGCGAGCGCGGCCGTCAGCCGGTCCTCGGCCTCGCCGTAGAGGTCGACGCCCTGGTGCCGGGCCGTCTCGGCGATGTGTGCGGTGGCGGCGAGCGCGACACCGACGTGCCGGAAGCTGCGGCAGGTCTCCTGGGCGACACCGTCCCGGTACGTGGCCTGCCCGGACCAGTACGCCGTCGTCCGCCGCGGCGTGGCGAGGCCGGAGCCGGGCACGGTGAGCGGAGCGGGGCCGTCCTTCTCCAGGTAGAAGTAGGCGGGCACGCGTTCCCGGAAGCGCTCCAGGGCGTGACCGAAGGCCCGGTGGTCGTCGAGGAAGACGGCGATGGCGATGACCGCGTCGGTCGCCACCAGGTCCCAGCTCCCGGTGAAATCCGGGTCGGTGACGGCGACTTCGGGGAGACGGGCCGTGCGCAGCATGCGCTCGAAGCGCCGCACGCGCTCGGCGGGCCAGCCGGCACCCGGGGTGTGCCGCACGATCTCCGCGGCCCTGGCCCAGACCGACCCCGCCCGTGACGGTGAAGAGGGCCTGGGTGTAGGCGGCCAGTGCGTCCGCGCGTTCCCCGGCGCAGCCCCGGCCCTCCAGGTCACCGGCCGGGCAGACGACGGTCCCGTACGGCTCGGCCCGGTACCGGTACGAGCCGTACCTGCTGTCCCGCATGTCGAGGTACGCCTTCAGCCAAGGCTGCTTCCCGGCGGTGACGTGCTCGCGTACGGCGTCCAACCGGGCCTTGGCGACGAGGACGCCGGGGTGGGTGAAGGGGGCGTCGGCGGGCAGGGCCGGGCCGTGGGCCGGAGTGTCCGCGTCGACCGCTCCGCACGAGGAGGCGAAGAGGGCGAGCGCGGTGAGCAGGAGCGCTGCCGTACGTCGTCTTCCCGCTGCCCGCATGGCCGCTGGCTCCGCGCTGTCGTACCGGCCCTGGAGGCAGCGTGACCCGCGGGGCGGCCGGGCCGCAGGATCTGTTGGGCCGATCGGCCCGCGCTCAGTGCGTCAGGTGGCGGTTCGGGGCCTTGGCGCGCTCCTCGTGCTCCGGGAGGACGAGGACTTCCACTCCCCCGGCCGCCAGCAGGCCGCTGCCGTCGGCGTCCGCCACGAAGGTGTCCGGCTCGCGCCAGGCCGTGACCACGCGTCGTACGCCCGCGTCGAGGATCAGCCGGGCGCAGGGTGCGGGGCGGGAGGCCCGGCGGGCGCAGGGCTCCAGGCTGCTGTAGACCGTCGCGCCGGCGAGCCTGGGATCGGCCGGGTCGAGCTTGGCCAGGGCCGCCTCCTCGGCGTGCACGAGCGGGTCGCCGCCCTCGCGGGAGTGGCCGCGGGCCAGCTCGGTGCCGTCGGCCGCGACGACCACCGCGCCGACGCTGAACGCCGTGTCCGACGGCGGGCACTGTGCGGCCAGTTCGCAGGCGAGGGCCAGCCAATGGTGGTCGGCGGCGACGGGCAGGGGGCCGGTGCCGGGGGCGGTCGGCTCGTAGCGCATGAGGACCACGTCCTCGATCCGCCGGGTCTCCAGCAGCCGGAGCCGGCCGGACTGGTAGCCGCCGGGCCCGAAGAGGCGGGGTGCCCCGGGGTCGCCGACGAAGAGCGGGGCGAGGACCAGCTGGAGTTCGTCGGCCAGGCCCTGGGTGAGGAGCTGGGTGTGGATCAGGCCGCCGCCCTCGACCATGAGGCGTCGTACGCCCCGGACGTCGTGCAGGTGGGTGAGGAGCCGCCGCCAGTCGAGGTCGGCGCCGAGGGGGACGACGTCGGTGGCGTCGGCGGCATCGGTGCCATCGGCCGTGGCGAGGCCGAGGGCACGGGCGCGTTCGGCGCCCTGGTCGGTGGTGTAGAGGACCTTCTGGCCGCCGGTGTGCCAGAACTGCGCCGCCGGGTCGAGGTCGCCGGAGCCGCTGACCGTGACCTTGAGGGGGTACTCCGGCAGACCGGCTGCCGTGCGGGCGGCCCGCCGCTCGGGTGAGTTGACCAGCAGGCGCGGGTTGTCGGCGCGGACGGTCCCGGCACCGATCAGGATCGCGTCGACGGACGCCCGGACCTCGTCGACCCGGTCGAAGTCGGCCGGGCTGGACAGGAGCAGGCGTTCGGGGCCGGTGTCGTCCAGGTAGCCGTCGAGGGAGACGGCGGCGGACAGCAGGACGTACGGGTGGGGCATCGACGCTCCCGGCTCGTGGAGACTCGTGGCGGACGGGTGAACGGCGGACTGGTGGGACGGCGGACCGACGGACGGCCTTGGTTCAAGTTTGAAACAAACCTACACTGGGTGCATGACGACTCGCTGGCTCACCCCCGAGGAGCAACGCGCCTGGCGCGCGTACATCGCCGCCTCCTTGCTCCTGGAGGACGCGATCGACCGGCAGCTCCAGCAGGACGCCGGCATGCCGCACCTGTACTACTCCATCCTGTCGGTCCTGTCGGAGTCCCCGGAACGGCGGCTGCGCATGACCGATCTCGCCGAGCGCCTGAAGATCACGCGCAGCCGGCTGACGTACGCGGTGACGCGGCTGGAGAAGGACGGCATGGTGCGGCGCGAGGCCTGCCGGTACGACAAGCGGGGCAGCATCGCGGCCCTGACGGACGACGGGTTCGCCGTACTGGACCGGGCGGCGCCCGGGCATGTCGAGACGGTACGGAGCTTCCTGTTCGACCGGCTCAGCAAGGAGCAGGTGGAGCAGCTGGAGGAGATCTCCACGGCGATCGCGCAGGGGCTCCAGGAGGACGGGACGCGGCCGGCGTCGGACGACGTGCCGTGGCGACGGAGGTCCTCCACGGCCTGTTCGTGACTCACCTCACAACACACCTCGGTCTCACCGCTTCTCATTGCTTCAAATTTAAAGCAAGGGTAGGGTTCCGGACGTGGATCTGCTTCAAATCTGAAGCAGACTGCAAGCCGACGGCTGTGCAGCCGAACAGGAACGGAACCCGGAGGCCCCGCATGCCCGACACCCCCGCTGTCCTCGCCACCCCGCGCTCCCGCGTCCGGGTCCCGCTGCGCTTCCACGACGGCTACGAGGTCGACGCCGAAGTCGTCACCTTCCACGGCCTGGCCGACGGCCAGGAGCACGTGGCCGTCGTCCTGGGCGAGCCCGGGCAGGTTCCGCTGGTGCGGCTGCACTCCGAGTGTCTGACCGGGGACGTGTTCGGCTCGGCCCGCTGCGACTGCGGCCCGCAGCTGCGCGAGGCCGTCGAGCGCATAGCCGAGCGCGGCGGCGTGCTCCTCTACCTCCGACAGGAGGGCCGGGGCATCGGCCTCTACAACAAGCTCGACGCGTACGCCCTCCAGGACGAGGGCCTCGACACCTACGAGGCGAACGCGGCCCTGGGGCTGCCGGAGGACGCCCGCGACTACACGGCGGCGGCCCAGATGCTCCGGGCCCTGGGCGTCGGTGAGCTGGACCTGCTCTCCAACAACCCCGACAAGGCCGCCCAGCTGCGCGATCTGGGCGTGGCAGTCCGCGACCGCGTCCCCACGGGCGTCTTCACCACCGCGCACAATGTCCGGTACCTGCGCGCGAAGGTCCTCCAGACCCAGCACACGCTGCCGCTCGCCGCGCTGACAGGGCTCAGCGCGGGCTGAGCCTCCAGGCCCGGCCGGGTGCGTGAACGGGGCGGCTTGCCCCTTGGCTCATCGGGTACAGCCTTTGAAAGAGGGCGACCTCTGCAGTACCCGGAGCTTATGGAAAGTGACCGTTTCGTGACCGATCTCGACGGCCCCGGCGATCCCCGGGCGAGGAGACGGGGCGATGGCCCGGAGGCCGTGGCGGCGCAGATCGCCGAGGCCGTGGAGAGCCTGACGGCTCTGTGGTCGGTCGCCGCGCAGGACGCCTCCCTGCGGCTGTCCCTGCACCAGCTGCGGGCACTGCGCACCCTGGAGGCGGCGCCCGGCCTGAACCTGACGGCCCTGGCGGACCGGCTCGACATCGGCCTCCCCACGGCCAGCCGCCTGTGCGACCGCCTGGCGGCGGCCGGCCTCCTGGAACGCGCCCCGCACCCGGACACCCGACGCGAGGTGCAACTGTGGCTCACCACGCACGGGCGGCACGTCCTGGGCGACGTCGCCGGCCGCCGGGCACGGGCCCTGACCACGGCGCTGGCGGCGATGGAACCGGCGGAACGGGTGGCGCTGAGCAGGGGGTTGCGGGGGTTTCTGGCGGCACGGCGCGCGGAGATCCCGCGCGTCGACGGGGCCGAGCGGGACGCCGGGCCTGACGCGGCTGGCCCTCCTCCCCGGACCGACCCCCCGCCCGGCGAGCCGTAAAGCCGTAGCGCCCATAGCGCCGTATTCAGGACGCCGTAGCGCCGTCAGGGGCAGATCCGCCCCTCGACCCCGCAGGTCCGCCCCTCAACCCCCCGAGCCCTGACGGCTCCCGCCGCCCCCGCCCAGCACCGCCACACACGTGTCGTCCCGCACCGGGCGGGCCGCGCTGCCCGCGTCGCGGAGGACCACCGCGGCCACCACCGCCGGGTCACACCCGAGGAGCACGGTGTCGTCGGGGGGCGTCCAGCGGCCGGGCAGGCCGTCGCTGTGCAGGACGAGCAGGCTGTCGTCCCGCCACGGCTCCCGCTGCACGGACACGGACGCCGGGGCCTGCGCGCCCACGATGCCGGGCTGGGACAGCATCGCCCTCCAGCTGCCGTCGGTGCGCAGCCGGGCGCCGACGTTGCCGATCCCGGCGAAGTGCAACTGCCCTGACCCGAGATCCAGTTGGGCCACGGCGACGGCCGCGCCCCGGGTGCGGCGCAGGGACCGGCCCAGATGCCGCAG
The DNA here is from genome assembly GCF_040613735.1 of Streptomyces sp. NPDC006235. Taxonomy (NCBI): domain Bacteria; kingdom Bacillati; phylum Actinomycetota; class Actinomycetes; order Kitasatosporales; family Streptomycetaceae; genus Streptomyces; species Streptomyces sp. NPDC006235. Next base: position 7,950 of record NZ_JBEXSR010000043.1, read on the forward strand.
CATCTCGGCGGGCGGCCGGTCGGCCACGTCGCGCAGCGCGTCCACGGCGACGCCCGACGCCTCCGCCGCCTTGGGTCCGTGACCGAGCCCGTCGGCGAGCAGGAGGGTCAGACGGTCACCGGTGCAGACCCGGCTCCAGGCGTCACCGGAATACTCGGCCCGGCCGAGGGGGACGTTGACGCCACCGGCGCGCGGACTCCGCGGGGCCGTCCGGTACCGGCCGACGGGGGGTTCGTGGTCGATACGGGCCATGGCCACGGTGCCCCGGCCGGGTGCGCTGTGCAGGTCGAAGTCGTTCGCTATGCGCCGACACGTGCCGAGGCCGGCGCCCAGGGAAGCCGCGGTCGTGTAGCCGTCGCGCATCGCCGCCGCGACGTCCGGTATGCCCGGACCGTGGTCGAGCGCGACGAGCTGCACGGACGGGCGCCGGCCGTCGGCGGGTGGGCTCTCGACGAGGTTGATGAGGACGTACCCGCCGTCCGCGTGCCGCACCAGGTTGGTCGCCAGCTCCGTCGCCACCAGCGCGGCGGTCGCGATGCGGTGCGGGCCGAGCCCGGCGCACGCGCCGGCCTCCTCGGCCGCGACCCGGACGTCCCGCACCCGGGTCGAGTCGTCGACCGGGACGTCCCACACCCTGCTCATCACGACCCCGGCCGGGCCGACGGCACGACCGTGGCCCAGGCGGTGACGGTGACGGTGGTCCCCTCACCGGGGCGGCTGTCCACCTCGAACTCCTGGACCAGCCGCTTGGCCCCGCTCAGGCCGAGTCCGAGCCCGCCGCCGCTGGTGTAGCCGTCGGTCATCGCCCGGTCCAGGTCACGGATGCCGGGTCCGTGGTCGACGAAGGCCAGCCGCAGGCCGGGTGACGGCCCGGTCTCCAGCGGGGTGATCTCCACATGGCCGCCCCCGCCGTGGACGAGGGTGTTGCGGGCCAGCTCACTGGCCGCGGTGACGAGCTTGGTCTGCTGCACCAGTCCGAAACCGAGCTCGGCGGCGGCCTGCCGGACCTGCTGCCGTACCCAGGCCAGGTCGGCGTCCGAGCCGATCGGCAGGCTGGCCGGGGCGGCATGGCGGGAGGCCCGCATCACGGACTCCCCTCGCCCTGCCGCTCACCCGCGGTGAGCAGCTCCATCGCGCGTTCGACGTCCAGGGCCGTCCGCAGTCCGGGCAGGGTGAGCCCCAGCTCGACCAGGGTGATCGCCACTGCGGGACGCATCCCGGCCAGCACCGTACGGGCGGCCAGCAGTCCGGCTCCGGCGGCGATCTCGGCGAGGACCCGCCCCAGGAAGGAGTCGACGATGTCCACGCCGGAGATGTCGATGACCACGCCGGTCACCCGGGTGTGCGCGATGCGGTCGGTGATGTCCTGCTGGAGCTGTTCGGCCATCCCGTCGTGCAGCTCGCCCTGGAGGGTGACCAGCAGGATGTCACCCAGCCGGAGGACCGGAACCGTGAAGCCGTGCCCGCCCATGGGCCCGGCGACCGAGGACCCGGCGACCGGGGACCCTGATCCCGCGGGCCCGTTCCCCGAGGGCCCGTTCGGGCCGGTCATCGCGTGCCCGCGGCGGCCGGCCGGAGCGGCGCGATCTCGACGCCCTGCCGGCTGAGCGCGTAGGCCAGGGCGTCCGCCAGGCTCGCGCGGGTGAGCACCGTACCGAGGTCGATGCCCAGCTGGACGATGGTCTGCGCGATCGCGGGCCGGATACCGGAGACGATGCACTCGGCGCCCATCAGCCGCGCCGCGGCCACCGTCTTCATCAGATGCTGGGCGACCAGCGAGTCGACCGTGGGCACGCCGGTGATGTCGAGGATGGCGAACCGGGCGCGCTCGGCGACGATCGCGTCCAGCAGGCTCTCCATGACCACCTGGCTGCGCGCGCTGTCCAGCGTGCCGATCAGGGGTACGGCGACGGTGCTCTCCCAGAGTTTGATCACCGGGGTGGCCACTTCGTGCAGTTGCTCGCGCTGCCGTGCGATCACCTCCTCCCCCGCGCTGACCGTCGTCTCCAGTACGACCAGACGCAGCGTGCCCATCAGCACGGTGAGGGCCAGCACGCACTCCTGGGCCTCGGGTGCGTGCGGGTCGGGGAACTCGGCGCGCAGCAGCTCGGTCACCGGTTCGCGCAGGGCGGCCACCTCGTCGGCGAGCGCGTCCGTGTCGATGCCCATGCGGGCGCGGGAGGCCGCCATCCGCCCCAACTGGTCACGCACCGCCGCGAATCCCGAGGCCCGGAGGTCGTCCAGCCGCCCGGTGGCGGCCACCGCGGCCAGCGCAGCCGCCACGGACCTGCCCGCCTCCACCGCCTCGTCGCGGGACACGGTGAAGACCGTGCGGAACAGCGCGGCGTCCGCCCACCGTTGGGCGATCTGCTCCCGACGCCGTTCGAGGAAGGCACTCACCTGCTGTGCGGGCGGCTCTTGTTCCGTGTTCTCTTCCGATACCGACACCGACACTTGCATCGCTCCCTTGCACGGGCCGGACCGAGGTCGCGCTGCGGCACCTCGCCATTACTTGCCGTATGACAAACATTAGGGCCGACGTACGGCTCCGCCAAACAGCCGCTCACACACATCTCCTGGCCTCCGCTTTCCCCGGTCCGTTCCGCCCACGCCAGTCCAGGCACACCACCAGGGCGTCGTCGTCCGGGACGGACCTGCCGCGGTGGCCGGACAGTTCGCGCAGGACGGCCCGGGGCACCTCGGCGGCCGGGAGCAGCCGGGTCGACTGGATCGCCCGGGCCAGGGCCGCGTCCCCGTACGCCTCACCACCCGGGGAGGCGACGTCGTACACCCCGTCGCTGACGAAGACCAGCCGGTCGCCGGGCTCGACCGTGAACTCCTGGGCGACGTAGTCGGTCTCCTCGAACATGCCGAGCGGCAGCTGGGCGTCGAAGGGCACCCGCTCCACCGCGCCCCGGCGCAGCCGCAGCAGCCGCGGGGAACCGGCGTCCACCGCCCGGACCCGCCCGGTGGCCAGCTCGATGTCCAGCATGAGCACGGACAGGTAGCAGCGGCCCCGGTAGTGGGCGTACACCGCCTGGTCGGCCAGGGCCGCCTGGTCGGCGAGCGGGAGACCGGCCCGGCGCGCGTTGCGCAGGGCGTTGATCGCCAGGTTCGTCAGCAGGGAGGCCTCTATGCCCTCGCCCATGCCGTTGGTGACGTAGAGACTGAGCCGGTCGGCCGTGGCGGACCAGTCGAAGTTGTCGCCGAAGACCGCGTACGCCGGTTCCAGCTGGGCGCCCAGCTCGTACTCGGGGCGGACGCAGGAGCGGCCCGGCAGCAACTGCCACTGCATCTCGGCGGCCAGCGTGAGCCGGTCCCTGCGGCGTGCCTGGAGGTACAGGTCGGTGTCCCGCTCGGCCACGACGATCTCGTGCCCGAGCACCTCGGCGATCTCGGCCAGTTCGCCGATGCGGCCGTCGGCGTGCTCGCCGCCCGGCAGGGTCACCGTCAGCACGCCGAGGCGGTCACCGCGCACGGTGACCGGCAGATGCACGCGTACCCCGTCGGGCGAGTCACCCGAGAGGGTTTCCACGTACGGCTCCTGCGCGCCGAAGGCCCGGCCCGCCGGGCTGTTGGCGACGGACACCGGCTGCAGGGTGTGCGGCAGCACGGACACCGGCTGAAGCACCGTCAGTCCGTAGTCGGCCAGGTACAGCTCGACGGAGTCCGCCGCGTACTGATCGGTCAGTACACGACGGACCGCGTCCAGCAGTTGATGGGGCGCCGCCGTGCGCAGGGCGCGCTCGGCGGCGACGAGTCTGTTCACGATCGTCATCACGATGGTCGAAGCCCAATCCTTGATCCTCGTCGGACATCACTCCGGACAGCTCCGGGGTCCTCGGACACGGCCCTCGGTCCGGGGGGCCGGTGACGGCCCTGGGCCGCGGCACGCCTAGTACGCTGACGGCCATCCCGGTGCCTGCGAGAGTGTGACTGTGACTTCCCTCCGACCCCGCCCTGAGCCAGCAGAGGTCGCACGTGTGACCTCCACGGCCGCGGAGTTGCTGGAAGTCCTCTGGGGCCGGGCCTCCACGGCACCCGCCTCGGCGTCCCAGCTGCGCGTGCTGCTCATCCTGGAGCACCACGAAGGCATCAACCTGCGCACCCTCGCCGACTCCCTCGCCTCCACCCCGCCCTCCACCAGCCGGCTGTGCGACCGGCTCCAGGCGGCCGGGTTCGTCGAACGCGTGGTGAGCGCGGCGGACCGGCGCGAGGTACAGCTGCACCTCAGCGGGCGGGGCCGCGCCTTCCTGGCCGACCTGCGCGTCCGCCGGGAGCAGACGCTGCGCGCGGTGCTCGACCAGATGCCCGCCGCCAAGCGGGTCGCGCTGCTGCAAGGGCTGGAGGCGTTCTGCGACGCGGCCGCGGCCCAGATACACGACGACACCGACGACTCCGCCGCGTCCGGTACCCGCACTGCCTGAACCGCCCGTCGTGGCACCGGGACGAACATTCCGGATCCTCCCCCGCGCCCACACGTCACGGCTAGATTGTTGTCCCATGACTATAGTTGTCAAACGACAACTGTCCGCCCCACGTGTCCCGTCGCCAACTCCTCCGTGCCGCACCGCCCCGCCCTCCTGCCCGTACCGTGAGCCGACCGTGCGGGTACCCCGTCACCGCCCCGACCTGCACCGACTGTGGTCAACGTCTCGGCGGGCAGAACACGGGGCATGAGCGGGGCGTCGGCGGGTAGCGGCCTGGAGGTGGCCTGACGGGGGACGAGAGCGGGCCGGACGACGAGGGAGGGCCCGTGACGGCGACGACGCGCATCGGCACGACGACGGATTCCGGCACCGACACCGGTGAGGAACTGCCGCAGATCGCCGAGCCCCAGAAGCTCGCACCGCAGGACGCGCGCGAGCTGACCGGGCAGTTCCTCGAGCGGCTCGCCGTGCTGGAGGAGGGCACCCCCGAATACCAGTACGCGCGCAACACGCTCATCGAGATGAACATGTCGCTGGTGCGGTTCGCGGCCCGCCGGTTCCGAGCGAGCGGCCAGTCCATGGAGGACGTCGTCCAGGTCGGCGTCATCGGGCTGATCAAGGCCATCGACCGGTTCGAGGTCTCCCGCGAGGTGCAGTTCACCAGCTTCGCGGTGCCGTACATCATCGGCGAGATCAAGCGGTTCTTCCGCGACACGTCCTGGGCCGTGCACGTGCCGCGCCGCCTTCAGGAAGCCCGTACGGAGCTCGCCAAGGCCACCGAGGAACTGGCCTCCCGCCTCGGCCGCGCGCCCAAGGTCGCGGAGCTGGCGGCGCTGATGAACCTCTCGGAGGAGGAGGTCGTCGAGGCCCAGGTCGCGGCGAACGGCTACCTCTCCTCGTCCCTGGACGCCGCGGTCACCGGCGACTCGGAGGACAGCGACAGCACGCTCTCCGAGTTCATCGGCGAGGAGGACCCGGCCCTCGAACTCGTCGAGGACTTCCACGCGCTGGCCCCCCTGGTCGCCGAACTCGACGAGCGCCAGCGCCTCATCCTCCACCTCCGCTTCGTCGAGGAACTCACCCAGGCGGACATCGGCAAGCGCCTCGGCATCTCCCAGATGCACGTCTCCCGCCTGATCTCCCGGACGGTGGCCCGCCTGCGCTCGGGGATGCTGGCGACGGGCTAGCGGACGCCCTCAGTGGTGCCAGGCGCGGCCGCCCGTGTTGTGGATGAACCGCTGCAGCACCTTGAGGGTCGTCAGGTACTCCTCGTCGGAGATGCCCGCGTGCCGTTCCGCCCACAGCTCGTCCTGGAGTGCCGCGGCCTTGTCGTAGAACGCCCTGCCCTCCTCCGTGAGGGCCAGGCGCCCCTCGGAGTCCTCGGTGATCCAGCCCTGGGCGATCATGGCGTCGATCTCCCGCTCCATGGATTCCGAGCCCGTGTCGAGGTAGTTCTCGAGGAGACGGGACACCTCGTGCCGGGTTTTGGCACGGTCGGCTCGTGCGACCTGGGCGAGGACCCACCACTGCGGCTGCGTGGTGCCGATCCCCGCGAGGGCGGCCCGGGTGCGGCTGACGACAGCCTTGTGGGCGGCCCAGCTCCAGTAGCCGATGGGCTGCTGGATCAGTTCGGCATCGCTGTGTGAGTACTCCACGGCAGGTCCTCCCGCTTGGTCTGGGCTACCTCGACCCGACCGACCGTAGAAACTCAACCTCGCTTGAGGTCAAGGACCTTCGGGAAACACAACGGCGCCCGAGCCGGCCGAAGCCGACCCGGGCGCCGCGTTGCAGGCCGGGGGATGTTTCCCCCGCCCGCCTTCGGTAGGCCCTGTGGGACTCGAACCCACAACCAATGGATTAAAAGTCCACTGCTCTGCCAATTGAGCTAAGGGCCCAGGCGATGTCGCCCCCACGAGCATAGCCGGACGAGGCCGAGTCTCCGATCGGGTATCGGTGACCCGGCCGTGCCGGAGGTGTGAAAACCCTGCCGGAACGGCGGAGCGCCGTGGCCCCCGCGGGAGCGGGGACCACGGCGCTCGTCACGCCGGTGCGTCAGCCGTTGCGCTTCCAGCGCGGCTTGTCCTCGCGGCGCTGGAAGGAAGCACCGCCACGGTGGTCGTCACGACGACCCTGCGGGCGGTCGTGCCCGGGACGGTCGTGCCCACCGGAACGGAAGCCCGGACGGTCGTCCCGGCGGTCGCGGTTGAAGGGACGGTCGCTGCCTCGGTGCCCCGTGCGCTCGTCCCGGCGGAAGCCTCCGCGGTCGTCACGACGCTCGAACGGACGGCTCCCGCCGCGGTCGTCACGACGCTCGAACGGACGGCTGCCGCCACGGTCGTCGCGACGCTCGAAGGAACGGCTGGCGCCACGGTCGTCGCGACGCTCGAAGGAGCGACCACCCCGGTCGTCACGACGGAAGCCGCCGCGCTCACCACGGTCGCCCCGGTCGTCCCGGCGGAAACCGCCACGGTCACGGTCGCGGTCGAAGGAACGACCACCACGGTCGCGGTCCCTGTCCCGGTCACGGTTGAACCCGCCGCGGTCGTCACGACGCTCGAACGAACGGCTGCCGCCACGGTCGTCACGACGGTCGGAGGAGCGGCCACCGCGGTCGCGGTCGAAGGACCGGTCCCGGTCGGCGTACCGGTCACGCCCGGCCCCGCCGCGCTCCTCGCGCCGCTCCCGACGCTCGTACGGCGCGGAGGAAGCCTCGGCGCGCTCCACGTCCTGCGCGGTCCGCTGCTCCGGCACCGACAGCTCGACGCCGGCCGGAATCTCCGCGGACTCCTCGGACACCGCCGCCTGCGGCTCCTCGCCGCGCTCCCGCGCGACCCGCGCGAGCAGCCGGTCGGCCTCCTCGCGCAGCTCGTTCGCACGCCGCTGCGCCCGCTCCAGCTCCTTGGTGAGCTGGGCGACCTCACGCTCGGCCTGCTGCGCGGCGTTGCCCACCGACTCGGCCTGGACCTCGGTCATCGACCGGGCGCCGGTGATCTCGGCGACCTCCGGGTCGAAGGCGCCGGCGCCCTGGATGATGTGGCGCGTGGCGTCGACGCCCGCGTCCTCCATCAGCCGGAAGATCTGACGCCGCTGGTGCGGCAGGGAGAGCGACACGACCGTGCCCGTGCGGCCGGCACGCGCCGTACGGCCGGCGCGGTGCAGGTAGTCCTTGTGGTCGCCGGCCGGGTCCACGTTCAGCACCAGGTCGATGCCGTCGACGTGGATGCCGCGCGCCGCGACGTCGGTGGCGACGAGCACGTTGACGTACCCGTCCTTGAAGTCGGCCAGAGTCCGCGTCCGCGCACCCTGCGTCATGCCGCCGTGGAGCGCGTCGGCCTTCACACCGGAGTCGCGCAGCTGCTCGGCCACGCGGTCGGCGCCCAGCTGGGTCCGGACGAAGATGATCGTGCGGCCCTTGCGGGAGGCGATGGCCGCGGTGACCGGCGCCTTGTCCTTGGGCTTCACGATGAGGATGTGGTGCGACATGGTCGTCACGGCGCCCTGGGCGGCGTCGACCTCGTGGCTGACCGGGTTGTTCAGGTACCGGTCGACGAGGGTCTTGATCTCGTTCTCCATGGTCGCGGAGAACAGCATCCGCTGACCGCCCGCGGGGACCTGGTCCAGCAGCTCCGTCACCTCGGGCATGAAGCCCAGGTCGGACATCTGGTCGGCCTCGTCGAGAACGGCGATCTGCACGTTCTCCAGCGAGCAGGCGCCGCGGTTGATGATGTCGCGCAGCCGGCCAGGCGTGGCGACCAGGACGTCGACGCCCCGCTCCAGGGCGTAGATCTGGTTGCCCATGGACGTGCCGCCGCAGACGACCTTCATCTTGAGGCCGAGGACGTCGCCGTAGGGCTGGAGCGCGTCGGCCACCTGCATGGCGAGCTCACGTGTCGGCGTGAGGATGACGGCGCGCGGCTTGTGCTTCTCGGTGCGGCCGCCGGCCAGCGTGGCCAGGGCGGGCAGACCGAAGGAGAGGGTCTTGCCGGAGCCGGTGCGGCCCCGGCCGAGGATGTCCTTGCCGAGCAGGGCGTCCGGGATGGTCGCGGCCTGGATCGGGAAGGGGGTGGTCACGCCGTTCTGCGCGAGCTTGCGGACGACGCCTTCGGGGAGACCGAGGTCGGCGAAAGTGGCCTCGGGGGCGTCCTCGGCTGCCTCGTTCTCGGGCACGACGACGTGATCAGTACTGGCGATGGACATGCGAATGCGAAACCTTCCGGAGTCTCGTCGGCACGCGCCCGTCAACTCCGTGATTCGCGATTCGCAATACGACCGCCTCAATGCGGTCCACCACGGCAAGGGAGAGAGTACGCGCCACACGGCGCGCTCTGCAGTGGCGCCGGGCAAGATGGGATCAAACGATCTGCCACCATACGCACTCCGGGCCCCTCAAGGCAAACCGGACTCCGCAGGAGACAGGTGGGACGCCCTCCGCCGGCCAGTGGCCCGGAGAACCTCCCGTGGTCTGCCAACCGGCCGCCCCCCGGAATTGTTCCCGCCCCGGATTTTTCCCGCCCCGAATTTTTCCGTCCGACGGCACAGGCCGGCAGGGCTACGCCGGCGACCCCGCCTCCGGTGCCGGCTCCCGCTGCGCCAGCTGCGGCCCCGGCGGTTCGTGCGCCGACGACGACGGCTCCGGTTTGTCCGACGGCTCCGGCGACGTCGTCACCTCGGTCGGCGTCGGCGTGGGCTCGGGTTCGGCCGTCCGGGTGGGCGTCGGCTGAGCCGGTGGCTTCGGCGTGGGCTTGACCGGCTTCCCCGGCTTGTCGCGCCCGGGCGCGGACGCGCTCACCACGGCGGACGGCGACACGCCCGGAGACGCCTGCTCCCCCGCCCCGCCGTCCTTGCCCTTCTTCCCCTTCTTGCCCTTGCCGTGCCCGCGCTCGCCGTCGGCCGCCGCCGCACCGGCCCCGGTACCGCCGCCCGCCGCCGCGGACCCGCCGTCGGGCGCCTCCCCGCCGTGCCGCCCGGCGGAGTGCGACGGCCTGGCGCTCCCTCCCGCGTCGTCGTCGCCGACGCTCATACAGCCGGCGGCAGCGGCGACGGCCACGACCGTGGCGGCAAGGCGGACGGGAACGTACAAGGGGCGCACGGGGCCACCTCCGGGAAGGGTGAGGGAGTCAACACCTCCAACTCCCGCCGCCCACAAGAGGACACGCGCCCCGTATTCACAACCCGCTCAGCCGTAGCCCAGGGCGTGAAGGCGCGCGTCGTCGATGCCGAAGTGGTGCGCGATCTCGTGCACCACTGTGATCTCCGTCTCGGCGACGACGTCCTCCCGCGACTCGCACATCCGCAGCGTCGGATTCCGGTAGACGGTGATCCGGTCCGGCAGCACACCGGCGTACCACTCGCCCCGGTCGGTCAGCGGAGTCCCCTCGTACAGCCCGAGCAGCTCGGGATCGTCCGAGGGCGGATCGTCCTCGACGAACACCGCGACGTTGTCCATCAGTCGCGTCAACTCCGGCGGGATCCGGTCGAGCGCCTCGGCGACCAGCTCCTCGAACTCCTCGCGCGTCATCTCCAGCACAGGCCCATTGTCGGCCACGACCGGGCGGTACGAGAGCCTTCCGGCGTCGCATATCCGGCCCGGGACTTGGGCATACGGGACCAATGGCCCGCGTCCCCGCCGCAGTCCTGAGCGTCCTGAACCCGATCCTCAAGGCCCCGCGCACCCTCACCCGCCGCTACCGCTCCCGGCAGGCCCCGGCCACGATCGAACTCGTGCCGCAGCCGCACCCGTGGACCCGTGCGGTGGGACTCGTGGCCGTCGTCCTCCTCGGCGCCTGGCTGGGCCTGCTCGTCGTGGGCAATGTCCGGGTCCCGGTCGGCCCCATGAACACCACCATGACGCTGCGGCCCTCCTTCACCGGCGGCACAAAGATCAACATCTCGCCCCTGGGCGCCCTCCAGCTGGACAGCCACATCGCCCCCGTCCGCCTGGACGTGAACGTCGACCAGCTCGACCCGGAGCGCTCCCAGGCCCTGGTCGACCACCCCGAGCGGCTCTCCGGCCTCCAGGACGAGGTCACCGAGGACGTGGGACGCGGCACCCTCGACCTGGCCGTCCGCTCGAGCGTCGCGGTCGTCGGCGGCGCCACCGCCCTCGGCCTCGCGGTCTACCGCCGCCCGCGCCGCGCCCTGGCGGCCGGCGGCCTCGCGCTCGCCCTCCTCGCCGCCTCGGGCGGCACGGCGTACGCCACCTGGCGCCCCGACTCCGTCCTGGAACCCAAGTTCTCCGGGCTGCTCACCTCGGCCCCCTCCCTGGTCGGCAACGCGCGCAACATCGTCACCGAATTCGACGTCTACCAGAAGGAATTGGCCCGTCTGGTCACCAACGTGACCAAGCTCTACGACGCCACCTCGACCCTTCCGGCCTACGCGCCCGACCCCTCGACCATCCGGGTCCTGCACGTCTCCGACATCCACCTGAACCCGGCGAGCTGGAAGATCATCGCCTCGCTGGTGGAGCAGTACAAGGTGGACGTGATCGTCGACTCGGGCGACACGATGGACCACGGCACGGCCGCCGAGAACGGCTTCCTGGACCCCATCGAGGACCTCGGCGCGCCCTACGTCTGGGTCCGCGGAAACCACGACTCGATGATCACGCAGCGCTATCTGGAGGGCCTGAAGAACGTCCACGTCCTGGACGACGGCCGCGCGAAGACGATCAAGGGCCTGCGCTTCGCGGGCATCGGCGATCCCCAGTTCACCCCGGACCGCTCGAAGCAGCCCGGCAACGAGCAGTCCCAGGAGCTGGCGGGCGCCCGCCTGGCCACGGCCCTGCGCGACCAGCGCACGGCCGGCAGCCCGGTGGACATCGCCATCGCCCATGAGCCGTCGGCGGCCCGCGAGGTCGACGGCGAGGTGCCGCTGGTGCTGGCCGGCCACGTCCACCACGACGAGATGGAAGTCCTGAAGTACGGCACCCGGCTCCGTATCGAGGGCTCCACGGGCGGCAGCGGCCTGCGCGCCATCGAGGGCAAGCACCCGGACCCCATCGAGGCGTCGATCCTGTACTTCGACCGGGACACCCGTCATCTCCAGGCCTGGGACGAGATCGAACTGGGCGGCCTCGGCCTCACGACGGCCGAGGTCAGCCGCCACCTCCCGGAGGAGAACCAGCCGGGCGCGAGCCCGTCCCCGAGCACCCCGTCGGAAGGCGCTCCCTCCGCCTCCCCCTAAACCGTTTTGGCGATAGCTCCGCCATCCCATATGCTTCTCACGTCCCCGACGCGCTGAGAAGCGCCCAGGCGGGCCGATAGCCCTCATCGTCTAGCGGCCTAGGACGCCGCCCTTTCAAGGCGGTAGCACGGGTTCGAATCCCGTTGGGGGCACGCACCACCCTGTGCGACACTGTCGTACGACACGCTTGGTCCTGTGGAGCAGTTTGGAGTGCTCGCCACCCTGTCAAGGTGGAGGCCGCGGGTTCAAATCCCGTCAGGACCGCTGAGGTTTCACGTGAAACCTCGTGGCTGGGTAGCTCAGTTGGTACGAGCGTCCGCCTGAAAAGCGGAAGGTCGCCGGTTCGACCCCGGCCCCAGCCACCGCCGCCCTCACCAGGGCTTGAGCCCCTCTCCGTCTCCATCGGGGAGGGGCTCTTTCGTGCCGTCTACGCCAACCGGTACGCCAACGCCCTCATGAGAGGGTGTCCCCGAGCTTCCGGAGTGCCTTCCGCTGTTCGTCCAGCGACGCGTGTGCGTAGACCTTCATGGTCACTCCGATGTCGCTGTGGCCAACGATCTGCCGAACGATGTGCGGCGGGACTCCAAGATCGAGCAGGAGTGAGACGGCGGAGTGCCGGAGGTCGTGAAACCGGATCTCCATACCGAGCCGCTTGCGGAGGGGGTACCAGCTCCGCCGGAGGTTGTCCGGCTCCAGCGGGGTGCCGATGCGGGACGTGAAGATCAGCCCGTTTTCCTTCCACTCCATGCCGACCGCCGCTCGTTCCTGTGCCTGTCGCTCGCGGTGCTCGGTGAGCGCCTTCACGACGACGGGCGGGAGCGGGACGGTACGGACTGACGCCAGGGTCTTGGGCTTGACCAGCTTCAGCTCACCGCCGACGCGCTGTAGCGCACGCTCCACGGTCAGCGTCTCGCGGTCCAGGTCCACCGCGTCCCAGCGCAGTCCGAGCAACTCACCGCGTCGCATCCCAAGGACCAAGGCGAGCACGTAGAGGGCGTGCAACCGGTCCTCAGCGGACTCGCGCAGCAGAAGCCGCGCGTCAGCGACACTGAGCCCCTTCCCGGTGTCGTAGGACGGCGTGGGGACCTGTACGAGTTGGGCGACGTTCCGCACGATCAGTTCTTCTCGTACGGCGTTCTGCAGCGCGTTGCGGAGTACCGCGTGGATGGACTGCACCATGCGGCGGGACAGCAGGGTCTTGCAGCACTCCCCTGCCGCGCAGCACTCCGGTTCGGACCGCTCCTTGTCCCAGCCGTGCTTGCAGCACTGGCACTCGGACGCGACCCGGGCGAGCCACGTCCGGACCTCTGCCGCACGGAGAGTGCGGATCTTCTTCCGGCCTAGCCCTGGCACCAGGTGGACGCGGGCCACGCTCTCGTAGCCCTGGTGGGTCTTGGGCCGACGGTGAACCTTGACCACGGCCGCGAGCCAGTAGGTCAGGTAGTCCTCCAGGTTCATGTTCGTGTCGGGCACCGGGATGCCCTGGTTCTCCTGCGCCTGGAGTTCGGTGATCTTTCCGCGAACCTCGTCACGGGTCTTGCCGTAGACCGAGACCCGCTTGCGGATGCCGCTGGTCGTGGTCACGTACACGCGACCGTGGAAGGTGCCGTCTTTGCGCTTGGTGATGCTGCCTTCGCCGTTGGCACGCTTCGCCATTAGGCGGCCTCCTCAAGTCGGTTCTTCATGTACGTGGCGAGCGCGTCCGCCGGGATACGGCGGGAGCGCCCCTCGGTGAAGCTCGGGAGCCGCTTGGTCCGGATCAGGTCGTAGACCTTGAAGCGGCTCATTCGGAGTGCGCTCATGACCTCGGGCACGGTCAGGGCCTGGTGACTTGTGGGCAAGGCGGAGCTCATGCGGTGACTCCTCGGGGACAGTCCTTCGGGGGCCTCTCTGAGGGCCGCTACTTCCGCTACCGCCGCTACCTCGCAGGTCAGGGGCCTGTGTGGGGTAGCGGGAAGGGGTAGCGGTAGCGGATGGGTAGCGGCGGGGTAGCGGCTCGCTGTGGTGCTTGCCGCTACCCCGTTAGTGCTGGTCAGGCGGCGTTTTCAGTGCCGGGTAGCGGAAGTAGCGGACTTTCCGGGGGTGGGGGGCAGTAGCGGGCCCAGGCGTCCCGGAGGTCGGCGGCGTAGTAGCCCTTGAGGACACTCCCGGCGGTCTTGATGTTGCGGGAGGTAATGGGCTCGTTGTCGGCCGTCATGTACTCCGCGAGCATCCGTGACAGCCGCCGGTTGTCGAGCGGCTTGCCGCCCAGGTCGGCCCAGGGGGCGTCGTCGAGGGCGTTGAGTCGGTCCAGGATGGCGACGGTGGGCAGGCGGTCGATGCCGACCATGACGTGATCGCGCAGGTCGGTCAGCAGCCGGACGCCCAGGCTGCCTTTGTCGTTGGCCTTGGACGCGGTGACCAGGGTCACGCATGCTTCGCGGGCCCGGGTGGGCCATTCGCCGCCGGCCGCGTCGGCGACGGCGAGCAGGGGTTCCCATACGTCCGCTGGGCGGTCGGTGACGCCGTCGGGCATGTCCGGCCAGGCGTCCACAACCTGTGCGCGAGCCTGCTCGGCCCACGCCGCGAGACGGTCACGCAACTTGTGTCCCTCGGCTTCGTGGATGCGGGCCCGGAAGGACTCGACGTGTTCGTTGCGGGCACGCCGTCGCATGCGGATGATGACCGATCGGGTCATGATCGTGTCCGGGAGGGAGCCCAGACCGGCGACCGCAACCCCGCAGTACGACGGGAAGGCCTGAACGGTCTGGTTGCCGCCGTCGCCGATGCACCGGTAGGTGACCCCGGAGCGGCGGTGACCTGCATTGAGGAATCCGCGCAGTTCCTCGTTGTCCCCCGCCTTGGGTCCGAAGATCGTATCGATCTCGTCGAACAGGATCGTCGGTCGGCCGTTGGGCCCGGACACAGCCCGGAACAGGGCGGCGGCGGAGGCGTTGACGGCCGTCATGGGCTGCGGAACGAGGGTTTCGACGATCTCCAGGGCCCGTGACTTGCCCGAGCCGGGCTCGGGGGAGAGGAACGCCAGGCGCGGGGTGGAGTCGAAGCAGTCGAGCAGGTGGGCGTGCGCGTCCCACAGGGCGACCGCGACGTACGCGGCATCGGTGGGGAAGACGTTGAAGCGGCGGTGGAAGGCTTCCACCTCGTCGAGCAGCGCGGCGCCGTCGATGGGGTCGGTCATGCGGCGGCCCTTCCTTCCTCGCGGTTCCGGAGCGGGCAGGTGTCGCGGTGGATGTCGTACTGGGTGAGCAGCGCGGCCACGGCGCGGGCGCCGGTGGCGTTGCCGGTCTGTCCGCATCGGCAGGCGTAGGCGGCGGTGGGGGTGTCGCCGTAGCGCTTGGACCAGCGGGCCCCGTCGTAGTGGTCGCGGTAGACCGGCGGGGCGTAGATGCGCAGGCCGGGCCGCTCCGGTGTGGGGTTGCCCGGGTCGGCGGTCTGCGGCTCAGGGCTTGTTCGGACGCCCTTGCGGGCGGCGTCTTTGGGCTCGCCCACGGCCGCCGTGTCCACAGGCTGTGGAGCGGCTTGCAGCCTGACGGGGCGGACGGTGGGGCAATCCAGGGCGGGGGGAGTCGGCGCCGTCATGCCGCCTCCCGCGGGGTGGCGTGGGCGATGACCCAGTCCAGGGCGCTGCGGATGGTGGTGCGGCACTCGGCCGGCGGCAGGCCCGTAGCCTCCCCCGCCCCCTGGATTGCCTCCTCCACCACGTGCCGGGGGATGTCGCCCCACGCCACGAACCGCGCCACCTTGCAGGCGCTCTTGTGGAGGGTGTTGTTGCGGCCGTTCGGCCCGCCCTCGGACGCGGCTGCGATGACGGCGCATTCGCGCTCCAGGGCGACCCGGGCGGCGCGGGTGCCGTCATGGACCTTCACAGGCGCCACAGCGGGCCTGTGCGGCTCTGTGAGTAACTCGGCGAGCCAGGAGGGCAGTTCGGCTACGGGCGCCTCACAGGCGACCTCGTAGATGCCGTCGGGGGTGGTGCTGCCGGGGGCGACGACGTAGCCGCCCCATGCGCGGGTATCGATGTGCGGCCCGAGACGGTTGGCGCTGCACTTCAGCTGCACCCCGGCAGGGGCGGTGAAGTACAGGTGCTCCCCGCCGCGCGCGGTCCGCACACGGTAGGTCGTGGGGACGGTCTGGCCGGTGCGCTCGCAGAGCGCCGCAAGGGAAGCTGCGCCGTCAGGCGCTCCTTTCGGCTCTTCGGGCTTGCGCACGTCCAGGTCGATGACGAGCAGCCCGGCCGGGCCGGTTGCGATTCCCACGTTGTACGGACGCGCAGCCCACGTGGCGTGGATCAGGTCGGGGTCGGTGGTGGCGCGCTGTTCGGGCTTGCGGTGCCCGCCTGCACAGCGGCCGGTGCGGGGGCAGTCCCGTTCGGCGTGACCGGCCGGCCGCTTGGTGTACGGGTGCAGGGGAATGACGGGCCAGCCGCGTTCGGCGCTGGTGAGTGCGGAGGCGAGCCGGGGCAGGCATTCCAGGCTCGCGGTCAGGATGCCGTTCACGCCGCCACCCCCAGCAGGGGGGCGAGCTGGGCGAGGGCGGTGTATCCAATGTGTTCGGCGTAGGCGGGCGGGATGCACTCGCGGATGCCGTCGCGGTTCATCCACGGCACTCCCAGCACCCGGCGGGCGAGGGAGACGCCGGAGAAGTTGCCGACGAACTGTCCGTAGTGCCCCGGCGGGACCGGGCGGCCCATCTTGGCCTGCGGCACCAGATGGGCGGGGTGGTCCGGCTGGGCGAGGGTGAAGCCGCCGCCGGTTTCGAAGTACCGGTGCCGGTAGTTGGCCAGGCCGAACATCTGCCCGCACAGCATCACCGGAGCGTGCAGCTTGGGCACCGCCCCGCGCACGTTCTCCATGACCCACGGCCGGCCGGTCGTGTCCAGCGCCGCGCGGGTCGGGGCGATCAGGTCGGGGTGGTCGTTGCCCTGGAGGCGCTGGCATTCGGTGTCGTGCTGGCACGGCGGGGAGGCGTGGATGAAGTCGAACGCAGCCCCGTGCTCCAGGACGAACGCGATCGCGTCCGCCTGAACGAACCGGAACGGGTAGCGCGGCTGCGGGTCCTTGTCGACGCCGGTCACGTCGAACCCGGCGTCGTCGTAGCCCTTGCCGGCTCCGCCCTGGCGGCAGAACAGATCCAGTAAGCGCGGCCGACGGCCGCGCACTCGCCGGATGTCGGTGGGTTGCGTCATGCTGGGAGACCTCCACAGGTCAAGTGGTTGACAGGTGGACAAGGGCGGCCCCGCGGCTTTGGCGAGACGAGGGGGCCGCCCTTGGCGTAGCTAGCCGTGGAAGTGGTTGCGCTTGATCACGGCCTTGCGGATGTTCACGGTCGTGTTGCCCTTGTGGCCGGTCGCGGTGAAGACCTGTACGGCGATCCATCCGCCGAAGCAGACGGCGGCCAGGGTGATGAGCTGGGTGATGATGGCAGTGAGTGCGGCGATGAACGAGGTGAGCAGGATCAGTCCGCCGCACACCGCGAGGAACCCGACGCCTCCGAGGGCGACGTTCACCGCCGCACGCGAGACGGGCGGCTTGGCGGTGACCGGCTCGGGCTGTGCGGGGTTGATGGCGTAGCCGGTGACGACGCGGCCGTCGGGCAGGACGATGCTCGCGACGGCCGGAACGCTGCCCGGCTGGACCGGGATGACCGGCGTCGGCACGGTCACGGCGGGCGGGAGCGGGGTGGGCTGGTGGACTTCCACGGCCCCTTCGCTGGGCGGCCGTGGGGTGTGGTCGGGGTACATGCGGAATCCCTTCCGAGGGGTGTTGGGGGAGGCAGGGGCACACCCTTCGGGGTGCGCTGAGGGCGGCGTTTCGGGGGTCTGGGCAGGTAGGCTCCCCGCCTCCCCGAACCAGTGTTTTCGCTGATCAACGCGGGGGAGGCGCCGTGGGGAGGGGGTTGGGGAGTTCTCCCCGCCTCCCCAGGCCGGACGGGCTTGCCTCCCCGCTACTGGGCGGCGGAAGCGGAACCGTCGGTGTCGCGGTTGGCGAGCGCCCGCGCGACGTGATCGCGGTGGACGACCATGACGCCATGGGACTTCTTCGGCTCCTCGCCGTGCTCCTCCAGCAGAGCCTTGAGCCGGTCGTTGGTCCACTGGTCGCCGTAGACCTTCGGATCCAGGGCGTGCAACCGCTTGAGTACCTCGTTGGTCCGCAGCCGGGCCGCGTCCCCAATGACGGTCGCGACGTCGGCGAGCGCGTCACGCTCCTCGCCCTGGTCGACTACGCGCAGGGTGGCGACGCCGTCGCGCAGGGCCTTGGCCCGGTCGGCGATCACGGCGGCCGGTTCGTCGTCGATGAAGTGGGTACGGACCGTGATGGAGGACTGGCCCGCCGGCATCTGGATGCCGTCGGAGGCAACCACGAGGGTGCCCTTGTCCAGCCCTTGACGCAGCAGGTGCGGGGCGGCGCCGTCGTCCACGGCCTTGTCGCCCAGCGCCATCCGGGACTGTGTCTCGGTGCCCAGGACGAGGGAGGCGCGGGTGTGGGCGCCCTCGCGGACCAGCTTGGGAAGGTTCTGGTCGGTGGGGTCCTGCGTGCCCTGCCACATCAGCACGTCGACCGCACGGCCCTGGTTGTGAATCTTGCGGACGGCCATGAAGTAGCGGGAAGTGGCCTTGGCGCCGCCGTAGGGACGGCCGTCCTCGCCCTTGACCGGGCACATGAACGCCACCTGCGCTTCGTCCACGTTCACGATCAGCGGCGGGAACACGGCGGCCGGGTCGGTGCGGCGGACCTCGATGCGCCGGTTCATCTCCTCCACGGCCGCTTCGACCATTTCGGTGGCTTGGATGACGTGGTCGTCGGAGGGGCCCTCAATGAGCACCTCTGCGATGCCGTCGAACATGCTCCAGTCGCCCACGCCCTTGAGGTCGGCGATCCAGAACTGCACCGTGCGGTCCAGGGCCAGCCACAGGGCCAGGGCGCGCAGGGCGGCGGTCTTGCCCTGGTTGGAGCGGCCGGTGATGAGCAGGTGCCGCTGATACACGCTCAGTTCTGCGGCGTCCCCGCGCAGGTTCCGGCCCCACGGCGCCTTGCCCGTCTTGTAGTTCGCCGTGATCGTCTCGTCGGTGACCAGCGGGGAGGGGCCGATCGGCTCATCCAGCGCCCCGGAGTCGGCGATCCACAGCCGCACCGTGCGGGCGGCTTCGGGGATGGTGATGAACACCTCGTGTTCGTGCCGGGTGAGGTTCTCGGCGAGCTTGCGCCGCCTGTTCTGCACCTCGTTCGTCGCCACACCCGAGGGCAGGGTCACATCGACTTCCACCCCGCAGCCAGCAATCCGGATCGGCCCGAGCATCGATGCGCCGGCGTCGCCCATCTCCTTGATGGCGTTCTTCAGCGGAGCGATACCCAGGTCGCGGAAGGCCTTGACCACGATGGACGGCGTGATCGGCTCCCCCTCGCCCGATCGCACGTTCGCGGGCAGGGCCCACTGGGGTGCGGCTTGCTGCTTGCGGCCGACCGCCCACAGGGCCAGCAGGGCCAGGAACGGGCCGATGGTGATAGCGGGTCCCCAGACGATCTGCACGATCCGCATGAGCGTGCCGATGAACTCGATGGTGGCGCTGAGCGGGGTGATGACATCCCCGACCTGCTTGGTGTTGAGCGCCATCACGACCCCGAGAGCGACGAGCAGGCCGATGCTCATGCCGGCGCCGACGGCCGCGCCCTTGGCCACGTCCATGGGCGAGTGCAGCAGGTCCATGCGGCGGCGGTGGCGCGCGTCGCGGAAGCGCTGCAACCGCTCCTCCCACTCAGCGGCCAGTTCCATGTTCCCCGCGGCTTCCGCCGCGCGCATGTACCGCTCGTAGCGGGAGCCGGTGCGGCCGTCCCAGGTACGACGGGCCACGATCCGGCCCCCGTTGACGGTGTAGAGGCTGTGGCGGGCCACCCCGCGCACGATCGCCTTGGTGTTCTCGTGGGTGGCGGCGGCCTTGATGACCTGCCCGGAGCGCAGCCACAGCGGCACGGGTGCGGGCGGGGCGGGTTCGGGGACCACGGTCAGCGTGGTCACGGTCGCGGTGTCGGCGGGCGGGTCGGTGTTCTTGTGCAGGTGAACGACGTTGTCACCCATGACGGGAAGACTCCTGACTGCCCTAGAACGGGGCGAGAAGATGAAGGGGCGCCGCCCCGCCAGAGGGCGGCGCCGGAAGGGGTTAGCGGCGGTGGCTGCGCTGGTGGGCGCGCAGGGCCGCCTTGCAGGCCGGGCACTTGCGCTCGGGGCCGTCGCCGATGACCGGGGCGGGGATGACGTGGCCGCAGATGGCCCGGGTCACGCCGAAGACCAGCGGCCCGCAGTCCGGGCAGTGAAAGTGCGAATTCGGGACGTTCGTGCGGGCGGTGCGCGGCATGCTCACCACCACCCCGACGACTTCTTGGGCACGAGGTAGGGGCAGCCGTTGACCATGTGGTCGACGCACTGCGGGCAGTCCTGTCGCGGCTTCAAGCGGCGGTGAATGCTCTTGTCGTAGGCGTGCTGCCAGCACTGCGGGCACTGCCCCGGGGGCGTCTCGACGGCGGCCATAGTCACCACCACCCCGAAGACTTCTTCGCGGCGCGGGACTTGGCGTGCTCGTTGACGACCCGCTGACGCTCGGTCTGCAACGCGGTCAGCTCGGCGATGAGCCGGGTCTGGGCCGCGTTCCACGCCGTCTCCAGGCGGCGTTCAGCGCGGTCGGTGCTGCGGCCCCGCACGACGCGGTAGGAGCCGCCGGCCAGGGCGCCGACCACGGCGCGGCGTTCGGCACTGTTCAGCGGCCACATCTCGCGCTGCTGGACCGCTTCGAGCTTGCGGCTGGTCTGCTGAATCGCCTTGTCCAGGCGGCGGGTGTCGGGCTTGCCCATGTCAGGCACTCCTCAGCTCAAGGGAGGGTTCGGGGAAGGCGCAGGGGGTGCACATGCCGAGTGCCGGCGGGATGACGTAGCCCGCATCGCGGCGGCAGGTGGGGCAGATACGGCGGGCACGATTGGCTTTGGCCAGGGCCGCCCACCGGGCCGGGGTCATCGGCCGGACCGGCTTCGCCAAGTCGATGCGGTACAGGTAGGCGACCAGTGGCGGGCGGCCCCGCCGCCGGGGGCGCTCCAGCTGCGCGGCCACGTCCTGGCCACCGGGCCGTAGGCCTTGTGCGCGGAGTTGGCGGCGGGTGGCGTAGCCGTCCGGGGCGAGGCGCCACCGGAACACCGGTAGCGCCCGCATCACGCGTCCCGCTCAGCCAGCAGCGCATCCCGCAGCATGCGGGCATTGGCCGGGGAGGTGCGCAGGGCCCTGCGCAGGCCCTCGCCCGTGATCTGTGCATCCGTCCAGTTGGCCGTCAGCTTGCGGGCTTCGGTCATGAGCTGTTCAGGGCTGCGGCGCACACGCGGTGTCTTCGCCGCCTCCGGCACACGGCCGGTCGCCCGGACGCGCCGGGTCGATTCAGCCGCCACCGGCCGCGTAACGGGCCGGATCGGGGCTGCCTCGATCGGCTCGGGGGCCGGGCCGACGGGAGGCAGGATCGGGGCGCCTGCCGGGCCCGGTTTGCCGATGTCGAGGGGGACGGGATCGGGCAGGGGCAGGCGGGTCAGGGTGACGGTGAGCGGGGTCGATTCCACCAGCTCAGCCGTAGACCGTTCCATCCCGGTCTTGGTCGATTCCTCCGCATCCGTCCCGCCATCAGCGGTCGCAGTGGTCCAAGTGGGCAGTGCCCAGCCTGTGGACGTGCCCGCCAGGGCCCGGGTGGTGCCCTTCTCCTGGTGGGTGCTTTCCAGGGTCGACCATGCCCCCGCCAGCTTCTTGGCGGTCGTGGCCTGGACACGGGCGACGCGGGCGCCGGCCGCTGTGACCGCTGTCAGCCGCGTCTGTTCCGTCCCCGCTTCTGCCCGCAGCCGAGCCCGTTCCAGGGCCGCCGCGTCGCGCGCCTGCTGCTGAATAGCGCGGATCGACTCCAGCGCCGTGGGAGTCAGCGCGGTCTGTTCCCACAGGCTGTGGACGAGCCACAGGGCCTTAGCGGCGACCGGCAGCCAGGACACCGCCAGCCATGCGCCCGCCGAATCCTCAGCGGTCAGTGCGTGGACGACCAGGACACCGGTGGCGAGCAGACCGAAGCCCCAACCCACGGCGGTCACGGCGCGGTTGTGGTCGCCCTGCGCGGCAAGGCGCCGTTCGTAGGCGAGGGTGGCCAGCCATCCCCCGTCGATCCCCAGACCGACGACCAGGGCAACCGGCCACGGCACCGCTACCCCCAGCCACATCACCACCACGGCCAGGGTGAGCACCATCGACACGGCCGTCATCGCCACAGCGGGCATGACCGTCTTGGCTTTCACGCCGCACCCCCCGCCGTGAGCAGGGCGGCCACGATGAGCAGGGCGCCACCGGTCATGGTCAGGTCGACCGCGCGGCGCAGGATGGTGAACTTGGCGACCGCGAGCCTGGACAGTCCGGCGATGTCGGCGGCCAGGTCGGTTACGGCGGCTTCGGTGATCTCCTCGGCGGTGAGCGTGGCCCACAGCGGGAACCCGTGTCGGCCGCGCAGGTTCGGCCGGGTCGAACGCAGCAGCAGACCAGCCGCCGCGACCAGCAGCACCATCCCGAGCCCACCCGCCACGTAGGCGGGGAGCGTCAGAGGGAGGTCCCGGGCGGCGGTCCACGCGCCGGCCAGCACCGCGCCGACGAACGCCAGCAGTAGACCGGTCTTGGTGTCGGTCCGCGTGATCTCCGCCTTCACCTCAGCGTGCGCGGCCGTCAGACTCCGTGTGGTGGCGCTCATGCCGCACCCCCCGGCAGGGCAGCGCCGGCGGTGCGGTTGGCCAAGGCGAGACGCGCGGCCAGCGCCCGGCGGCGGGCCCGGCGAAGGCGCCGGTTGTCCAGCTCGGTCGGGATGCGGTCCAGCGTGATGATCTGCGCGTCCAGCAACTCGACGTCCGCCAGAATGACGGGCATCTCCTGCTCGATCGCGTCCAGCTCCGCGTCCGTCGGCTCCATGAAGTCGGCGAACGCGGTAACAGCGTCCTGAACAGTGACGATGTGGTTCATGGGTCGTGGTCTCCCTAGCAGGTGAAACGGCCCGAACAGCGCCCCCGGTGTTCCAGCACCGGGGGCGCGCCGTTTATGGATGAAGCAGGTCTGAGGTCAGCGGCGAAAGGCCCAGGAGATGAGGCCACTCACGGCGTCGGTGCAGTCGGTGACCCGGCCGGACTCCAACTCGTCGGCCCGAGCCTCCATCTCCTTCGCGGCAACGTCCTTGCCCCGGCGGCGCAGCACCTTCGCCGCCTCACGGTTCTTCGCGGCCTGTGACTTCAGGCGGTCCATGAACAGTCCTCTCGACTGGGGAAGGGTGAAGCCCTCACGGCTCCCCTCAGCTCCGCTCGTACGAGACGAGCGGAGGAGGCAACCGGCCACAGCGGATGAGGTGTGGCGAGGCCAATACGCGGCGCAGGCCGCGCGGTCCGTCTTTTCGACTCGGGGAGACGGGACCCACCTATGCAGTTCTCAAGTAACGGACGCTTCCTTCGTATTCACCCCGTCTGAGCTGGGGCTTTCCTCCGGGCGCACCTCCTGTACGGCAAGACCGTACGTGACACCCCGTCCGCCTTGTCTGGAGGAGTGCCTGGCAAGAGACTGCACGAGTCGCGCTTGGAGAGTCAAGCCCCCTGGTCTAACTTGTACGGAGGAGTCGGAGCAGAGGGGAACAAGGTGCCGGTGCGACGCGGTATGACGAAGGCTCAGGAAATTGCCTATGACCTGCGCGAACAGATCCTGTCCGGGCGACTGGCGGGGGGTGAAGCGCTCCCCAGCGAATCGAAGATGATGAGCCAGTACGGCTACAGCCGCGAGACCATCCGCGCCGGCGTCCGCCTCCTAATCGAGGAGGGTCTCGTCGTAACAGGGCAGGGCCAAGGGAAGTACGTTCGCGAGGACTACCCGCCCGTCGTGTGGAACTGGACGACGCTGGAGAGCCGGAGTCGCCACGCCAACGCGGTTGAAGGCCGAACGGCTGGTGACCAATGGGCAAGCGTGATCTCGGAGAACGGAAATGCCCCTCGGCAAGACATCACTGTGTCGATCGTGGAGCCTCCGGCGCACGTTCGCGAGCGTCTCGAACTGCCCGAGAATGGCTTGGCTGTGGCGCGCAAGCGCGTCCGGTTCATAGACAACCGGCCGTACGCACTGGCTGACTCGTACTTCCCTCAGGAACTCGTCAGCGGTACGCCCTTGATGGAGCCCCGGGACGTGTCCGCGCCCGGCGGCATCTTGGCCTCCGTGGGACTCGTGCAAGCCAAGTACGTGGACGAGATCTCGGTGCGCATGCCGACCCGCCCGGAGGCTGAACTGCTTGCACTACCTGCGGCAACACCCGTTGCAGAGCACACCCGAACGGGCTATGACGCGGACGGCCAGCCCCTCCGCTGCATGGTCACCATCCTCCCCGGAGACAGGCACAAGATCCTCTATGAAGTCAGCACGGACTGAGTACCTCCGCCCCGCAGCGGCGGAGGACGTTCCCGCCCTCACGGCTCTTCGAACAGAGGCGGAACGGTGGCTACGCACCAAGGGAACCGACCAGTGGAGCGACCCGGAAACGGGCGAACGCGCCCTCGCGAAATGGCGCGCCAGCATAGATGAAGGGCGAGCATGGGTCGTCATCGGTGAGGGCGACAAGGTACTAGCAACCGTCAGCCGTGGGCCTGTTGACCGGGATTTCTGGACGGACGCCGACCGCCCCGAATCAGCGCTCTACCTGTACAAATTGATGGTCGCTCGCGAGGCGTCCGGTAGGCATCTCGGCACGCGTGTCATCGACTGGATGTCGCGCCTCGCGGCACTCGAAGGGCGAACCTGGGTGCGCATCGACACGTGGCGGACGAACACTGGACTGCACGCCTACTACGAACGGTTGGGCTTCAAGCACGTCCGCACTGAGGCGCCGCCCCACAGGCGTTCTGGGTGGCTCGCCCAACGGCCGGCGGGTGAGGTGGCATTGCCACATGACCTCTTGCCCGTCGGCTCGCCTGAGGGACGACTCGGGGACCCGACAACCCTCCGGCAAGTGCCCCACCAGGGTGAGTGGCGTCACGCTGCTGAGTCGCCGACCGAGAGGCGACGTTCGCCACAGGAGACGCCCGCTGACGCAAGTGGCGAAGGCAGCGGCAGCACTGGGCAGTGATGGTGGCACTTCCGACGGGGACGACTTCGATGCCTCCTGGGCCCGGGAAACGGGTTACGCCAAGTAATGCAGGCCATACCGTTGGAAGTGTCCCGGGTTCCCGCAGTAGGGACTGACGGTATCTGCCAGGGCGCACTCTCACCAGCGCAACACGCGCGTGTGGCGTGTATGTATGAGCCCATCCCCACATCTAGTGGTTGGATTGCAGCAACAGCCCAGAAGATGTGGTCACTCGGGTCATCTGACCCGCTCAACCCCCTTATGCTGAGCTGAGTTCCTCCCCAGAGGTCCCACCGAGTCATTCGCCTCGGTGAGGCGAAGCCCTGAGCCTCGCTCAGGGCCCCTACTGGGACCGAAGGGAGGGATGCAGGTGGCTGAGGAGCCTTCTCCGGATGGTCACTGCGCTCAGTGCGAGAGCCGCCGCTCGAAACGGCAGGCGGTCATCGACTGGACGCCAGTGATCTTCAGAGTCATCTGGGAAGTGATGCAGTCCTTCTGGTTCTGATCAGAAGTAGGGAACGGCCGGTGGTAGGCGCTCACGCAGTGAGCCCGACCGCGTCTTAGTCGGCCGGGCTCGTGACTGCGGCACCCTCGGGGGGCCTGATTTGCTGGATGCAGCCCGCGTCAGGCCCTTCGGGGCTCCCGGCACCGTCGAGACTCAATGAGTCCTGATCAGTCCCTGGCAGTCCCAGGTGTCCACTGCATCGTAAGGCATTGGCATTGCTATGCAATGCCGCTGCGGGTACTGTCGCCGCTCCGCTGAGCCGCGTACAGCTCCGTGAAGCGACTCACGGACGCGGGCCGCCTAAGGCACGTCAACACCCGGGGCCGACCCCCAGCGCTCCGTGAGTCGTTTCACGGAGCTCCCTCGACAGACTGTCTACCAGCGATAAGGGCCTTCTGTGACCGGCCCAGGCTACGCCAACCCGTACGCCAACAGCAGCACACAGACACGGCCGACCGAGGTCACCGGCACCCTGCACGATCAGGCCCACACCCACCACGACACGGCCTGAAAAGCGGAAGGTCGCCGGTTCGACCCCGGCCCCAGCCACAACGGAAACCCCCGTCGAGATCTCGACGGGGGTTTCGCTGTGCCACCCTCCGGAAGGGTTCGCGGCCCCGCCCGAACCAGCGGAGACAAAAGCGTTAGCCACAA
Source organism: Streptomyces sp. NPDC006235 (assembly GCF_040613735.1). Taxonomy (NCBI): domain Bacteria; kingdom Bacillati; phylum Actinomycetota; class Actinomycetes; order Kitasatosporales; family Streptomycetaceae; genus Streptomyces; species Streptomyces sp. NPDC006235. The sequence goes on from NZ_JBEXSR010000043.1 coordinate 33,868, forward strand.
AAATCCGCGGGATGAGATCCTGGACCGCGTATGTCTACGCAATCCGCCCCCGTCCTCGGCGCCCTCGCCTCCCGCCTGACCGAGCTCTCCCTGCGCGACGCGCACCGGCTCGGGCGCAGGCTCGAAGGTGCGCGCAAGATCCGTAAGCCGGAGGCCCGCGCCGCCGTGCTGGCCGAGATCGAGTCGGAGGTCGCCAAGGCCGAGGAGCGGATGGCCGGGCGCCGCGCCGGCGTACCCGAGATCACGTATCCCGAGCAGCTGCCGGTCAGCCAGAAGAAGGACGAGATCGCCGACGCCATCCGCGACCACCAGGTCGTGATCGTCGCCGGTGAGACCGGTTCCGGGAAGACCACGCAGATCCCGAAGATCTGCATGGAGCTCGGCCGCGGGGTCCGCGGCATGATCGGGCACACCCAGCCCCGCCGTATCGCCGCCCGCACCGTCGCCGAGCGTGTGGCGGAGGAACTGGACACCCCGCTGGGCGGGGCCGTCGGCTGGAAGGTCCGCTTCACCGACCAGGTCGACCCGGACGCCACCTTCGTCAAGCTCATGACGGACGGCATCCTGCTCGCCGAGATCCAGACCGACCGCGAGCTGCGCGCCTACGACACGATCATCATCGACGAGGCCCACGAGCGGTCCCTCAACATCGACTTCCTGCTGGGCTACCTCGCCCAGCTGCTGCCGAAGCGCCCCGACCTCAAGGTCGTCATCACCTCGGCCACCATCGACCCCGAGCGCTTCTCCCGGCACTTCGGCGACGCCCCGATCGTCGAGGTCAGCGGCCGTACGTACCCCGTGGAGGTCCGCTACCGGCCGCTGCTGGAGGAGGACGGCGACGACGCCGACCGCGACCAGATCACCGCGATCACCGACGCGGTGGAGGAGCTCCAGAAGGAGGGCAAGGGCGACATCCTGGTCTTCCTCTCCGGCGAGCGGGAGATCCGCGACACGGCCGACGCCCTGACCAAGAAGAACTACCGCTTCACGGAGATCCTGCCCCTCTACGCCCGGCTCTCCCACGCCGAGCAGCACCGCGTCTTCCAGCCCCACACCGGACGCAGGATCGTTCTGGCCACGAACGTCGCCGAGACGTCCCTCACGGTCCCGGGGATCAAGTACGTCATCGACCCCGGCTTCGCCCGCATCTCGCGCTACAGCCACCGCACCAAGGTCCAGCGCCTCCCGATCGAACCGGTGTCCCAGGCCAGTGCCAACCAGCGCAAGGGCCGCTGCGGACGTACCAGCGACGGCATCTGCATCCGCCTCTACAGCGAGGACGACTTCAACGCCCGCCCGGAGTTCACGGACGCGGAGATCCTCCGGACGAACCTGGCCTCCGTCATCCTGCAGATGACCGCGGCCGGCCTCGGCGACATCGAGAAGTTCCCCTTCATCGACCCGCCGGACCACCGCAACATCCGCGACGGCGTGCAGCTCCTCCAGGAGCTGGGCGCCCTCGACCCGGCGCAGAAGGACCCCCGCAAGCGGCTCACGGACACCGGCCGCAAGCTCGCCCAGCTGCCCGTCGACCCGCGGCTGGCCCGCATGGTCCTGGAGGCGGACAAGAACGGCTGCGTGCGCGAGGTCATGGTCATAGCCGCCGCGCTGTCCATCCAGGACCCGCGCGAACGCCCCGCAGACAAGCAGACCCAGGCCGACCAGCAACACGCCCGCTTCAAGGACGAGACCAGCGACTTCCTGGCCTACCTCAACCTCTGGCGCTACATCCGCGAGCAGCAGAAGGAGCGCGGTTCGTCCTCCTTCCGCCGGATGTGCAAGCAGGAGTACCTCAATTTCCTTCGCATCCGCGAATGGCAGGACATCTACAGCCAGTTGCGCACGGTCGCGAAGCAGATGGGCATCCACCTCAACGAGGACGACGCCCCGGCCGACCGCATCCACGTCTCCCTCCTCGCCGGCCTGCTGTCCCACATCGGCATGAAGGACGTGAAGGACGCCGGGGCGGAGGGCGGGAGAAACACCGGGAAGAACGAGTACCTGGGCGCCCGCAACGCCAAGTTCGCGATCTTCCCCGGCTCGGCCCTCTTCAAGAAGCCCCCGCGCTTCGTGATGTCCGCCGAGCTCGTCGAGACGTCCCGCCTCTGGGCCCGCGTCAACGCCAAGATCGAGCCCGAGTGGGTCGAACCCCTCGCCGGCCACCTCCTCAAGCGCACCTACAGCGAGCCGCACTGGGAGAAGGACCAGGCCGCGGTGATGGCGTACGAGAAGGTCACGCTCTACGGCGTGCCGATCGTGGCGCAGCGGAAGGTGAACTACGGCCGGATCGACCCGGAGGTCAGCCGCGAGCTGTTCATCCGGAACGCGCTCGTCGAGGGCGACTGGCGCACGCACCACAAGTTCTTCTCGGACAACCGCAGACTCCTCACCGAGGTCGAGGAGCTGGAGCACCGGGCCCGGCGCCGGGACATCCTGGTCGACGACGAGACGCTGTTCGACTTCTACGACCAGCGGATCCCCGAACACGTCGTCTCCGGCGCCCACTTCGACTCCTGGTGGAAGCACAAGCGGCACGAACAGCCCGACCTCCTCGACTTCGAGCGCGAGATGCTCATCAACGAGAAGGCGGGCGAGGTCACCAAGGACGACTACCCGGACACCTGGCGCCAGGGCAACCTCAAGTTCCGGGTGACGTACCAGTTCGAGCCGGGCGCGGACGCCGACGGCGTGACCGTCCACATCCCGCTCCAGGTCCTCAACCAGGTCACGGACGAGGGCTTCGACTGGCAGATCCCGGGCCTCAGGGAGGAGCTCGTCACGGAGCTCATCCGGTCCCTGCCCAAACCGATCCGCCGCAACTACGTGCCCGCGCCGAACTACGCGAAGGCCTTCCTGGACAAGGCGGTCCCCCTTCAGGAGCCCCTCACCACGACCATGGCCCGCGAGCTGCGGCTCATGGTGGGAGTCCCCTTCGACGCCGAGGACTTCGACTGGTCAAAGGTCCCCGACCACCTGAAGATCACCTTCCGGATCGTTGACGAACGGCGCCGCAAGCTCGCCGAGGACAAGGACCTGGAGGCGCTGAAGCTCAGGCTCCGGCCGAAGGCCCGCAAGGCCCTCTCCCAGGCGGCCGCGGCCACCGCGGAGCGCCAGGGCGGCGAGTCCCTGGAGCGCAAGGGCCTCACGGACTGGACGATCGGCACGCTCACCCGCGTCTTCGAGACCCGGCGGGCCGGCCAGCCGGTGAAGGCCTACCCGGCGCTGGTCGACGACGGCGACACGGTCTCCGTGCGCCTCTTCGACACGGAGGCCGAGCAGCAGCAGGCCATGTGGAAGGGCACCCGCCGCCTCATCCTGCGCAACATCCCGGTGAACCCGGCGAAGTTCGCCTCCGAGAAGCTGACGAACCCGCAGAAGCTGGCGCTGTCCGCGAATCCGCACGGCTCCATCCAGGCGCTGTTCGACGACTGCGCGATGGCGGCCGCCGACAAGCTGATCGCGGACTTCGGCGGGCCGGCGTGGGACGAGGAGTCGTACCGGAAGCTGTACGACAAGGTGCGCGCCGAGATCGTCGACACGACCGTCCGTACGGTGGGGCAGGTGCGGCAGGTGCTGGCCGCCTGGCAGGCCTGTGAACGCCGTCTGAAGGCCGTACGCAGCCCCGCGCTGCTGCCGAACCTCCAGGACGTACGGAGGCAGCTGGACGCCCTCGTGAAGCCCGGTTTCGTGACCGAGTCGGGTCTGCGTCGCATGCCGGACCTGATGCGCTACCTGGTGGCCGCGGACCGGCGTCTGCAGCAGATGCCGACGAACGTCCAGCGGGACACCACACGGATGCAGAAGGTCCACGAGATGCAGGACGAGTACGCCTGGCTCCTGGAGCAGATGCCGCAGGGGCGGCCGGTGCCGTCATCGGTCCTGGACATCCGCTGGATGATCGAGGAACTCCGGGTCAGCTACTTCGCCCACGCGCTGGGCACGGCGTACCCCGTCTCCGACAAGCGGATCGTGAAGGCGATCGACGCGGCGGTGCCGTAACGGGTGGCACACGCAGGGTGAGTTCGACCAGGACCCCACCCTCCTGTAGAGTCTCTTCTCGCAGCGCAACGCACGAATCGCGCCGCGAAACCTGGTCCTGTGGAGCAGTTTGGAGTGCTCGCCACCCTGTCAAGGTGGAGGCCGCGGGTTCAAATCCCGTCAGGACCGCAGTGAAAGAGCCCGGATCTTCGGATCCGGGCTCTTTCGTTGTGCGCCCGTGCGCCCCTGACCTGCGCGATGCCCCCTCGCGGGCTCTCACGCCGTCTTGACGGCCTCTCAATCCCTCGGTACCCAGAAACCAGGGCCGTTCCCCGTTCGGCCTTCCGGAGGTGGCGTATGGCGGCATCGGCTAGGCACGAGACGCGGGCCCTGCTCCGTGCGCACCTGGCGGCCGCGTCGTCGTACCGGCATCTCACTCGCCACTGTCCGATCTGCCATCACCTGCTGCGGCTGGCGATGGAGTCCGCCCAGCCCGCCCAGGCCTCCCAGGGGGCCGTCGAGAACGAGAGCCCGGCGCGAGCCTGACCGGAGGCCGACCTCAACACCCGTTCGCACACGGACTGCTGGAGCCGAACGGTTTCACTACCGCACCCGGAGCGGGGCTAACAAGCCGCTCGGTATGTGACGGGTGTCACCGCATGAGTTTTGAAAAGTGCGGTACTTACCCTCCACCTACAATGGGTCAATTTAATATGTGCAATTGCACCCCTTCGGCGGTGCCGCACACAGGGCATCCGACACCCCTCCCCAGACTCCGACAAGGCCGCTCACAGCCAGGCCACGAGTCCGACAGCCGGCGCACAAAAAAGATCGCGCTGGACCCGGCGGAGTCCAGCGCGATCGACGACGCACCCTGTTGTATGCCTGAAGAACTCTGACTGGCGTGGGCGTGGGGCCTGTTGGGGCAGAACCCGCGTCGCTTGGAGCTGTGGTTCCGGACGTCACGGCTGATGGGGGACCAGCCGGTTTGCCCGGTTATTCAGTTGTTCAGGCCTCGCTGCGCTGCTGCGGAATGCCCGCGAGCAGAGCGCGGACCTCGGCCTCGCGGTAGCGGCGATGCCCGCCGAGCGTGCGGATCGACGTGAGCTTGCCGGCCTTCGCCCACCGCGTGACCGTCTTGGGGTCGACACGGAACATGGTGGCGACCTCAGCCGGGGTCAGCAGCGGCTCGGCATCAGGGGTGCGAGCGGTCATGAGCGGCCTCCTCGGGAGAACCGAACCTTCTCGGTTCTTTCCTCTAAATTCTGCACCTTGACCCGCGTTGCCCGAAATGGCGGACGCGAGTCGAGTCGGTTATAGGACGAACGGCTTGTCCTCGGCACTACAACTACACCATCTGTCCAGCCGCGTCGGCCAAACCGATGGAATTGCCCTCCCAGGTGTTCATCAGCGACGGAAGCCGATGGACCATGCCATAGCGGACAGTCACGCCACTGTGACGATCAGTCACAGGACGATCAGGAGTCACCAGACCCCCCAAAGCGTGCAATGCTGAGATTCCGCCCACAATGCAGCACATCGGGACGGAAGGAGCCCCCCGGACTCCTTGTCCTATTTTGGCATGAGGAGGGGCAAGGGGCGCAAGGGCCATGTACGTGCAGTCCGTCACGTTTGGCCTACTTGAGCGGTACGCCCGGATCGGAACCTACGTCCGTTGTTGACAAGGCGTCAGTAGACGCAGAGCACACTTCAGCAACGTCGGTGCGAGGACGTAACCCCAAAACGGGCGGTACGTCAAACGCCTGTTCGTGACCGGTCGCGAGCGGTCCGTAGGAACCGAAGGTCAGAGGTCGGGCCAGAGGTCGGGTCGGCGGTCAGTTCGCCGACCGAAGATCCCGTACGGAACGCCACCGGGTCACCAGCCGGGCGTACGCCTCCCCGGCGGCCGCCCCGTCGCCCCGGCGCAGCGCGGCGATCCCCTCGGCCACGTCCGCCGCCGAATGGTCGTCCTCCAGCGTCCCGGCGGGCACCGCGTGCACCAGGCCGCCGTAGTCCAGCTCCACGAGCGAGCGCGGGTGGAACTCCTCCAGCCAGCGCCCGACGTCCACCAGGCCGTCGATCAGCGGCCCCTCGTCCATGGCCTCCTTCAGGGCCCGCAGGCCCCGGGCCACACGCCGCCGGGCCTGGACCATGGGCGTGCGGTAGCGCAGCACCGGGGGGCTGTCGTCGCTGTCGCCCTTGTCGTACTCGCGCTCCTCGTCGGTGACCAGCACGAACCAGCTGATCGGCACCTGCCAGGTCGCCGTGCGGATCCACGGCCGGGCGTCCGGGTTCACCGCCAGCCAGCGCTCGTAGTCCTGGGCCGCCTGGTGGCGCAGGAAGGGCGGCAGGACCGCGTCCAGGACGGGCGGCGGGAGTTCCTCGGAGAGCTCCTCCAGGGCCTGCCAGCCGCGCAGCCGGGTGCGCCAGGGGCAGACGCAGACGACACCGTCGACCTCCAGCACGAAGGCGTCCTCGCTCTCGTGCACCGGCACCAGGACCGGCGGGGTGGGCGCCAAGTCGGCCAGGGCGCTGCGGAGTTCGTCCTGGTACGAGGGACGGTCCGGACGGCGGGCGTAGCGGGCCCAGTGGCTGCGCTCCGGCTCCGCGAAGGCGGCCAACGGTTCGTACACGCGCAGATAGGTCGCGTAGGGGACGATCACCGAGGACACCTTGGGCACGCCTGCTCCCTCCCCCGCCCATCGTCGCGAAAACCTGCGGAACCCACTCACAAACGCGCGGGAAATCTATGCAAATCGTCGCACGGGTGTACTCCGGTCGGAGGTGATCCTGAGCACTGTGCGGTCCGCGGGCCCGTCAGGCTCTAATCTCGTGCTCAACAGCCCCCGCCACCCGCACGGGAGCTCGTCTCCACCCGCCGCAATTTACTCAGGAGTCACCACAGTGACCGACGTAACCGGCGCACCTGCTGATGTACTGCACACCCTGTTCCACTCGGACCAGGGGGGACATGAGCAAGTCGTGCTCTGCCAGGACCGCGCGAGCGGCCTCAAGGCCGTCATCGCCATCCACTCCACCGCCCTGGGCCCCGCGCTCGGCGGTACGCGTTTCTATCCGTACGCGAACGAGGCCGAGGCCGTCGCCGATGCGCTGAACCTCGCCCGCGGGATGTCGTACAAGAACGCCATGGCCGGTCTCGACCACGGCGGCGGCAAGGCCGTGATCATCGGCGACCCGGAGCGGATCAAGACCGAGGAGCTGCTCCTCGCCTACGGCCGGTTCGTCGCCTCCCTCGGCGGCCGGTACGTCACCGCCTGCGACGTCGGCACGTACGTCGCCGACATGGACGTCGTGGCCCGCGAGTGCCGCTGGACGACCGGCCGCTCCCCGGAGAACGGCGGCGCCGGCGACTCCTCCGTCCTCACCGCCTACGGCGTCTACCAGGGCATGCGGGCCTCCGCGCAGCACCTGTGGGGCGACCCCTCACTGCGCGCGAAGCGGGTCGGCATCGCCGGCGTCGGCAAGGTCGGCCACCACCTGGTGGAGCACCTCGTGAAGGAGGGCGCCGAGGTCTTCGTCACGGACGTGCGCGAGGACGCCGTACGGCGGATCACCGAGCGGCACCGGGACGTCATGGCCGTGAAGGACACCGACGAGCTGATCCGCATCGACGGTCTGGGCATCTACGCGCCCTGCGCGCTGGGCGGGGCGCTGGACGACGGCACCGTGCCGGTGCTGACCGCCGAGGTGGTCTGCGGCGCCGCCAACAACCAGCTCGCCCACCCGGGCGTGGAGAAGGACCTCGCCGACCGCGGGATCCTCTACGCGCCGGACTACGTAGTGAACGCCGGCGGTGTCATCCAGGTGGCCGACGAGCTGCACGGCTTCGACTTCGAGCGGTGCAAGGCGAAGGCCGCGAAGATCTTCGACACCACGCTGGCCATATTCGCACGTGCGAAGGAAGACGGCATTCCGCCGGCTGCCGCGGCCGACCGGATCGCCGAGCAGCGCATGCACGACGCGGCCGCGGCCCGCCGGGCGCGCTGATCCGGGAGCGCCCTCGTACGTTTGGCCGGTACCCGTCGGTGGGCAGTTAGAGAGAACTCTCACTTCTACCGGCGGGTCGACCGCCGATAAGTGGTTAAAATCGCGGTTGACCAGCGAGGACGGGGCGCCTCGAAGGTCCTGGGCGCGGGCACGTCATGCGGGCGACGTACCGTATGGGCGCGGGCTCAGGTACCGTGGAAGCCCTACGGACCGGTCTCTCTGCGGAGGGGCCGTTCCGGACCATGAACGCGTGTCAAGACTCTGGGGCCGTCGAGCCCCGTCGTTGAGGGGGTCGAGCCATGGGGCGCGGCCGGGCCAAGGCCAAGCAGACGAAGGTCGCCCGCCAGCTGAAGTACAACAGCGGTGGGACTGACCTCTCACGCCTGGCCGAGGAGCTGGGTGCATCGCCTTCGAATCCGCAGCCGCCTAACGGCGGGCCGTTCGAGGACGATGATCAGGACGACGACCTGTACGCACGGTACGCCGACCTCTACGAGGACGACGACGAAGACGAGGACGACCAGTCCTCGCAACACCGTCGCGGCGCTTGACCTTGCACTGAGCATGTACCCGGTCGGTGACCGAAAATCACCGACCGGGTTCTGTGCTGCCTGCAAGGTCCCGTGGGGTTCGCCCCCCGTGTCAGTTCGCGTAGTCACCGATCAGGGCGGCACCAGTGGTGTGCTCGCCCCGGTCCGTGATCTCTCCGGCCACCCAGGCGTCCACGCCGCGGTCGGCCAGCGTTGCCAGGGCCACCTCGGTGGACTCCTGCGGCACGATCGCGATCATGCCGACGCCCATGTTCAGCGTCTTCTCCAGCTCCAGGCGCTCGACGTTGCCCGTCTTGCCGACGAGGTCGAAGATCGGGCCCGGGGTCCAGGTGGAGCGGTCGACGATCGCGTGCAGGTCGTCCGGGACGACCCGGGCGAGGTTGGCCGCGAGTCCGCCGCCGGTGACATGGCTGAAGGCGTGCACCTCGGTGGTGCGCATCAGGGCCAGGCAGTCCAGCGAGTAGATCTTCGTCGGCTCCAGCAGCTCCTCGCCGAGGGTGCGGCCGAGCTCGTCGATATGGGTGTCCAGGGCGAGACCGGCCTGGTTCAACAGGACGTGCCGGACGAGCGAGTACCCGTTCGAGTGAAGTCCGGAGGACGCCATGGCGATCACCGCGTCACCCGTACGGATGCGATCCGCGCCGAGCAGCCGGTCAGCCTCCACGACGCCCGTACCGGCGCCGGCGACGTCGAAGTCGTCCTCGCCCAGCAGGCCCGGGTGCTCGGCCGTCTCGCCGCCGACCAGGGCGCAGCCGGCCAGCACACAGCCCTCGGCGATGCCCTTGACGATGGCGGCGACGCGCTCGGGGTGGACCTTGCCGACGCAGATGTAGTCGGTCATGAACAGCGGCTCGGCGCCGCACACCACGATGTCGTCCATGACCATCGCGACCAGGTCATGGCCGATCGTGTCGTAGACGCCGAGCCGGCGGGCGATGTCGACCTTGGTGCCGACGCCGTCGGTGGCGGAGGCGAGCAGGGGCCGCTCGTAGTTCTTCAGGGCGGAGGCGTCGAAGAGTCCGGCGAAGCCGCCGAGGCCGCCGAGGACCTCGGGGCGCTGGGCTTTCTTCACCCACTCCTTCATCAGCTCGACGGCGCGGTCGCCCGCTTCGATGTCGACGCCCGCGGCTGCGTAGCTGGCACCAGTTGTCTCAGACATGGCTAATGAGAACCTTCGTGTCGTACAGCAGGTAGTGCGGGCTGCCTACGGGCGGCGGATCGCGTCGGCGGCGGCCGTGGCGGCCGGGCCGGCGGCCAGCTCCGTCTCCAGGAGCTGCTTGCCGAGCAGCTCGGGGTCCGGGAGGTCCATCGGGTACTCGCCGTCGAAGCAGGCGCGGCACAGGTTCGGCTTGGCGATGGTCGTCGCCTCGATCATGCCGTCGATGGAGATGTAGGCCAGGGAGTCGGCGCCCAGGGAGGTGCCGATCTCGTCGATCGTCATGCCGTTGGCGATGAGCTCGGCGCGGGTGGCGAAGTCGATGCCGAAGAAGCAGGGCCACTTCACGGGCGGCGAGGAGATCCGGATGTGGACCTCGGCGGCGCCCGCCTCGCGGAGCATGCGGACCAGGGCGCGCTGGGTGTTGCCGCGCACGATCGAGTCGTCGACGACGACCAGGCGCTTGCCCTTGATGACTTCCTTGAGCGGGTTCAGCTTCAGGCGGATGCCCAGCTGGCGGATGGTCTGCGAGGGCTGGATGAACGTACGGCCGACGTAGGCGTTCTTCACCAGGCCGGCGCCGAACGGGATGCCGGAGGCCTCCGCGTAGCCGATGGCGGCCGGGGTGCCGGACTCCGGGGTCGCTATGACCAGGTCGGCTTCGACCGGGGCTTCCTTCGCGAGCTTGCGGCCCATCTCCACGCGGGAGAGGTAGACGTTCCGGCCGGCGATGTCGGTGTCGGGGCGGGCCAGGTACACGTACTCGAAGACACAGCCCTTGGGCTTCGCTTCCGCGAATCGGGAGGTGCGCAGGCCGTTCTCGTCGATGGCGACGAACTCGCCCGGCTCGATCTCGCGGACGTAGGCGGCGCCGCAGATGTCGAGGGCCGCGGACTCCGAGGCCACGACCCAGCCGCGCTCCAGCCGACCGAGGACCAGGGGGCGGATGCCCTGCGGGTCGCGGGCGGCGTACAGGGTGTTCTCGTCCATGAAGACGAGGCTGAAGGCGCCGCGCACCTGGGGCAGGACCTCGCCGGCCGCCTCCTCGATGGTCAGCGGCTTGCCGTCCTCGTCGACCTGGGCCGCGAGGAGCGCGGTGAGCAGGTCGGTGTCGTTGGTGGCCGCCACGCGCGGCGTACGGCCGCCCTCCTGCTTGGGCAGGTCGGCGACCATCTCGGCGAGCTGGGCGGTGTTGACGAGGTTGCCGTTGTGACCGAGCGCGATGGAGCCGTGCGCGGTCGCGCGGAACGTCGGCTGGGCGTTCTCCCACACGGAGGCGCCGGTGGTCGAGTAGCGGGCGTGACCGACCGCGATGTGACCCTGGAGCGAACCGAGCGAGGTCTCGTCGAAGACCTGGGAAACGAGGCCCATGTCCTTGAAGACGAGGATCTGTGAGCCGTTGCTGACCGCGATTCCCGCGGATTCCTGGCCTCGATGCTGGAGGGCGTAGAGCCCGAAGTACGTGAGCTTGGCGACCTCTTCGCCCGGAGCCCAGACACCGAAGACGCCGCAAGCGTCCTGGGGGCCCTTCTCACCGGGGAGCAGGTCGTGGTTGAGTCGTCCGTCACCACGTGGCACGCCACCGAGTGTAGGCGAGGTCGTCCACTGGTCCGAATTGGGGATACCGGACTTTTCAGCGGATCACTACTCGGCGACGGCTCGCACACGCGTGCCGTTTTCGCTGGTCAGCGTCAGAGTTTGGTGATCGACTCCGTACTTCAGCTTCCCGTCGAAAAGTCGCAGCAGGGCCTTCTCGCCGGACATGAGTGAGTCTTCGCACATCATTCGGGTCGTCGCCGGGCGGCCGAGGGTGATATCGCCGTCGCGGACGGTGGCCTCGGCGTTGACCTTGTTGCAGCCGAGGCTGCCCGAGACCGTGCCCTTCTTCGCGTCGAAGGTGAGGTGGGCGCGGCCGTCGGTGTCCGGGGTCGTGACGGTCCACTTGGTGCCGCTCAGCGGGGCGTCCTTCGCCTTGGTCAGGCGGACGGTCTCCCCCTGGCCCGTGGTGAGGGTGAGGCGGTCGCCGTCCACCCGGGTCTGAAACTCCCGGCCGGAGAGCATGCCGACGAGGGTCTGCTCGAAGTCCATGGGCTTGTTCTCGCAGGCCATCTGGGTGGACATGGTCCTGCCGAGCCGGATGCGGTCGCCTTCGACGGTGGCGTCGGCCCTGAAGTTGTTGCAGCCGAGGCTGCCCTCGGCCCGGCCCTTGTCGATGGTGACGTGGGCGCCGGTGGGGGCCTTCTGGGTCTTTCCGTCGGTGGTGACGCTGTCCACGTTCCACCGCACGCCCGTCACCGTCACCGGTTTCCCGGCACCGACCGAACCGCTGCCGCCGTCCGCCTTCTCGTTGCCGCAGGCCGCCATGAGCGGGACGAGCATGGCGGCTGCCGTCAGGGTCATGCGCTGCTTCTGCCTGTCCATGCCACTTCGACGGGGGACCCGGGGGGATCGGTTCCCCTTATGCCATCAGTGGCAGGTGGGCCGAAAGGTCCGCCCGCTCGCCACTGGCGCTCACGTGGGCGTCCTGGAGAGCCTGTGCCCAGGCCAGCCGCCCGGTCGCGAGCCGGATCCAGGTCAGCGGGTCCGTCTCGACGACGCTGGGCGGGGTGCCCCGGGTGTGCCTCGGGCCCGCCACGCACTGCACCACCGCGTAGGGCGGGATCCGCACCTCCGTGGAGCCGCCGGGTGCCTTGGCGGCGAGGGCGTCGGCGAGGAGGCGGGTGCAGGCGGCGAGGGCCTGGCGGTCGTAGGGGATGTCGAGGCCGGGGACGGCGGCGTTGAGGTCGTCGGTGTGGACGACGAGTTCGACGGTGCGGGTGACCAGGTAGTCGGCGAGGGTGATGGCGCCGGTGCGGGCGGCCAGGACGCGGGTGCCGGGCGCGTCCGCCAGGCTCCGCCCGAGGCGCTCCTCGGTGCGGGCGTAGAGGGCGTCGAGGTCGGGGTTGGCGGCGGCCAGGTCGCGGGTGCCGTCGGCGATGTCGCCGGCGCGGGCGGCGGTGGCGAAGGGCCAGTCGAGGAGCGCGAGCTCCGGTTTCGCCGGCTCCTCGCGCTCCAGGTTGCGGCTGACGGTCTCCACGGCCATGGTCACGTGCGCGGCGAGCTCCCGTACCGTCCAGTCCCCCAGCCGGGTGGGCAGCGCGAGCTGGTCGGGGGTGAGGGTGCGCACCGCCTCACGGACGTTCCCGAACTGGGTCAGCACCGCGGTGCGGATCTTGGCGGGGTCGTAGCTGCGGGCGCGCTTCTTGGCCGGGGGCATGGAGATCAGCCTATGCGCGCTGCGATGCCGCCGAGGGCGTCTCGAAGGCTTCGCGGTTGCGGGGGACGCCGATGCCGCGCCAGGTGAAGGGGACGCCGCGGGCCGTGTCCGGGTCGGGGGCGTCCATCAGCTGGAAGTGGAGGTGGGGCTCGGTGGAGTTGCCCGAGTTGCCGCAGCGGGCGAGCGGCTGTCCGGCGGTCACCCGGTCCCCCTCACGGACGGTGAGCGAGCCGCGCTGGAGGTGGGCGTAGAGCGCGTAGGTGCCGTTGCCCAGGTCGAGGACGACGTGGTTGCCGACGATGCGCCGGGCGCCGGACAGGTCGCGTACGGACGCCTCCACGACCATCAGGTACAGCAGCGCGAGCAGCGACGTACGGCTGAGGTGGTCGCGCTGACCGTCGGCGGCCCGTACGACGGTGCCGTCGGCGACCGCGAGGAGCGGCGCGCCGTAGGCGGGGAAGGCGCTGTTGCGGCGTGCGAGCGGCCACAGCCATCGGAAGCCCGGGCGGGCGCCCGGCTCGGGCTCGGCGACGACGTCGATGGCGTAGGTCTGGCCGTAGGCGTGTGTGCCGTGGCTGGGGGTGCGGTCGGCCGGGCTGTTCAGCGCGGTCCAGCGGCCGGTGACGGGCGGCTCGACCTCGACCGGCCCCCGGGCCGCGCGCGGGCTGTCCGGCGCGCCACCCCACCGGTTCGACACGCTGAGGATCGCGTAGGCCAGGGCGATCGGCAGGAAGTTCCACCACCACGGATAGCCCAGGTCCAGCGCGGTATGAGCGATCACCAGGCCGAGGAACACCAGTTGCAGGCCGCGGTAGGTGACTTTGGCGAGTTTGCGTACGGACATCGTTCCCCCGGTTCGGTCGGTCGCGGGTTCGCTCGGTCGCGGATTCAGTCGTTCACGGACGTGCCGTCGCCACCGCCACCGCCACCAGCAGCGGTACGACCCGCCCCGGCGGCACCTCGTAGCGGCCCCGCCCGGTCGTGTGCAGCCAGCCGGCTCCGGTCAGCTGGCGCAGGTGGTGGTAGATCTGGCCGGTCGTGCCGACCTCGTCCAGCTCGGCGAGTTCCGCCGCGGTGCGCCGGCCGCCGAGGATCTCGCGGAGCAGCCGGAGCCGGACCGGATGGCCGAGCGCCGCCAGCGACTCGGCGACCGGCGCCCAGTCGTCCTCGAGCAGCCCCTCCGTCAGGGCCCCCGTCTGCCACGCGTACTGCTCGCCGGTCGGCAGGCGTACGGAGCCGGTGTAGAGGACACCGCCGTCGGCGGCTCCCAGCTCGGACAGCTGTTCCTTCAGCCCGTTCAGCGCCCAGAAGTCGCCCGCGTCGAGGCGGGGTCCGGCGCGGTGGGCGCCTTCCAGGGCCGCCAGTCGTCGTTCGAGGTCGGCGACACGTTGTTCCAGTTCCACGCCGTGGATATTACGGAACTACGTAATTGCGTGCAAGAGGTGGGGCCGAACATGCGAAAGCCCCGCCCGTCGCCATGACCGGCGGGGCGGGGCCTTCGTGCGTGACTACGCCAGCAGGGCCGGGATCGTCCCCTCGTGGAGCTCGCGCAGCTCGGACAGGGGGAGCGTGAACTCGCCCTGGATGTCCACCGAGTCGCCGTCCACGACACCGATACGGGTGGCCGGCAGACCCCGCGCACCGCACATGTCGTTGAAGCGGACCTCCTCCGAACGCGGCACGGCCACGACCGCGCGGCCCGCCGACTCGGAGAAGAGGAAGGTGAAGGCGTCCAGACCGTCCGGGACGATCAGACGCGCGCCCTTGCCGCCCAGCAGCGCCGACTCGACGACCGCCTGGATCAGACCGCCGTCGGACAGGTCGTGCGCGGAGTCGATCATGCCGTCGCGGGAGGCGGCGATCAGGATCTCGGCGAGCAGCCGCTCACGCTCCAGGTCCACCTTGGGCGGCAGACCGCCGAGGTGGTCGTGCACGACCTGCGACCAGGCCGAACCGCCGAACTCCTCACGTGTGTCGCCGAGGAGGTAGAGCAGCTGCCCCTCCTCCTGGAAGGCGACCGGCGTGCGCCGGGTGACGTCGTCGATGACGCCCAGGACCGCGACGACCGGGGTCGGGTGGATGGCCGCCTCGCCCGTCTGGTTGTAGAGCGAGACGTTGCCGCCGGTCACCGGTGTGCCCAGCTGCTGGCAGGCGTCCGCCAGACCGCGCACGGCCTCCGCGAACTGCCACATCACCGCCGGGTCCTCGGGCGAGCCGAAGTTCAGGCAGTCCGAGACGGCGAGCGGCTTGGCGCCCGTCGTCGCCACGTTCCGGTAGGCCTCCGCCAGCGCCAGCTGCGCGCCCGTGTACGGGTCGAGCTTGGCGTACCGGCCGTTGCCGTCCGTGGCGAGGGCCACGCCGAGGCCGGTCTCCTCGTCGATCCGGATCATGCCGGAGTCCTCGGGCTGGGCGAGGACCGTGTTGCCCTGCACGAAGTGGTCGTACTGGCTCGTGATCCAGGACTTGGAGGCCTGGTTCGGGGAACCGACCAGCTTCAGGACCTGGTCCTTCAGCTCCTCGCTCGTCGCCGGCCGCGGCAGCTTGTTCGCGTCGTCCGCCTGGAGGGCGTCCTGCCAGGACGGGCGGGCGTACGGGCGCTCGTAGACCGGGCCCTCGTGGGCCACCGTGCGCGGGTCGACGTCGACGATCTTGCCGCCGTGCCAGTAGATCTCCAGGCGATCGCCGTCGGTGACCTCACCGATGACGGTGGCGATGACGTCCCACTTCTCGCAGATCTCCAGGAAGCGGTCGACCTTCTCCGGCTCGACGACCGCGCACATGCGCTCCTGCGACTCGCTCATGAGGATTTCCTCGGGCGAGAGCGTCGAGTCGCGCAGGGGGACGTCGTCCAGCGTCACGCGCATGCCGCCGGAGCCGTTGGAGGCCAGCTCGCTGGTCGCGCAGGACAGGCCGGCCGCGCCCAGGTCCTGGATGCCGACGACCAGCTTCTCCTTGAAGGCCTCCAGGGTGCACTCGATGAGCAGCTTCTCCTGGAAGGGGTCACCGACCTGGACCGCCGGGCGCTTCGACGGCTTGGCGTCGTCGAAGGTCTCACTCGCCAGGATCGACGCGCCGCCGATGCCGTCACCACCCGTACGAGCCCCGTACAGGATGACCTTGTTGCCCGCGCCGGACGCCTTCGCGAGGTGGATGTCCTCGTGCCGCATCACGCCGATGCAGCCGGCGTTGACCAGCGGGTTGCCCTGGTAGCAGGCGTCGAAGACGACCTCGCCGCCGATGTTGGGCAGGCCCAGGCAGTTGCCGTAGCCGCCGATGCCGGCGACGACACCCGGCAGCACACGCTTGGTGTCGGGGTGGTCGGCCGCGCCGAAGCGCAGCGGGTCGACGACCGCCACCGGGCGGGCGCCCATGGCGATGATGTCGCGGACGATGCCGCCGACACCCGTGGCCGCGCCCTGGTAGGGCTCCACGTACGACGGGTGGTTGTGCGACTCGACCTTGAAGGTGACCGCGTAGCCCTGGCCGACGTCCACGACACCGGCGTTCTCGCCGATGCCGACGAGCATGGCGTCGTTCTCGGGCGCCTTCTCGCCGAACTGGCGCAGGTGCACCTTGCTGCTCTTGTACGAGCAGTGCTCCGACCACATCACCGAGTACATGGCGAGCTCGGCCCCGGTGGGCCGGCGGCCGAGGATCTCGACCACGCGCTCGTACTCGTCCTTCTTCAGGCCCAGTTCGGCCCAGGGCAGCTCGACGTCGGGGGTCGCGGCCGCGTGCTCGACCGTGTCCAGAGGCGTCCGGCTCATGCGTTGACCAGCTTCTTGAGGATCGAGGTGAAGAACGGGAGGCCGTCGGTACGACCGGTGCCGATCAGCGGCTCGACGGCGTGCTCGGGGTGCGGCATGAGGCCCACGACGTTGCCGGCCTCGTTGGTGACACCCGCGATGTCGTTGTTCGAGCCGTTGGGGTTGACGTCCAGGTACCGGAAGGCGACCCGGCCCTCGGACTCCAGCGCGTCCAGCGTGCGCCGGTCGGCGACGTACTGCCCGTCGATGTTCTTCAGCGGGATGTGGATCTCCTGGCCGGCGGTGTAGTCGCTGGTCCAGGCCGTCTCGGCGTTCTCCACCCGGAGCTTCTGGTCACGGCAGATGAAGTGCAGGTGGTTGTTGCGCAGCATCGTGCCGGGCAGCAGGTGGGCCTCGGTGAGGATCTGGAAGCCGTTGCAGATGCCGAGGACCGGCAGGCCGGCCTTCGCCTGCTCCAGCAGGGGCTCCATCACCGGCGAGAAACGGGCGATGGCCCCGGCGCGCAGATAGTCGCCGTAGGAGAAACCACCACACAGCACCACGGCGTCGACCTGCTTGAGGTCCTTGTCCTTGTGCCACAGGGCGACCGGCTCGGCGCCCGCGAGGCGGATCGCGCGCTGCGTGTCCCGGTCGTCCAGACTGCCGGGGAAAGTGACGACGCCAATACGAGCGGTCACTTCACGGCCTCCGCGACTTCCTCGACCCGGACGGTGAAGTCCTCGATCACGGTGTTCGCGAGGAACGACTCCGCAAGATCGTGAATGCGGGCGAGGGCGGCCTCGTCGACCGGCCCGTCAACTTCCAGTTCGAAACGCTTTCCCTGGCGGACGTCCGAGATCCCTTCGAAACCCAGCCGCGGCAGTGCGCGCTGCACCGCCTGGCCCTGGGGGTCGAGGATCTCCGGCTTGAGCATGACGTCGACTACGACGCGTGCCACTGGCACTCCCGGTGTGTGGTGCTGAGCAGGTTCCTTCAGACTACCCGCACAAAAAATCTACGCGCGTTGACTTGTAGGAAACTACGTGACGGTCATCACGATCCTGCATCGACCCACCCACACACGAAAATTTCCGGGAAAGATTCCGGGTCGACACCCGAAACCTATTGCGTTCGGACACGCGGACAGATTTAGTCGGGTTTCACATTGCATTGTCAGGCACTGTAGAAATGAATTGGCAAGTGCCGCAGGAAGGGACCGATATTCGTGGCGCAGAAGGTCGTGGTCACTCTCTTTGACGACATCGACGGCTCGGAAGCGGCGGAAACGATCGCCTTCGGACTGGACGGCAAGTCGTACGAGATCGATCTGAACGAAGTCAATGCCGGCGAACTGCGGAAGGCGCTCGCGCCCTACGTGGAGGCCGGCCGCAAGCGGTCCCGCTCGGGCAGGGCGTACCGGCAGACGGAGGTCGCCCCCGACCCGTCGGCCGTGCGGGCCTGGGCCCAGGCCAACAAGATGGAGGTCCCCGCGCGCGGGCGCATCCCCAAGAAGATCTACGAGGCGTTCACCGCCGCCCAGTGACGGCCCGGTGAGGCCCGGCGGACGGCCGCTCACCCGCCCCTCGCGGCAACCGACTTGCGCAGCACCCCGGCTGATCAGCTAGAGTCTGGAGCACGCCGAGGGGCGAGGCCGAAAGGCCCGGCTCACGGAAACATGCGGGTGTAGTTCAGTAGTAGAACATCCCCCTTCCAGGGGGAAGGCGCAGTGTGCGATTCCTGTCACCCGCTCTGCATCGCCAGTACCGACCACTCTTGTGGATCAGGTAGGCTGGTGCCCGCACCGATCGGTGGCCGTGCTTGTTTCAGGCTGGCGATCGGGAGCACATGCGGACGTAGCTCAGTTGGTAGAGCGCAACCTTGCCAAGGTTGAGGTCGCGAGTTCGAGCCTCGTCGTCCGCTCGGGAATGAGACCCCGGTCCTGATGGACCGGGGTCTTCTTCGTGTTTCCGTTCCTCGCCTCTGATCCTTGCTTCTGACATTTGTCATGCCGAGTGATGACAGTGCGCACTGCTTCCCCGGCTGCGGGGCCGGGACGCTGAAGGCATGGAAACGAACGGACACGAACACGTGATTGAGGTCACTGACCTGCGGCGTGTGTACGGGGGCGGGTTCGAGGCGGTAAGCGGAATCACCTTTTCCGTACGTCGCGGGGAGATCTTCGCCCTGCTGGGCACCAACGGCGCGGGCAAGACCTCGACCGTCGAACTGCTGGAGGGACTCGCGGCGCCCGCGGCCGGCCGGGTCCGGGTCCTCGGGCACGACCCGTACACGGAGCGGGCCCTCGTACGGCCGCGCACCGGCGTGATGCTCCAGGAAGGCGGCTTCCCGTCCGAGCTGACCGTCGCGGAGACCGCGCGGATGTGGGCGGGGTGCGTGAGCGGGGCCCGGCCGCCGGCGGAGGCCCTGGCGCTGGTCGGACTGGAGTCGAAGGCCGGCATCCGGGTCAAGCAGTTGTCCGGCGGGCAGCGGCGCCGGCTGGATCTGGCGCTCGCGCTGCTCGGCGACCCCGAGGTGCTCTTCCTGGACGAGCCGACCACCGGCCTGGACGCCGAAGGCCGCCACGACACCTGGGAATTGGTGAGCGCGCTGCGCGACGGCGGGACGACGGTGCTGCTGACCACGCACTACCTGGAAGAGGCCGAGAACCTCGCCGACCGGCTGGCGATCATGCACGAGGGCCGCATCGCCACCACCGGAACCCCGGCCGAGGTCACCGCCGCGGAACCGTCGCGGATCTCCTTCGAACTGCCCGACGGCTACTTCGTCGGCGATCTCCCGCCGCTCGGCGAGCTGGGCGTGAGCGGGCACGAGACCGACGGCCGGACCGTCCGGCTGCGCACCCACGAACTCCAGCGGACGGCCACCGACCTGCTGACGTGGGCCGCGCGGGCCCGGGTGGAACTGCGCCGCCTGGACGTGCGGTCGGCCTCCCTGGAGGAGGCGTTCCTCCGCATCGCCAAGGAGGTCTCCGCGGGCCGGACCACGGGAACGACGACGAAGGAGTACGCGGTATGAGCGCCCTCACCACGACGCCCCGCCCGGCACCGGCGGCGACCACTGCGCTGAGCCGGATGACCGCTCTCGCCCGCGCCGAACTGACCCTGCTCGGGCGGACCAGGGGCGCGCTCGTCGCGGCGCTGGTCGTACCGCTCGTGATGCCTTTCAGCGTGCGGTCGGCGGCCCAGGAGATGGACCTCGCCGGAGCCGGACTGAACACCGGCACCCTGGTGCTGCCCGCCGCGGTCGGCTTCTCCCTGCTGTTCGCCGTCTACTCGGTGCTCGTCGGCACGTACGTCGTCCGGCGGGAGGAACTCGTCCTCAAGCGGCTGCGCACCGGTGAGCTGCGGGACGTCGAGATCCTGGCCGGCTCCGCGCTGCCCGCCGCCCTCACCGGACTCGCGCAGTGCCTGCTGCTCGTGGCCGGCTGCACCGTGCTGCTGGACCTGTCCGCGCCGTCCGCGCCCCATCTCGCCGTAGCCGGACTGCTGTTGGGGCTCGTGATGTGCGCGGCCCTCGCCGCGGCCACCGCCGCCGTGACCCGGACCGGCGAGAGCGCACAGGCCACGCCCATGCCGCTGCTGCTCGTCTCGATGATGGGCTCCGGCATGTTCTTCCCGCTGGAGCTGATGCCCGACCGGCTGGCCTCCGTCTGCGAACTCCTGCCGCTGACGCCGGTCATCACCTTGGTGCGCGGCGGCTGGACCGGCGATCTGTCGGCGTACGAGGCGCTCGGCGCCCTCGCGACGGCGATGGCCTGGATCGTCGTCGCGGTGTTTGCTGTACGGCGGTGGTTCCGCTGGGAACCGCGGCGCTGACCGAAGGGGGAGTGACGGGCTGATGCGCGGGCCGGGCAGGTGGTGGCGGCGGAAGAGCACACCGCAGAAGGTCGAGACCTACACACGGTGGTCGTTCTACTTCTTCGCGGTGATGGAGTTCTTCTCCGTCGGCTTCACGTCCGTGGCCCCGCTGGGGGCACGGCTGGGCGGTGCCGTCATGCTGGTGGTGGCCGTGCACGCCACCATCGCCTTCGTGACCGTGTCGCGGGCGGTGGACTGGACGCGGGGCCGCAGGCCCCAGCCCGTCGGGCTGATGTGGACACTGGCCGCCGTCACCGCCGCGGTCTCCGTCGCCGCGCTCGGGATCGCCGAGCGCGGGCCCGCCGGCGAAAGCGTCGACACCGCCGCCGGTGGGGTCTTCGGAGTGATCCTGGTCTTCGGGCCCGGCATCATCGCGCTCGGCGTTCGCGACCGGCGGCGCGCCTTCGGCATCGCGGCCGGCTTCGCGGCGGGCACCTGGGTCGTGACGTTCGCGCTCGGTGCCTCCGCCCTCACGGCGTTCTTCACCGCGTTGATCGTGCTGATCGGTGGCATGTGCATCGCCTTCGCGGCCGTCTTCTCCGTGTGGCTGCTCAACGCCGTCTACGAACTCGACGAGGCCCGCGAGACCCGGGCCCGGCTCGCGGTCGCCGAGGAGCGGCTCAGGTTCGGGCGGGATCTGCACGACGTCATGGGGCGGAACCTCGCCGTGATCGCGCTCAAGAGCGAGCTGGCCGTGCAGCTCGCCCAGCGGGGGCGGCCGGAGGCCGCGGCGCAGATGGTCGAGGTGCAGCGGCTCGCGCACGAGTCGCAGCGGGAGGTCCGCGAGGTCGTGCGTGGTTACCGGGAGGCGGATCTCGCCTCCGAACTGGCCGGTGCGCAAGGGGTGCTGACCGCGGCCGGTATCGACTGCACGGTGAGCGGGCGGACCTCGGCGGGGCTGCCGGCCGGGGTGCAGTCCGCCTTGGGGTGGGTGGTGCGGGAGGCCGCGACGAATGTCCTGCGGCACGGGGACGCGCGGTGGTGTGCGGTGCGGCTCGGGGTTCAGGAGGGGCGAGTGGTGTTGTCGGTGGAGAACGACGGGGTCACGGAGGCCGCAGAGGGGGCTGGGGCGGCCGGCTCCGGGCTCGCCGGGCTGCGGGAGCGGCTGGCGCAGATCGACGGGACGCTGGAGGCCGGGCCGGCGGGCAAGGGGCTGTTCCGGCTGGCGGCGGAGATCCCGCTGCCGTCGGAGTCCGCCCCTGGCGAGCCCCTCGCCGCTGTGCCTGCTGTGAGTGAGGTCACGCCATGACGGCCGTGGAGCCCGTGCGGCTGCTGCTCGCCGACGACGAGCACCTCATTCGCGGGGCGCTCGCCGCGCTGCTGTCGCTGGAGGACGACCTCACGGTCGTCGCCGAGGCGGCCACCGGGCCGGAGGCACTGGCGATGGCCCGGGCCCACAAGCCCGACGTCGCCGTCCTGGATCTCCAGATGCCCGGCGCCGACGGTGTGAAGGTCGCCACATCCCTGCGCACCGAACTGCCCGGCTGCAGGGTGCTCATCGTCACCAGCCACGGGCGGCCCGGGCATCTGAAGCGGGCGCTGGAGGCCGGGGTGCGGGGGTTCGTGCCGAAAACCGTCAGTGCGCAGCGGCTCGCGGAGCTCATTCGCACGGTGCACGCCGGGAACCGTTACGTCGACCCGGAGTTGGCCGCCGACGCGATCGCCGCCGGGGACTCGCCGCTGACCGCCCGGGAGGCCGAGGTGCTGGAACTCGCGGCGGACGGTGCGCCCGTGGTGGAGATCGCGGAGCGGGCCGCGCTGTCGCAGGGGACCGTACGGAACTACCTGTCGTCGGCCGTGTCGAAGCTCGGGGCGGAGAACCGACATGCCGCGGTGCGGCTCGCGCGGGAGCGAGGTTGGGTATAGTGGTTCCCGCGCCACGGCGCATGCGAACGTAGCTCAGTTGGTAGAGCGCAACCTTGCCAAGGTTGAGGTCGCGAGTTCGAACCTCGTCGTTCGCTCCAGTGAGAAGCCCCCCGGCTCCGGCCGGGGGGCTTCTCCGTGTTCTGCCTGGGGCCCTATACCCAGCTCGTGCCGGTCAGGCGCTCGTACGCCTCCACGTACTTGGCGCGGGTGGCGTCGACGACCTGCTGCGGCAGCGCGGGCGGCGGCTGCTCGCTCTCGCGGTCCCAGCCGGACTCCGCCGAGGTCAGCCAGTCGCGGACGTACTGCTTGTCGTACGACGGCTGCGCCCGGCCCGGCTGCCACTCGTCGGCCGGCCAGAAGCGGGAGGAGTCCGCGGTCAGGACCTCGTCCGCGAGGACCAGGGAGTCGCCGTCGAAGCCGAACTCGAACTTCGTGTCCGCGAGGATGATGCCCCGCTCGCGGGCGATGTCCCGGCCCCGCGAGTAGACGGCGAGGGTCGCCTGGCGCAGCCGGGCGGCGGTGTCGGCGCCGACCTGGCGGGCGACCTCCTCGTAGGAGACGTTCTCGTCGTGCTCGCCGACTGCGGCCTTGGTCGCCGGGGTGAAGATCGGGGCGGGCAGTTCACTGCCGTCGACCAGGCCCTCCGGGAGGGCGAGGCCGCAGACCGTACGGGACTCGTTGTACTCGACCAGGCCCGAGCCGGTCAGATAGCCGCGGGCCACGCACTCCACGGGGACCATCCGGAGCGACTTGCAGACGAGGGTGCGGCCCTCCCAGTCGGCGGGGGCGCCCGCGGGAAGTTCCGTGCTCAGGACGTGGTTCGGGATCAGGTCGGCGAGCTGGTCGAACCACCACAGGGAGAGCTGGGTGAGGATCCGGCCCTTGTCGGGGATCTCGGTCGGCAGCACCCAGTCGTATGCGGACATGCGGTCGCTGGCGACCATCACGAGGTCGCCCGCCTCGTTCTGGTACAGATCGCGCACCTTGCCGGTGTGCAGATGCACCAGGCCCGGAACCTGGATCGGCTCGGGCTTCTCTACGAATCCGGACACGGTTCCTCCCCGTGGTTCTGTCCATTGGGGTTGATTCTCCCGTATGCGGGGCTGATCCCGGACAGTGGGTCAGTCGCGTTTGCAGATGCGGTCCAGGAGGTTTGCGGTGGCCCGCTGGACGCGGGCGTCGACGTGGCCGGGGCGGTCCAGGGCCGGGGTCCAGGCGAACGTTCCGGAAGCGAAGACCCAGGCGCCGGAGGGGGCGCGGTACAGGGACGTCTCCTGGTGGCGGGCGGTGCCCTCCTTGTCCGTGTACGGCGAATGGGCGAGCAGCACCCGCTCCTCGTGCTCGGGCAGCGGGGTGCGCGGGAAGTAGCGGTCGGCCTCGCCCGCCACCAGGCCCTCGATCTCGTCCCCCTCGTGCGCCCCGGTCGCCTCCCACAGCCAGTGGCCCGCGTTGCGCACGATCAGGGGGTGCGGCACGGGGACGTGCCCGGCGTACTGGATGCCGATGAGCTGCTGTTCCGCCCGGTCGATCTCCCGCCACAGCACCGGCTTGCCGGGGCCCCTGCGCTTGCGGCACGTCAGCAGGCGGTCGGGGACACCGGACGGGGACGGGCCCAGTTCGACCTGCCAGTACATCGAGTTGGCGGAGAGGAAGACCAGCGAGGTGCCGGCGTCGCGGGCGCGCTCCACGGCACCGCGCATCGCGGCCGACCAGTACTCGTCGTGGCCCGGGAAGACCAGGCCGCGGTAGCGGGTGGGGTCGACACGGCCCGCGTGCAGGTCCGCGGCGGTGGCGTAGGCGACGTCGTAGCCGTAGCGCTCGGCCCAGCGGATGAAGTCGTAGGCGTGCCCGACGTGCAAGGGGAGGCCCGCGCCCGCGTACGGTCGGTCGAAGGAGACCGTGGTGGCGGCCTCGGACTCGCCCAGCAGACGGCCCTTCTCGTCCCAGGCGTGGTAGAGGCTGGCGCCGGTGCGCCCGTCCTCCGGGTAGAGGTTGTACGCCTGCCAGGTGATGTCGGGCAGGACGAGGAGCAGGTCGGCGGGCTGGTCGTCGCGGACCGTGAACGGGACGTGGGAGCGGTAGCCGTCGGCGGTGGTGAGGACGGCGACGTACGCGCCGACGTTCCAGTGCGACGGGATCTGGAGCCGCCAGGACAGCCACC
Source organism: Streptomyces sp. NPDC006235 (assembly GCF_040613735.1). Taxonomy (NCBI): domain Bacteria; kingdom Bacillati; phylum Actinomycetota; class Actinomycetes; order Kitasatosporales; family Streptomycetaceae; genus Streptomyces; species Streptomyces sp. NPDC006235. Next base: position 58,468 of record NZ_JBEXSR010000043.1, read on the forward strand.
AATGGTGGCAGGAGACCGTGCGGTCCGCTGTGAGCGGCGGGGGTTGCACGATGCCGGACAGGCGCGGGCTGGTGGTGATCTTCGCGGCGCCGTCACCGCCGTAGTGGCCGATGCGGTAGATGTCGACGCCGAACTCCTGGGGCGGGTCGACGGTGATGTGGAAGTCGATGGCCTCGCCGGGCGCGACCGCGCCGGTGGAGGTGAAGCCCTTGATCTGGCCGTGGACGTCGTCGGCCGCGCGGGGGCCGCTCGAGCGGCTGCCCTTCTTCGGGGACTGGGCCGGGTCCTGGTCCACGTACCAGGGGACGACCTGGCCGCTGTCGTCGAAGTACGTCACGTTTCCGCGCAGCCACGGGACGGGGCCCTGGCCGAAGGGATCCGTCACGGCGTGCGCCAGCGCTCCCGACTCCCAGCGGCGGATCTGCTCCGAGCCCATGGTTGCTTCCCCTCCCCTTCGCCCCCGTGGCTGTGCGTGCTGTGTGGTGAGCTGCGACCCCTGTGGTTCCTTCGTGCCTATGTGTTTGTCGTATGTCGCAAGCCCTTGCCATGTGCGCGAACGGTTCAAGCACATCACATAATGCGCGCACTTCGTTACTGTTCGTTTCGAATTGGCCAGAAGCGGAAGCCGGTGCTCCGGGAGCCGGCCCCGGCGGTCAGCCGAGCCGGACCGGCTTCTCGGGCCGTATCCCCAGCTCGGCCAGCCAGGCCCGCAGGGGCGTGGAGTCACCGTCCTCGATCAGGGTGAGGACCTTGGGCGCCAGGTCGGCGGTGCGCTCGCCGTTGTGGAGGAGGGTCGGGCCGTCCAGCCAGTCCAGGCCCGGTGTCGCGCCCGCGGTGTCCATCGCGGCGCAGCAGATCATCGCCGTGAGGTGGTCGGCGAGCAGTTCACGGGCCGTGCGCGGGGGCTGGAGGGGGGAGAGGGGGAGGGTTCGGTCGTCCCAGAGGGCTGCGGGGGGCGGGGTGGCCGGGGGGCTGGTGGGTGGGACGGCCGCGGGGGTGGGGGCGGTGGCTGGGGTGGTCGCCGGGTGGGTGGTTGCCGAGGTGGCTGTGGTCGAGGGGGTGGTGGCCGAGGTGGCCGGGGCCGAGGTGGCGGCGGTCGGCGGGCCCGGCGTCGCGGTGGCTTCCTCGCGGGACAATTCGGCGCTGAGCCGGGCGGCGAGGGTGGCGCTGCGGGGGGTCGTGCCCGCGAGGTCCTCTTCGTCGTCCGGGGGTGGTTCGGGACTCCGGGTGGCGAAGGGGGGTTCTCCGGCCTGGTCCGTCAGATGGTCGAGGACGCGGGACAGCGTCGGGCCGCCGGTGTTCGGGGCCGTACTCCCCGGGGCCGGGCGGACGCCCATGTCGTCCAGGACGCGGTGGAGCCGAGCCGCGTCGATGCGCCACTTGCGGTCCACGACCTCCTCCGGATAGTCGCTCCAGCCCACCGGCGACCAGTCGGGACCGGGCCCCGCCGGGCCGCCGTGGAAGAGGCGGGCGGCGAGGAGGGAGGCGGCCTCGTCGACCGCGCCCGGCTCCTCCAGCAGATCGCAGGCGGGCCGCTCACCGAGCCGGGACGCGAAGCCCTCGGCCAGGCGGTCGCGCCGGGACAGCTCCGTGAGCGCCGCCACCACACCGGCGTCCAGCCGGGACGGCCAGCGGCCCATCCGCCAGGCGGGCAGCGCGACCCGGGTCAGCAGCCGGTCCCAGCCCGCGTACGCCAGGCCCACCTGCTCCTGGGCGACGATCCGCAGCCCGTAATCCACAGCCTGTGCACGCTCCGCGGCCGCGGCCGCCACGCCGCGCTCCATCTCGGCGACGTGCACACGGCAACTGCGCAGCAGCAGCCGGGCCACCCAGCCGACCCCGGCCAGCACGGCCCGCGACACCGACCGGCGATCCGGAGCCGACGCCACGGCCACCGCGGCGTCCAGGCCTCGGACGAAGCGCCGGGCGGCGGCTATGTCGGGGTGCGCCGAAGGGCCCGTACCGGCGACGACCGGGGCGAGGACGGCACGCAGCTCGCCGACTCGCATCCACCACAGGAAGGGCGAGCCGATCACGAGGACCGGCGCGACAGGCTGCCGGCGGTGCGGGTGTCTGCCGCCGCCCGCTATGTCGTCGTGCTCCTCGGCGGGGGGCGGGCCGTGGGCCCGGTGCGTGCGGTCCTCAAGCCAGCTGTCGCAGTCCGGCGTGAGCGCTATGGCGGACGGCGCGGGGACGTCCAGGCGGTCGGCGAGGTCGCGCACCATCCGGTACAGGTCCGGGGCCGACTCCTCGGCGATCGGGATGGTCGGGCTCATCGCGGGACGCGCCCGGGCGACGACCAGGGCCACACCGGCGGCGGCGAGCAGCACAAGGACCGCGACCGGCGTCAGGATCCAGCGGACGGCATCCCAGCCGGGGCCGGTGAGGCGGCCGGTGGCGGCGCCCGCGAGCAGGATCACGGCGACGGCGGCGGGCAGCAGGGCGACGGCCAGCGCGCGGCTGCGGATGCGCAGCACGACCAGTGCTCGTGCCCGCGCGGCCTGCGCGCCTGCCTCCACACCCATTCCGGTCACGACCGACCTCACCCCCTCCCCGTTGACCTGACGCTTTCCTTGCTCACTCCCCCACTGTGGCACCCGCCACTGACATCGCAATGCCGGTGGGCCAAGTGCCGGAACGCTTGCGCCGCACCCTAGTTGGGGCTCCACCCCCCGTCAGCCGGATAGGACATCGGTCACTCGATGGAATGGCTTTGGGGAAAGGTGGATGACGGACAGCGAGGATCGGGCCCGGCATACCGAAAACTTCAGGCCCCGGATCCTGAGACGGATCCGGGGCCCGTGGGGTTCATCGAGCGGGGTGGCTTCCCACGTTGGTGTGACGCAGGGTGTCCGGGTTGACGGGTGGTGGTGACGCCCGGTGGTGGACCTGGGTGATGAACGCCGGGTGATGGCGCGTGGTGGTGACGCCGGGTGGTGGCGCGTGGTGGTGGTGCCGCGTGGTGGCGGCGAGGGTGACGCCGGGTGGCGCGTGGTGGTGACGCCGGGTGCCGGGATGGCCGGTCGGTCGGTTACGCGCCTGCCGCCTTCGCGGCGATGTCCGTGCGGTGCTGGGAGCCGTCGAGGCGGATGCGGCCGACGGCCGTGTAGGCGCGGTCGCGGGCCTCGGTGAGGTCCTTGCCGGTGGCCGTGACGGACAGGACGCGGCCGCCCGCGCTGACGATCGCGTCACCGTCGCGCCTGGTGCCGGCGTGCAGCACGTACGCGTGCGGGGCGTCCTGGGCGGCGACCTCGTCGAGACCGGTGATCGGGTCGCCGGTGCGCGGGGTGCCGGGGTAATTGTGCGAGGCGATGACCACGGTGACGGCCGCGTCGTCGCTCCAGCGCAGGGGCTCCAGGTGGGCGAGGTTGCCCGTGGCCGCGGCCATCAGGAGACCGGCCAGCGGCGTCTTCAGCCGGGCCAGGACGACCTGGGTCTCGGGGTCGCCGAAGCGGGCGTTGAACTCGATCACGCGTACGCCGCGAGAGGTGATCGCGAGACCGGCGTAGAGCAGGCCGGAGAACGGCGTGCCGCGGCGCTTCATCTCGTCCACGGTCGGCTGGAGGACGGTCTGCATCACCTCGTCGACCAGCTTCGGGTCGGCCCACGGCAGCGGGGAGTACGCCCCCATGCCGCCGGTGTTCGGGCCCTCGTCGCCGTCCAGCGCGCGCTTGAAGTCCTGGGCGGGCTGGAGCGGCACGACCGTCTCGCCGTCGGTGACGGCGAACAGGGAGACCTCGGGGCCGTCGAGGTACTCCTCGATGACCACGCGCTCGCAGGCTGCGGCATGCGCCTTGGCGGCCTCGATGTCGTCGGTGACGACGACGCCCTTGCCGGCGGCGAGCCCGTCGTCCTTGACGACGTACGGGGCGCCGAAGGCGTCGAGGGCCGTGGCGGCCTCCTCGGGGGTCGTGCACACGTACGACCGTGCCGTGGGCACCTCGGCCGCCGCCATGACGTCCTTCGCGAACGCCTTGGAGCCCTCGAGCTGAGCGGCCTGCCCGGACGGGCCGAAGACCGGGATGCCGGCCTCGCGGACGGCGTCGGCGACACCGGCGACCAGCGGCGCCTCCGGGCCGACGACCACGAGGTCCGCACCGAGCCGCGTGGCCAGCGTGGTGACGGCCGTGCCGTCCAGGGCGTCGACCTGGTGCAGCTCGGCGACCTCGGCGATGCCGGCGTTGCCGGGGGCGCAGTGCAGCGCGGTGACGTCGGGGTCGTGGGACAGGGAGTGGCACAGGGCGTGTTCGCGGGCGCCGCTGCCGATGACGAGGACCTTCACGGGGGTCAGCCTAACGGGAGGTGGCGGGTTCCCTTTGTGCGGGCTTCCGAAGGGGGTGGGGATGTCGGGTTGGAGGTTCCTCTGAAACGGGGTTTCTGGCTGGTCGCTCGGGCCGCTCACCGGTGGGGCTGGATCGGGCGGCTAGGGCTGGGCCGGGCGGCCAGGCTCGGTCGGGTGCTTGGCGCTTGGTGGAGCGCCCAGGGCTCGGTCGGGCGCCCGGGGCTCGGCCGGGTGGCCGGGGCTCGGCCGGGTGGCCGGGGCTCGGCCGGGTGGCTAGGGCTCGTTCGAGAACTCCTCCACCACCGTCGCCCCCAGCTCCCGGACGATCAGCTCCTGGCCGGAGAGGGCCGACTCGTCGAGGTCGGGATCGTCGTCCTCGGGGATGTCGTCCTCGACGGAGACGGATCGGCGCGCCGGGGCGGAGGGCTGGGGTACGGAGGCGGTGGACGCGGGGGCCGGGGCGGAGCCACGAGTGGGCGTACTCGACTGCTGGGCGGGGGTGGAGGGGGCCGTCGACTGGGATGGGGCGGGGCGCTGGGCGGTCGCCGTGCCGCCGCCGCTGCCGGCGTTGTAGCCGCCGCCTCCACCGCCGGTGTTGTAGCCGCCACCGCCGCCAGCGCCGTAGCCACCGGTGCCGCCGCCGTGACCGCCCTGGCCGCCGCCGAATCCGGAAGGGCCGCCCGGGGCCTGCGGCGCGGAGCCGCCGGACGGGTCGACGATCGCCTCGATCTTCCACTGGACGTTGAACTGCTCGCCCAGCGCCTGCCGCAGCACGTCCTCGCTGCCGCTGCTCAGGAAGTTGTCGCGCGCACCGGCGTTGACGAAGCCGAGCTGGAGGGTGGTGCCGTCGAAGCCGGTCACCTGGGCGTTCTGGCTGAGCAGGATCCAGGTGAAGCGACGGCGGTTCTTGACCGCTTCCAGGATGTTCGGCCAGAGCATGCGGGGGTCGAGACCGCCGGGTGCCGGGGCGGGCGCGGCCGGTGCCGGGGCGGGGGCCGAGGACGCCGGTGGGGGGCTGCTGGGTGCGGGCGCGCTCGGGGCCGGGGCGCTCGCTGCCGGGGGGGTCGACGCGGGTGTGGATGCGGATGCCGGGGCGGGGGATGGGGCTCCCGACGCGGCCGTGGGCCAGCCGCCGGGGCGACGGCCGCTGCCGGCGGAGGCCGCGGTGGGCCAGGCGCCGGGGGCCGGGGCGGAGGCGGCCGCGGGGGCGTGGGAGGGAGCGGGAGTCTGGGGCGGCTGAGCAGGCTGGGCGTGCCCACCGTTGCCCGGGCTGCCGGCGGGCGCGGGCTCGCCAGGATCTGTGTGAGCGGCGGGCCCGGTGAGCCCGGTGGGAGCGGGCGTGCCCGTAACCGCCGGCTGTTGCGCTTCCTGGCCCGCCGCAGCGGGGACATGCGCATGCCCGCCGTCGGCCGCCGGATGACCGCCACTGCCGCTGCCACCGGGACCCCCGGGGCCGGGGCTCCCTGGGCCCCCACCACCCGGCGCACCGGACGCCCGGACCGCCGCCCGGGCCGCGGCCGGACCGCCACCCGGCGGAACGGGAGCAGCCGCCGGAGCAGCCGCCGCTGCCCCATGCCCCTCGGGCCCCGGCACGTACCCCATGGCGGGCATGCCGGCCGGGCCCTGGGAGGAGAAGTTCACGCCGCGCTCGATCCGGTCCAGCCGGGCCATGACGGACCGCTCGTCGGCGTAGGCCGCGGGGAGCAGCACGCGGGCGCAGATCAGCTCCAGCTGGAGACGGGGCGAGTGGGCGCCGCGCATCTCGGTCAGGCCCTCGTTGACGAGGTCGGCGGCCCGGCTCAGCTCGGCGGCGCCGAAAGTGCCTGCCTGGGCCTGCATCCGTTCGAGGACGTCGGCGGGGGCGTCGATGAGCCCCTTCTCGGCCGCGTCCGGGACGGCGGCGAGGATCACCAGGTCGCGCAGCCGCTCCAGCAGGTCGGCTACGAACCGGCGGGGATCGTTCCCGCCCTCGATGACGCGGTCGACGACCTCGAAGGCCGCGGCCCCGTCACCGGTGGCGAAGGCCTCGACGACGGAGTCGAGGAGGGAGCCGTCGGTGTATCCGAGCAGGGCGGTCGCCATGGCGTACGTCACACCGTCCTCGGCGGCGCCGGCCAGCAGCTGGTCCATGACGGACATGGAGTCACGCACTGACCCGCCACCGGCGCGCACGACGAGCGGGAGGACGCCGTCCTCGACCGGGATGGCCTCCTTCTGGCACACCTCGGCGAGGTACTCCCGCAAGGTTCCGGGCGGGACGAGCCGGAACGGATAGTGATGGGTCCGCGAACGGATGGTCCCGATGACCTTCTCGGGCTCCGTGGTCGCGAAGATGAACTTGAGATGCTCCGGCGGCTCCTCGACGACCTTCAGCAGCGCGTTGAAGCCGGCCGACGTGACCATGTGGGCCTCGTCGATGATGTAGATCTTGTACCGACTGCGCGCAGGGCCGAAGAAGGCCTTTTCCCGCAGGTCACGGGCGTCGTCCACACCACCGTGGGAAGCTGCGTCGATCTCGATGACGTCGATGGAACCGGGCCCGTTGCGCGCGAGGTCCTGGCACGACTGGCACTCACCGCAGGGCGTGGGCGTAGGACCCTGCTCGCAGTTCAGGCACCGCGCCAGGATGCGCGCACTGGTCGTCTTGCCACAGCCGCGCGGCCCGCTGAACAGGTACGCGTGGTTGACCCGGTTGTTGCGCAGCGCCTGCTGCAACGGGTCGGTGACGTGCTGCTGCCCGATGACCTCGGCGAAGGTCTCCGGGCGATAGCGGCGGTACAGAGCGAGAGACGACACGCATACGAGGTTATAGGCGCCCACTGACAACCGACCCCGCCACAGGAACCCGGAACCCGGAACCCCGGAACCCGGGACCAGAACCCCGGTCCCCCGGAACGCAGACGCCCCCCACGCACCCGCCAGAGCCAACCTACCCTTGCTGCCTTCCGGCCCTGGGGGAGTTCAGTCAGATAGCGCCGCGTGAGGGGCTGCGCCAAGGCTACCTGATGACCGGGGCAGGGAACGAGTTCGCGAGCACTCCTCTCGGTCATGTAATGTTTCCGGCGGAGGATTCGCCTAGAGGCCTAGGGCGCACGCTTGGAAAGCGTGTTGGGGGCAACCCCTCACGAGTTCGAATCTCGTATCCTCCGCCAGTGCCTCACCGGGCACGATGTCGAAGGGCCCCACCGTTCGCGGTGGGGCCCTTCGGCGTTGTCCGTCAAGGTGCTCTTCCCGCGCGGTGCAGCTCGCGCGGCGATCACTGAGCAGCATCCGCCGCTGTGCACTTCAGGGCCAGGATGTAGGAGTATGGTTTATAGAAGCGTAGTCCTATCTTCCCGGGGTGAGACGTGGACAAGCCTGCCGAGATGTTCGACCGGGACCACGAGTGGTCGGCGCTGAGGCGATTCATCAACGATCCGAGGCCGGGCGCGACCCTCGGTGTCGTCTCCGGGCGCCGCCGCCAAGGGAAGACGTTCCTGCTGGACGCCGCCTGTCGTGTCGCCGGAGGGTTCTATTTCGGTGCCACGGAGGCCGCCGACGCCGAGTCGTTGCGACGGATCAGTAGCGCCCTGACCGACCACGTCCGCCCTGCCAGCCCTTTCCACTTCGCCAACTGGGCGGAGGCGGTCGACGCACTGCTCGCCCTGGGCTCCGAGCGGCCTGTCCCCGTTGTGATCGACGAGTTTCCCTACCTCGCCAAGGCCAATCCGGAGCTGCCGTCGATCATCCAGGAGGCGTTGCGCCCTCTGCGTGACCAGCGAACCGGCTCCCGCACCCGGCTACTGCTGTGCGGTTCGGCGCTGTCCTTCATGGGGCGACTGCTGTCGGGCAACGCCCCGCTGCGCGGACGGGCGGGGCTGGAGCTGGTCGTCCGCCCCCTCGACCACCTGCTCGCTGCCGAGTTCTGGGGGATCAGCGATCCCCACCTGGCCATGAAGGTGAACGCGATCGTCGGCGGCACTCCCGCGTACCGACGCGAGTTCGCGCGAGGCGACACGCCCGAGGGACCGGACGACTTCGACGACTGGGTCGTCCGCACAGTCCTCAACCCCGAGACTCCCCTCTTCCGCGAAGCCCGCTACCTGCTGGCCGAAGAACCCGACCTTCGGGACACCGCCCTGTATCTGTCCGTGCTCGCCGCCGTCGCCGACGGCAACGCCACCCGCGGCGGCATGGCCGGCTATCTGGACCGCAAGGCCACCGACATCGCACACCCCATCAACGTCCTCGAAGATGCCGGACTGCTGTACCGCGACGCGGACGTCTTCCGCGACAACCGGCCCACGTACCGCATCGCCGAGCCACTGGTCGCCTTCTACCACGCCATCATGCGCCCGGTATGGGACCAGTTGGAGCGCCCCGGCAGCGCTGCCCGGGTCTGGCAGGCCAGTCGCCGCCGCTTCGTCAGCAACGTGCTGGGGCCCCACTTCGAGCAGGTCTGCCGCGACTGGGCCCTGCATCACGCCGATCCGGATCTGCTCGGCGGCTTGCCCGCCCGTGTCGGCCACGGCGTCGTCCATGATCCCAAAGCCCGGTCCCGTCACGAGGTCGACGTGGCCGTCGTCGGCATTCCCGACGGTCACGACAAGCCGCCGCTCCTGGCCATCGGGGAAGCCAAGTGGAACGACACGATGGGTGCCGCTCACATCGAACGCCTCATGCATATCCGCGATCTCATCGCTCAGGGCGGTCGCTACGACACCACCGGCACCCGCTTGCTGTGCTTCAGCGGAGCAGGCTTCAACGACAAAGCGCACGCCGCCACCGAGAACTCGCTGAGCATCCACCTCGTCGACCTGGCGAGTCTCTACGGCCAGGCGTGAGCAAGCCGGCATGGCGCTCCAGATCGGGGAGCGCAGGCTTGCTGAGCTGCTGTGTCATAAGGCCTCTCGCGTCGAGGTGAGCGAGAAGTGGCTCACGCGCGTCTCGTGCTGTTCGACTAGAGGGACAAGTCTCAGGTCAGAATGCCTCCGCCAATGCCGCACCAGGCACGATGTCGAAGGGCCCTGCCGCTTGTGGTGGGGCCCCCCTCGGCGTGTGTGGTTTCACGTGCGAGGACCGGATACGGGCCCGGCGTCGATTTCCGCGATCAGGGCCTCGATGCGCGTCCTGATCTCGTCGCGGATGGGGCGGACGGCCTCTACGCCCTTGCCCGCCGGGTCTTCCAGGGACCAGTCCAGGTACTTCTTGCCGGGGAAGACCGGGCAGGCGTCGCCGCAGCCCATGGTGATGACGTAGTCGGACGCCTGGACGGCCTCGGTGGTGAGGATCTTCGGCTTGGCGGTGGCGATGTCGATGCCGATCTCCCGCATGGCCTCGACCGCGGCGGGGTTGACCCGGTCGCCGGGGGCGGAGCCGGCGGAGCGGACCTCGATCCGGTCGCCCGCGAGGTGGTGGAGGAAGCCGGCGGCCATCTGGGAACGCCCGGCGTTGTGGACGCAGACGAACAGTACGGAGGCGAGCGGGCTGGAGGGCATCGGTTCTTCCTTCCTCAGCGGTTCACTGGTGTGAAAGTATCAGCCCATGCTGACATCAGCCGACACTGATCTGATCCGGGTCCTGGCCGATCCGCTCAGGATGCGGATCGTGACCTTGCTCGCGGAAGAGACGCTGTGCACCACCCACCTGGTGGAGGAGACCGGTGCCCGGCAGACCAACCTCTCCAACCATCTGAGAGTGCTGCGCGAGGCGGAAGTCGTCGAGACGGAGCCGTGCGGGCGGTACATGTACTACAAGCTGCGCCCGGACGTCATCGCCCGGCTGGCCGGGCAGTTCGCCGACCTGGCCGAGTCCGCACGCACCGCCGCCGGCAAGAAGAGGGCCTGCCCGTGACCCGCACCGAAGCAGCCGCGACCGTCGAGGAGTCCTCGGTCGTCGCGAAGCTGTCGACGCTCGACCGTTTTCTCGCCGTGTGGATCCTCGCCGCGATGGCCGTCGGGCTGGGTCTGGGGCGTGCCGTCCCTGGTCTCGATGACGCTCTGGCCAAGGTCGAGATCGGCGGCATCTCCCTGCCGATCGCCATCGGCCTGCTGATCATGATGTATCCGGTCCTGGCCAAGGTCCGCTACGACAAGCTCGACGCCGTCACCGGCGACAAGAGGCTCATGGTCTCTTCGCTCGTCATCAACTGGCTCGTCGGGCCGGCGGTGATGTTCGCGCTGGCCTGGATGTTCCTGCCGGACCTGCCCGAGTACCGCACCGGCCTGATCATCGTCGGGCTGGCGCGCTGCATCGCGATGGTCATCATCTGGAACGACCTCGCCTGCGGTGACCGCGAGGCGGCAGCGGTTCTGGTCGCGCTGAATTCGGTCTTCCAGGTGGTGGCGTTCGGTCTGCTGGGCTGGCTCTACCTCGATCTGCTGCCCGGCTGGCTCGGTCTGGGCGAGGGGGAGCAGCTGGACATCTCCATGGGGAAGATCGCCCTGAACGTCGTCATCTTCCTCGGCGTCCCGCTGCTGGCCGGCTTCCTCACCCGCCGCGTCGGTGAGCGCAGGCTCGGCCGGGAGAAGTACGAGAACGGCTTCCTCCCCGCGATCGGGCCGTGGGCGCTGTACGGGCTGCTCTTCACGATCGTCATCCTCTTCGCCCTGCAGGGGGAGACGATCACCTCGCAGCCCCTCGACGTGGCCCGTATCGCGCTGCCGCTGCTGGTGTACTTCGCGGTGATGTGGTTCGGCACCTTCGCCCTCGGCAAGGCCATCGGCCTCGCCTACGACCGCACCGCGACCCTCGCCTTCACCGCGGCCGGCAACAACTTCGAGCTGGCCATCGCAGTCGCCATCGGCACGTTCGGCGTGACCTCCGGTCAGGCGCTGTCGGGCGTGGTCGGGCCGCTGATCGAGGTGCCGGTCCTGGTGGCACTCGTGTACGTGTCGCTGGCCTGGCGGCGGAAGTTCAGCGCCAACAGCTCCGCCTGATCGCGTTTCCGGGGTGGGTCAGGCTGCGGCCGGCGGGATGGTCAGCAGCTTGCCCATCGCGGACAGCACGGACGGCTCGACGCGGTAGTAGACCCAGGTTCCGCGCCGCTCGGAGGTCAGCAGGCCGGCCTCCTTCAGCTTCTTCAGGTGGTGCGAGACGGTCGGCTGCGAGACGCCGACGTCGGAGATGTCGCACACGCACGCCTCGCCGCCCTCGTGCGAGGCCACCGCCGAGAACAGCCGCAGCCGCACCGGGTCCCCCAGGGCCTTGAACATCCGCGCGGCCGTTTCCGCCTCGTCCGCGGTGAACGGACGTTCCGTGAGGGGCGGGCAGCACGGTGCCACGGCCTCGGGGGCCTTGGTGACCTCGGAGATCTCGGAGACCGCGGAGACCTCGGTGTCCAGCAGCGGCAGCACTCGCGTGTTCGGCATGCATCTATGTTGACATGCGTCTAACCAAAGAGGCCAGAGGCATGGGCGGGCATGGATTCGATAAATGTCTATGTTGACGACTGTCGAAGCAGGTGGGACGCTGGCAGCACAAGCCATCGACAGATGTCGAATCAGTCGAGTCAAAGGGGAATCTCGTGTCCGTGTCGAGCGACAGCGTGCCCACTGGTCAGCTGCCCACAGGTCAGGTGCCCACAGGTCAGCTGCCCGTCGTGGTCATCGGAGCCGGGCCGGTCGGCCTTGCAGCCGCCGCCCACCTCATCGGGCGGGACATCGAACCGCTGGTCCTGGAAGCCGGGCCGTCGGCCGGCACGGCCGTGCGCGAGTGGGCGCACGTGCGGCTGTTCTCGACCTGGTCGGAGGTCATCGACCCGGCCGCGGAGAAGCTCCTCGCCCCGACCGGCTGGACCCGGCCCGACGGCTCCACGTACCCCACCGGCGGAGACTGGGCCGAGCACTACCTCCAGCCCCTCGCCGACGTCCTCGGCGACAAGGTCCGCTACGGCGCCACCGTCACCGGCGTCGCCCGCGCCGGACGCGACCGCGTCGTCGACTCCGGCCGCGACGAGCAGCCCTTCGCCGTGCACGTCCTGTCGGCCGGCGGCCGCGAGGAACGGATCCGCGCCCGCGCGGTCGTCGACGCCTCGGGCACCTGGTCCACCCCCGGCCCGCTGGGCGCCGACGGGCTGCCCGCTCTCGGCGAGAGGGCCGCCACCGGCCACGTCTCCTACCGCGTCCCCGACCTGGGCGACCCGGTCGTCCGCGCCCGGTACGCGGGCAGGCGCACCGCCGTCGTCGGCTCCGGAGCCTCCGCCTTCACCGCGCTCGCCGCCCTCGCCGACCTGGCGCAGGAGGAGCCGGGCACCCACGCGGTGTGGGTCCTGCGCCGCGGTATCACCGGCTCCACGTTCGGCGGCGGGGAAGCCGACCAGCTGCCCGCTCGGGGCGCCCTCGGCCTGCGCGCCAAGGCCGCGGTGGAGGAAGGCCACGCGAGCGCGGTCACCGGGTTCCGTACGCAGGCCGTCGAGCGGGACGGGGACCGGCTGGTCCTGGTCACCGAGGACGGGCGTCGCCTGGATCCGGTCGACGAGGTGATCGTCCTGACCGGTCTCCGCCCGGACCTGTCCTTCCTCTCCGAGCTCCGATTGAGTCTGGACGACCGTCTCCAGGCGCCCACCGCCCTGGCCCCGCTCATCGACCCCAACGTCCACTCCTGCGGCACCGTCTACCCGCACGGCGTGAACGAGCTCTCTCACCCGGAGCAGGACGTCTACCTGGTCGGCATGAAGTCCTACGGCCGCGCCCCCACGTTCCTCGCGATGACCGGCTACGAGCAGGTCCGCTCCGTCGCCGCCGCGCTCGCCGGTGACCGTGAAGCCGCCGAGCGGGTCGAGCTGACCCTGCCCGAGACGGGTGTGTGCGGCGGGGCCGGGCTGTTCGACGAGCCCGACACGGCCGCCGCCGAGAGCGGAGGCTGCTGCGCCGCCCCGGCCACCCCGCAGATCAGCACCGGCGCCCCGGCCCCCCTGCAGATCAGCTCCGGCGCCCCGGCCATCCCGTCCGGCGGTTGCTGAAGTCCCCCTTCACTCCAGGAGGTTCGCCATGACGTCCCGTGTCCAGCTCGCCCTCCGCGTTCCCGACCTCGCCGAGTCCGTGGCCTTCTACACGAAGCTCTTCGGCACCGAACCCGCCAAACTCCGCGACGGCTACGCCAACTTCGCCATCGCCGAGCCCCCGCTGAAGCTCGTCCTCATCGAAGGCACCGCGGGTGAGACGACCCGCCTGGACCACCTCGGCGTCGAGGTCGGGACGGCCGAGGCGGTGCACGCCGCCACCGCACGTCTGGGCGAGGCGGGCCTGACCACCGACGTGGAGAACGACACGACCTGTTGCTACGCCGTCCAGGACAAGGTCTGGGTCCGCGGCCCCGGCGGGGAGCCCTGGGAGGTGTACGTCGTCAAGGCCGACGCCGACTCCCTGGCCAAGCAGCGGGGCAGTGCCTGCTGCACCGACCCGGCACCGGGCGGAACCGGCGCCGGGGAACCGGTCGCCTCGGGCGGCTGCTGCTGATCCGCCGATGGTGCCGTGACCCGGGCGGGGTCAGGCGCAGCAAGCGCAGCCCGGGCGGCAGTCGCACGCTCCGTCCGTGTCCGCCTCCGCGTCCGCGTCAGCGCCGGCGACCGGGGCCGGCCCGGCCGAGGGGGCGCAGCAGCCCTTGCCCTGCCAGGCGTCGCGGCCCTCCTTGACGGCGATGGCCGCGATCACGAGGGCGGCGATGGGGTCGGCCCACGACCAGCCCAGGGTGGCGTTGAGGACCAGGCCGGCCAGGAGCACGGCCGAGAGGTACGTGCACAGCAGCGTCTGCTGGGAGTCGGCGACCGCGCTGGCCGAGCCGAGTTCACGGCCCGCGCGGCGCTGGGCCGCCGACAGGAACGGCATGACCGCGAGGGAGAGGGCGGCGAGCACGATGCCGGGAACGGAACGCTCCGCCTCCCCCGCCCCCGCCTCGGTCAGCGCGCGGACGGCGTCGACAGCGACGTAGGCGGCGAGCGTGAAGAAGGACACCGCGATGATCCGCAGGGTCGTCTTCTCCCGCGCCTCGCGCACGGCGTGCTCACGGGCGGAGAACTGCCAGGCCACCGCGGCGGCGGAGGAGACCTCGATGACCGAGTCCAGGCCGAAGCCGATCAGGGCGGTGGAGGAGGCGAGGGTGCCGGCGGTGAGGGCGACGATCGCCTCGATGACGTTGTAGGCGATCGTCACCGCGACCAGCAGCCGGATGCGCCGGGCGAGTTCCTCTCGGCGGGCCGGTGAGGGGGCGAGGGATATCGCCGTCATCAGCAGCACCCCTTGTCGTCGGCCTCCGCACAGGTGCGGTCGGTCTCGACGGCCACCACGGCCGCGCGCAGGTCGTCCAGCGCGTGCCCGAGGCGCTCGTCGGCCAGTTCGTAGCGGGTGCGGCGGCCGTCGGGCGCGGTGACGACCAGTCCGCAGTCGCGCAGACACGCGAGGTGGTTGGAGAGCCGGGTGCGCGAGATGCCGAGTGTGTCGGCGAGATCGGCGGGATAGGCCGGGGCCTCGCGCAGCGCGAGCAGGATGCGGCAGCGGATCGGGTCGGCGAGCGCGCGGCCGAACCGGGCCAGCACTTCGATGTCGGGGGCAACAGTCAGCACTCCGCGACAGTACATCAATACCTGAATTCAGGAAACCTTGGACCGTCGGCCGCCGGGGGTCGCCGGCGGCCGACCCGTCGGCTCGCGGCCGGGTCAGTCCTCGGCCTCGTCCGATCCGCGCGGCCAGATCGCGAGGGCGATCAGGACCGCCGCCCACACCGCCAGCGGCGTGACCGGCCAGTAGTGGGTCAGTTCGCCCCGCTGGGCGCAGCGGGCGGCCCAGACGGCGGAGAGGATCACCGCTCCGCCCAGCCAGTAGCGCCATTCGGTCAGCCAGTCCTGGAGGTCCTTGCGGTTCCGGTCGGCGCGGGTGGGCGCGGGGGAGGGCAAGTCGGCTGTCAGGGCGGCCAGTTCGGTGGTCGTGCGGGCCTGGAGGGCCCGTTGGGCGCGGGCCTCGTGTTCGGGCGGATCGAGCCGGCCCTCGGCCAGCGCCGCGGCCAGTACGGCGAGCGCCTTGTCCCTGTCGCGGTCCGAGACCCGCAGCGCGGGCGGGGCGGGCTCGTGTCGGTCGTCCATCATTGTCCCCTCTCGGGCACCGTGGGGCACCCGACCTGACGGCGCTTTAGAATACGACTGTATCTCAAAAGGGAGCCATGACGATGCCCAAGACCGTCGACCGGGAGGAGCAGCGGCGTCAGATCGGTGCCGCCCTGCTCCAGTTGGTCTCCGACCGCGGCCTGGACGAGGTCAGCGTGCGCACCGTGGCCGCCTCGTCCGGCCGGTCCGCCGGAGCCGTGCAGAAGTACTTCCGCACCAAGGACGAGATGCTCGCCTTCGCGGCCGAGCTGGTCGGCGAGCGGGTGGAGCGCCGGATGGCCGGGGTGGACACCTCGCTGCCGTTGCGGCGCGCGCTGCGGGAGCTGATCCTGGCCACGCTTCCCCTGGACGTGGAGCGGCGGGCCGAGGCCACGACGCAGCTCTCCTTCGCCGTGTACGCGGCGCACCACCCCCGCCTCGCCGCGATCCGGCAGCAGGTCGACCAGGACATCCGTCAGGCACTGGCCGCCTGGCTGGAGACCGCCGGGCACGGCGGCGGGGCGGCCGTCCTCGCCGATGCCGTGATCGCGGTGTCCGACGGGCTGGCGCTGCGCATGCTCTACACCCCGCAGGAGCGTGAGTACCTGCTCACCGTCCTGGACCGGGCACTGGACGCGCTGCTTGCGGAACGGGCGGCTGGTCCGGCGGAGCGCGGAGGGCTCAGCGGTCCGGCGGATCGCTGAGCCCTCCGGTTCTCAGGTCGTCCTCAGGTCCTCAGGGGTCCTCCGGTCCTCAGGTCCTCAGGGGTCCTCCGGTCCTCATGAAGTGCTGCTGGGGATGACGCAGTTCTGCGGCTGCGGCTTGCCCGTCGGCCAGCCCAGGCCTACGAACTTCAGGGTGCCGCGGCCCTTTCGGCCCGGGTCCAGTTCGACGATCGCGGCCGGTTTGTCGTAGGCGTTGCCGCCCGTGGTGAGGCAGATCAGGCCGCTGCTGCCCTGGACGCGGTGGCGGGACTGCAGGAGGGGCCACTGACGGCCCACGTCCTCGCGGGTGGGGACCGACTCCGGGTCGTTCTTCTGGGCCTGGTGGAGGGCCTTGCCGATGGTGATGAGGCCGTCGTGGACGAGCATCGTCCGGGAGTCGTCCAAGTTGGGAGTGGAGCCCAGCTTGATCCCCTCGTTCTCGGTCGCGCTGATCTGCTGCCTGAGGGCGTCCAGGGCCGCCTTCGGTTCGGTCAGGTACTGGGGGAGGTCCCGGTCGGCCGGCTCGCGGTCGTGGGTCGCCCTGTACTTCTTCGTCCAGGCCGTCAGTTCCGTCGTCCAGGCGTCGGGGTGGGCGGGGGCCGCGTACTGCACCGTCACCTTCGGCCTGCCGTCGTCGCCGCGGAGTCTGGCCCAGTCCCGCTCCGTCATGTCCTGCCGCAGCGAGGCCGCGTCCGAGCCGCTGACGATGGTGTAGTGGCGGTCCTTGCAGCCCACCTCGGCGAGCTTCAGCGCGAAGATGCGCAGGTGGAGGGTGCGGCCCGCGAAGTAGACCGTGTCGGCCCGGGAGTCGCAGATGTTGTTGGCCGTCTGGGTGAACTGGTTGCCGGTCGAGCCCGCCTCGTCGATCGACGGGGACTCGAACGACATCGCGGCGGGGCCGGCCGGGCCCTTCTCCTCGATCCTGCTGAAGGCCTTTGCCAGCGACTCGTTGTAGCCGTCCGGGCGTTTGTCGTAGACCAGGACCGTCCTGAGGTTCTGACGGCCGCGTTCGCCGTTGAAGTTGGCCAGGGCCTGGGCCGCGTCGTGGTTGGTGGGGAGGATGCGGGCCAGGCCCGGGAAGCGGAGCTTCGCCATCCCGTCCGGCCGGTCCTCGTTGGCAATCCGGTCTCCGCTGATCCGGGCCGCCAGCACCGGGATCTTGTTCTCTGTCAGCCGGGCGACGGCCGCCTCGGTGGCGGCGAGGCTCAGGTTGAAGCCGGTGACCGCGCGCAGCCGGTCCTCTGGCGAGGCGGCCATCTGCAGCAGGGTGTCGACGACCTTGGCCTGACGGCCGTAGTCCTGCCCGGGGTTGGCCAGCACCAGGCGGATCTTCGGGGGTTCGCCCTCGCCCGCGTTGGCCTGGCGCTGGCCCAGGTACGCGCCCTGGAGGTCACTGCGCATCTGCCGGCGCAGGGCCTCCCGGTCCGACTGGAGCGGCAGCATCATCGCGACCGTGACGTACGGCTGCTTCTCGATCCTCCGGTTCTCGCGTGCGATGGCCCGGGCCACGTCGCTGATCTCCGGGGTGCCGAAGTCGTAGCCCTCGCCGTTGACGCCGATGCACTCGCCGTCGATCCGCTCCACTCCGTCCGCGCAGGTGTCCGGCCTGGTGACGAGCAGATAGACGAGCACCAGGCCGGCCGCGAGCGCCGCCGCGCCCAGGAGTGAGAAGAGGATCTTCCGCCATCTGGGCATGCCCGTTATCTCCTTCTCCGGAGCTGTTCGGTGCAGGTGCAGCGCAACAGGGGCTGTTCGTTCTCCGCGAGTCCGCTCCAGTCCGTCGCCGTCCTGCTGAGCAGGCCCGCGCCCTCGAAGTCCATGATCGACAGGAGGTCCAGCAGCTTGGCGAGTGTGCGGGCGGTCTCCTTGCCGGTCGGCCTGGTCCGCTCCTCGCACAACCAGACCGCGTGCAGCAGCTGGTCGACGGTGCGGCGCAGCGGTGGGCCGTCCACGGGCACCAGGCCCTGGGCGCGTTCCCGCCGGGCGTCCGCCCCGCCCGGGTACGGCGCCTGGGCGATCTCCAGGAGTTCCGCGCACCACTCTCGGGGGCGGCCGGGGAGGGTGGCGGCGAGGTGGCTGACGACGTCGTCCACACCGCCGGAGACCAGGTGGTGGTTCATGCGGTGGGCGGTGAGCGAGCGGAAGGCACCGCCGCCAGGGGCTCCGCCCCAGGGCTCATTGCCGGCCCGGGCCGCGCCACCGCCCCACGCTCCGCTGTTACCCCACGCCGCGCCGGGTGAGGCTCCGGCGCGCCAACGTCCGGTGGCCGGCGCACCCTCGCCGGGCGCACCCTCGCCCGGCGCGCCCGGGGGCGAGGCATCGCCGTCCGGCACGCCGCCGCGCAACGCCCCGCCGTCCGGATCCGCGCCGCGCACGGCCGCGCCGCCCGGCTCTCCGCCGCGCAAGGCTCCGCCGTCCGGCGACCCACCGCGCAACGCCCCGCCGTCCGGCACCCCGCCGGGCGAAGCCCCTCCGTCCGGCTCTCCGCCGCGCGAGGCACCGCCGTCCGCATCCGCACCGCGCACGGCCGCGCCGCCCGGCTCTCCGCCGCGCAAGGCTCCGCCGTCCGGCGACCCACCGCGCAACGCCCCGCCGTCCGGCACCCCGCCGCGCGAGGCCGCACTGCCGAGCCCCCCGCCATTCGGCGACCCGTCACCCAGTGCTCCACCACCCGGCGACCCGCCACCCGGTACTGCACCACCCCGCGACCCACCCCCCAACACCCCGCCAGCCGAAGCCGAACCACCCGAAGCCGCACCCCCCGAAGCCCCACTCCCCCAACCCCCCGCCTCCCCCACCGCACGCCGCGCATAGTGGTCGCGCAGCAGGTGATGGTCGGCGTACCAGGCGGCTCCGCCGGGGCGTAATCCGTACAGCCTGTGCACCAGGAGTTGGCGGAGGCCGAAGTCGCCTATGAAGTGGCGTTCGCAGGTGGGCCAGCCCGTGTCCGTGAGGAGCCGGGCGACGTGATGGGCGGTCAGGTGGTGGACGTGGCCCTGCTGGTGGTGACGGAGCAGGACGTCCGCGCACTCCGTGTCGTGCGCCACCGACAGGTGGGTGAGGAGGTCGAGCCAGTGGTCGTGGTGCTCGGTCGGGAGCCGTACGGGTAACTGGTCGAGGATCAGTTCCCGCAGCAGGACGTCCGCGACGGGGCGTTCGCGGGTGTCGTCGCCGGGGAGCCGTAACGGGGCGTCCAGGATGTCCCGGTCGTTGGCGTCCGCCGGCATGCGGAAGGCGGCGGCGGCTTCGGCCAGGCGGATCACGGTGTGCGGCCGGCCGCCGCTCAGCCGGGCCACAGCGGCGTCGATACGGCGGCGGTTCGTGCCGCCCTCCGGCTCGGCGCGCTGCTGTCTTCGTACGGTCTCCCGGCGGAGCTGGTCGCCGGTGAGCAGCGGCATCCGCAGCAGGAGCACGCCGTCGGCCAGGGGTGCCCGGTCCGCGCCCTCGTCTGTACGGCGGGACCAGGCGGGCGGGGCGCCGTCGGCGGGGCGGTACTCCGCCGGGGGCGTCGACTCCTCGGGCGGCAGGCCGCCGTGCAGGAAGGCGCCGCCGTCCGGTCGGCGTGCCGTGCCGACGATGACCACGCGGTCGCGCTGTCCGCCCCGGCGGTCCGAGAGCACGGCGCGCAGCAACTGCTCGCCCAGGGGCGACTCGGCGTGGTCCAGCAGCAGGCCCGGGCGGCCGACCCGGCGCAGCCAGCCCGCGGGTGAGGCGTACGCCGCCTCCAGGTCCTCGCGCAGGGCCCGGAAGAGAAAGCTTTCCGCGACCTCACGTGCCTCGCCACCGGCCCGGAAGTCGGCGGCGAGGATGCGCAGCCCGATCCTGGGCTGCCCGGCGGCGCCGGGATACGCGCCGTAGATCCGCCCCAGCTCCGCCCTGCCCCGGGGTGCGAGACCCTCGAACAGGGCGTCCAGGAGGGCGTTGCTCACGGCCGCCGAGTACGGGTCGAGCGCCTGCCCGAGGGTGGTCAGGAGGTTGCGGATGGTGCCGCGCAGGATGCCGCGCCAGAAGTCGCCGACGCCCAGCCCGCGCAGGCGCTGCTTCTGGGCCAGGTCCTCGTAGCGTTCGGCCTCCGTCGCGACCGCCTCGGGCGTGCCCTCCGCGACGCCGGTCGCGATCATGGCCAGGCCCGTGAAGAGACGCGGGAAGGCGAACGAGCCGCCGGTCCCCTGCCAGGTGCACAGCCGCCGGGCCACCTCGACCAGGGCCTCGGTCGCGGCCGAGCGGGCGCCGGGCTCCGGGTCCGCGCGGTCCGCGTACACCGGGGAGGCGCAGTCCAGGTGGATCACCGGCACCTTCGCGGCGAAACGGTCCCGTACGGCGCGCAGCAGCCGGCCCTTGCCCATGCCCGGGCCGCCGGTCAGCAGGACGACGGGCAGGTCGGGGCCGTAGAGCAGGTCCCGGCCGGCTCCCGAGGGCGCCCGCCCCAGCAGCCGCGCGAAGAAGCCCTCCTCGCCGAGGAGTTTCTCGAACCCCAGTTCTTCACACACGGCTCCCCCACGGAGTGCCTGCCCGCCCGGGAGCGGGTGACCGGTGACCGATGTGCCAGAAAAGATCCAGTGGAACACGGAACGGTCTGATCGGACAACGGGGGCGGCACGGAAGGAAGTTGGCCGTAATTTCTACACGGCCCCCGGTCTTACGCCGACCGGTCCGAGGCCGACCGGTCCGAAGCCGACCCGTCCGAAGCCGACCCGTCCGAAGCCGACCCGTCCGAAGCCACCCGGTCCGAAGCCACCCGGTCCGAAGCCACCCGGTCCGAAGCCGGCCACACGTACGGCAGGTCGTCCGGGACGCCGGGGAAGAGGTCGGCGTAGGTGGCGGGGTCCTTGCGGACGAGGGCGGAGCGGTGGCTGTGGTGGAAGGGGGTGTCGCCCAGCCACGGGGGCAGTTCACCCTCGGCCGCCAGGACGTGCTGGTCGCGGACCGGGGCGTGCGGGCGGATCGCCGCGAGGTCGGCGACCAGGGTGGCCGCGCAGCTGTCCTGGTGGCCCTGTTCGCGCCAGACGCGGCAGACCTCCAGGCCGTAGCGGACGAGTGCCTCCTCGTATCCGGCCCACATCCGGACCGCCGGGTGGTGGCGCCAGCCGTACCCCGGTACGACCAGGCCGCGCAGCACCTGCAAGGCCTCGACGCGCTGTTTGCCGAGCCGACGGCGGTCCAGGACCAGGGCCGACTCCCGGAAGCCGGGGTGGGGGAGGAAGGTCTGCACGACGTCCGTCCGGGATGCCTACCGGTCCGCGCCGGTACGGGAGGTGCGGGCCGGGCGGCGGCGGCCGAGGGCCAGAGCCAGGGCGATCATCACGATGCCCAGGGCGAAGTGCAGCCAGTCGTCCGCCGCGTTGAGGGGGACGAAGTTGGCGTCGCTGTCGTGGCCGACGGACAGGCCGTAGACCCACAGCACCAGGTAGACGGCGCCGCCGACCAGCAAGTACGAGTACGCTCCGGCGGCCGTGCCGGCGAGGGCCAGGCCGACCAGGCCGTAGATCAGGTGCACGAGGTTGTGCAGGACCGAGACCTGGAACAGGCCCAGCAGTTCGGCGCCCGACTCGTGGGAGGCGATCTCCATCGAGCCGTAGTCGGTGGTGACGCCGGGGATGAACCCCAGCACGCCGACCAGGAGGAAGACGAAGCCCACCAGCTGGGCGGCCCGCTGCACGGGCGCCGCGGCGGCCCGGTGGGAAGGGTGTGTGGTCATGGCCGGTGGATCCTCACGGGAGAGGCAGTGTCTGTTCCGCCCAGATGGTCTTGCCCGCGGCGCCCTGGCGCGTGCCCCAGCGCTCGGTCAGCTGGGCCACGAGGAGCAGGCCGCGCCCGCCCTCGTCGTAGGTGCGGGCACGCCGCAGGTGGGGAGCGGTGTTGCCGCCGTCGGAGACCTCGCAGATCAGGGTGTTGTCGTGGATCAGACGGAGCTGGATCGGCGGCTGCGCGTGCCGGATGGCGTTGGTGACGAGTTCGCTGACGACCAGTTCGGTGACGAAGACCGCGTCCGACAGCCCCCACCTCTCCAGCTGCGCCACCACGTCCTTGCGGGTCTGGGCGACCGCCGACGGGTCGTCCGGCACCGCCCAGGTGGCGAGCTGGCTCTCGCCGAGCGCCCGGGTGCGGGCCACGAGCAGGGCCACGTCGTCGGCCGGGCGCTGCGGCAGCAGGTCGGCCAGCACGCTGTCGCACAGGGAGCCCAGCGAGGGCGCCGGGCGGGCAAGGGCCTCCCGCAGCCGGTGGACGCCGGCGTCGGGGTCTCGGTCCCGGTTCTCGATCAGGCCGTTGGTGTAGAGGACGAGCAGGCTGCCCTCGGGCAGTACCACCTCGGTGGACTCGTGGGGCAGGCTGCCCATGCCGAGCGGGGGCGCGGCCGGGAGGTCGATCAGCTCGGCCCTCCCGTCGGGCCTCACCACGGCCGGCATCGGATGCCCGGCCCCGGCGAAGCAGCAGCGCCGCGACACGGGGTCGTACACGGCGTACAGACAGGTCGCGCCCACGTCCCCGGAGGTCTCGCCGTCCTCCCCGTCCTCCCCCTCCACGCTCAGCCGGGCGACCAGGTCGTCCAGGTGCGTGAGGAGCTCGTCGCACGGCAGGTCGATGTCGGCCAGGGTGCGTACGGCCGTCCGCAGCCGGCCCATGGTCGCGGAGGCGTGCAGGCCGTGGCCGACGACGTCGCCGACGACCAGGGCCACCCGCGCCCCGGACAGGGGAATGACGTCGAACCAGTCCCCGCCGACGCCGGCGTGCCCGCCCGCCGGCAGGTAGCGGGAGGCGACCTCGACCGCCGCCTGCCGGGGCAGCCGCCGCGGCAGCAGGCTGCGCTGGAGCGTGACGGCCGTGGCGCGCTCCCGGGTGTAGCGGCGGGCGTTGTCGATGCTGACCGCGGCCCTGGCCGCCAGTTCCCCGGCCAGGAGCAGGTCGTCGTGCCGGAAGGTCTCGGGGTTGCGGTACCGGACGAGGAACGCGACGCCCAGCGTGGTGCCGCGGGCGGTGAGCGGCACGGTCATCACCGAGTGGATGCCGAACGCCCGGATCCTCGCGGCCCGCTCCGGGTCGTGCGCGAGCCACGCCGCGAACGCCGGGTCGGTCACCTGGTGCAGGGTGGGGCGTCCCGCGCGCAGGCTCTCGTAGGGCGCCGAACCCTCGGGGTAGGCGTCCACCTGGCCGGCCGCCACGACCGCCTCCGGGGCCCCCGGGGTCACGGACCGCAGCGCCACCCGCCGCAGCAGCAGCGGCCCGTCCGCCGGGAGGACCCGCGCGGGCGGTTCGGGTACGTCGTCCAGCGCGGCGAGCAGATCGACGCTGACGAAGTCGGCCAGGGCCGGGACGGTCACGTCCGTCAGCTCCTCGGCCGTGCGCCGCACGTCGAGCGTGCCGCCGATGCGCCGGCCGGCCTCGGCGATCAGCTGGAGCCGCTTGCGCGCCCAGAACTGCTCCGACATGTCGTGCGCGGAGATGCAGACGCCCTGGATCGTGCCCTCGGCGTCCCGCAGCGCGGACTCGAAGACCGACCAGGCGTGCTCGCGGGTCTCGCCCGGGGCGCGCAGATAGTTCTCCTCGTACTGCGGCTCACCGGTCCGCAGCACCCGGACCATGCCGCGCTCCGCCCGCGCACCGGCCTCGTCGTCGACGATCTCGGACACGCGCAGGCCCAGCATCTCCTCCTCGGTGAGCCCCATGGCCCGCTGCATGCCCTCGTTGGCCCGCCTGAGCCGGAGCCGGGTGTCGTAGAGCGCCAGGGCGCAGCACGGGGACTGGGTGAAGCTCCAGCTCACGAGGGATGCGTCGAGGCCGGCCCGGGACTGCCGGCGGGTCAGGGCGGACAGGAGGAGCCAGTCGGGGGCGCCGGTGCCGGGCGTCCTGTGGTGGGCGAGGACCGGGACGGTCAGCTTCCGGCCGTCGTGGTGCCGGAGCCTGACCTCGCCGTTCCACCGGGGCAGGCCGGCCAGCGCGGGCAGGCCGCCGCCGCGGGCCGGGATCGGCTCGGCCAGCAGATCGGCGGCCGGGCGGCCGGTCATCTGCCGGGCCGAGTACCCGAGGAGCCGCTCGGCGCCCGTGTTCCAGCCGGTCACCCTGCCCTGCTCGTCGAGGGTGACGCGGGCGGTGAGGGACTCGCCGACGAGCTCCGCGAGGGCCTCCGGCGTCTCGGCGACGTCGGGGGCTTCGGGAGCCTGGGGGACCGGGGCGACTCGGGGTTCCGCTCCGAGCGACCTGTCGGCCCGGTGGCCGGCCCGGCCGACGGTGACGGGCTGTTCCATGATCGGTCATCTCGCTCTGGAGGGGAGTCTGCACGGGCAGGGAATCTGCGGTGATCCGGACACTCGGACGACAGTCATCCGATATGTGACCTATCCCCTGATTACCCCGATTGTGACGGCCCTTACCCTGCTGCCACGGCCCTGCCGGGAGCCTGCCGCCGCCCCGCCCGGGTAACCGGTGCCCCATGGGCGAGATCCTGGTGGGCACGTGTTCCTGGACCGACCGGGCCCTGGTCGGCAGCGGCTGGTATCCGGCGGGGCGGCGGGACGCGGAGGGGCGGTTACGGCACTACGCCGAGCGCTTCCCGGTCGTCGAGGTCGACGCCTCGTACTACGCGCTGCCGAGCGAGCGGAACAGCCGGCTGTGGGCCGAGCGGACACCGGACGGGTTCGTGTTCGACGTGAAGGCGTTCTCGCTGCTGACCGGGCACCCCACCCGGGAGGCGGCGATGCCGGCCGGGCTGCCGGCCGACCACCGCGACCCTGCCGTGCTCGACGCGGTGTGGGCCCGGTTCACGGCCGGGATCGAGCCGCTGCGGCAGGCCGGGCGGCTGGGGAGCGTGCTGTTCCAGTTCCCGCCGTGGTTCCGGCCCGGGGAGCGGGCGGAGGCCTTCCTCCAGGGGTGCGCCGAGCGGACGCGCGGGTGGCCCGTCGCCGTGGAGTTCCGGCATCCCTCGTGGTGGGAGCCGGGCCGGGCGGAGGCGACGTGCGCGCTGCTCACCCCGCTCGGCATGGCCGCGGTCGCCGTCGACATGACGCAGACGCTGCCCTCGTCGATGCCGCCCGTCACCCCCGTCACCTCACCCCGGCTGTCCGTCGTCCGGTTCCACGGCCGCAGCACCGCCTGGGGGACCGGCAGCAAGGAGGACCGGTTCCGGTACGCGTACGGCGAGGAGGAACTCGCCGAGTGGCTGCCCCGCGTGCGCCGGCTGGCCGAGCGGGCCGGACAGGTCCACGTCCTGTTCAACAACTGCTGCGGCGACGCCGCCGTCCGCGCCGCCGAGTGCATGACGCGGCTCCTGGACGGCGACCCGCCGACGGCGGCACCCAGGGTTCCTAGGGCACGATCCGCACCTGCTTCTCCACCGTCACCTGGTCCACGTCCGACACCCGCACGGTCGTCTTCATCGTCCACGTCCCGGCGAGGGGCAGATTGACGGAGTTGGCGCTCCAGTAACCGCCGACGTCGGTGAGTCCGGCATCGATCGGGCCGACCTTCCGGGAGGGGAGGGTGAAGGTGATGCGGACCTCGGGG
Source organism: Streptomyces sp. NPDC006235 (assembly GCF_040613735.1). Taxonomy (NCBI): domain Bacteria; kingdom Bacillati; phylum Actinomycetota; class Actinomycetes; order Kitasatosporales; family Streptomycetaceae; genus Streptomyces; species Streptomyces sp. NPDC006235. Next base: position 84,008 of record NZ_JBEXSR010000043.1, read on the forward strand.
ACGACGATCAGCCCCTTGTCGGCGCCGTAGACCACGGCCTGGACGCCGTTCTCGCCGACCCGGGCCGGGTCCAGGGTGACCTCCACGGTGCCGCGGCCGGACAGGGTGCCGGAACTGCCCCCCGTGTCGAAGGGCACCGAGGCGAGGGTCGTGGGCGGCAGCGCACCCACCGGGGACCGCTGCGCGGCCTCGGCCTGGGCGCGGCCCGGCAGCGTGGTGGTGAGCAGCGTCGTGATCAGCAGCACCACGGCGGCGACGGCGACCTCGACGAGGACGGAGCGGCGCAGACCGCGACGGCGGACGTCCGCGTCGCCGGACTCGGGGGCCGGCTCGGACGCCCCCTCCGGTTTCTCCGGCCCGTCCGGCTTCTCCGGCTCCCCTGCCGCGCTGGATTCGCCGGGCTCGCCCGGCCCCTCCGGTGGGACCGGCGCCCCGGCTCCGACCGGCTGTGCGACCCGTTCCGGTACGGCCGTCCGCGTGGCGGCGGCCGACGGTGCCGCGAGGCGGGCCGTCCACCGGCGCGAGTATCCGGCCGCCAGCAACAGCGCGGTCACCGCGACCAGTTTGGCCAGCAGCAGCCGGCCGTACGACGTGCCGGTCAGCGCCGCGAGGGAGCCGAGGCCGCGCCAGGACTGGTAGAGCCCGGTGACGGCCAGGACGGTCACACAGGCGAAGGCGATCCGGGAGAAGCGGGGCACGACCTCCGTCAGCACGTCGACGGAGGCGCGGCGCAGGGTCAGCAGCAGCGCCACGAGGCCGCCGAGCCAGACACCCGTCGCGACCAGGTGCAGCACGGACGACGTCATCGCCAGCGGCACCTGGATCCCGGCGGAGGCGTGCTCGGCCGCCGCCCAGGTCAGGGCCAGGGCGACGGCCAGGGTCGCGCCCACCGCCCGCAGCACGGGCTCCCGGTGGTCGCGGTGCCGGGACAGCCGCAGCAGGAAGGCGGCGGTCAGCAGGAGGACGGCCAGCCTGGCGAGCAGGGCCAGGCCCGGGCGGCCGGTCACCGTGCGTTCGAGGGCGGAGAGGTCGAACGCCGCGGCCGGGCCCGCGCCCGTCTCGTACGGGGCGCGCAGCAACAGCAGGACGACCGTCGAGCCGAGCAGGGTCCACCAGGCGGCCACCAGTGGTCTGCGCAGCGGAGAGGTGTCCGCGGGCCGGCACAGCAGCGCGAACGCCACCGTGCCGACGAGCAGGGCGGCGGCGAGGTAGGCGAGATAGCGGGCGGCGTCGTGGAGACCGCCGGTCAGCGGGTCCTCGTCCGGGCCGGTGTCGACGGGCGCGGTCGTCGCGGACCGTTTGCCGACGGAGAAGGTGAAGGCGCCGGAGACCGGGTGGCTGTCGGCGGACACCACCCGCCAGGCCACCGTGTAGGTGCCCTGGGCGAGTTTCCCGGGCAGTCCGACGCGTGCCGTGTCGGAACGGCCGTCCGCGTGCTCGGCCTCGCCGGTGTGCACGCGGCGCTGGTCCGGGCCGAAGACCCGGAAGGAGTCGTCGAGCAGGCCGACGGACTCGGTGAACGTCAGGGTGAGGTGGCGGGGGGCCTGCTGGACGACCGACCCGTCGTCGGGGTCGGTGCTGCGGAGGGCGGCGTGGGCAGAGGCGGGGGCTGCTCCTGCGAGGAGCAGTACCAGCACGGTGCCGAGCAGCACCAGGGCTTGGAATCGCCGGGGGTGTCCGACATTGCGCTCCACGTGGGTCTCCGGGGTCGGGCTGTACGGCTCCCGGTCATGTACGGATGGGAGGTGCGTCGCGCTCAGTGGGGGCGGGTGGTGTGTGATGCGGCGGCTGCGGGTGCGTTGTGGCTGGTCGCGCCCGCGCGGCGGAGCCGCAAATCGGCACAGCCCCGCGCCCCTAAGGGGTCCTTGCAGAATGATCTTCCTGTGGCACGGTGGAGATGGAAGTGATTCCCTCTTTGTGGGAGTGGCCCGTGGCACGGCGGAAGCCG
>NZ_JBEXSR010000044.1:0-82939 GCF_040613735.1 Streptomyces sp. NPDC006235
GCGTCGATGCGGAGCATCGGCAACCGACGACAACGCCGCAGATGCGCGTGCCAGACCCCGCGTCTGCGGCGTGATCCAAACGACAGGCCCTAGGGGGTGCCGGCGGTGCCGCCGGCCCTGCGCACCGCCGTCAGCAGGCGCCGAACGCCGAGTGCGTGTGCGCCCGTGGTCATGAGGAGACGACCGTAGAGGGCGCCGGCCGGGCCGGGGAACCTCGCCCGGGTCTCGGCACGCAGCCGGGTGCGTCCCGGGCCGGCCTCGTCCAGGTGGAAGAGCAGGGCGTACGTCGAGAAGTGATGACGTCCGATCAGGACCAGCTCCGCCCTCGGAACCGCGGAGGCCACCCGGAAACCGGGAATGGTCGAGCCCTCCCCCAGGGGACGGGGCCCGGAGGCCGTGCGGTCGGCGCAACCGACCAGGCGTGCGTACGCGACCGCTCGGCCACCCCCGAAAGAGCGGTCCAGAACCTCACCGAGCGCGCCCCACACGACCTCGGCGTCCGCCGCGACGACCGTCGTGTGCTCGTCGACGTACGGCAGACAGAGCAGTGCGGCGGCGTCCATGGAGACCCCCTTCGCCGGCCGGTCGGATTCGGCCTGCCCGGCCAGTCTCGCGCGGCCGTCCGTGCGGGGGCCTCCTCCGGCGGGCGGACATCCGTCGCCGTGCGGGGGAGACGGGCCGCGCCCGCCCTCCTTCCGGCGGAGGACGCCCCTGCCTCCCGGCGGACTCCCCTGGGAATTCTCACTGTGCTCCGGACCCCGACCCGCCTACCATCGGTGTCATGACCTGGCGACATTGATCCACCAGCCGCGCCTCCCGAGGACCGCCTCGGCCGCCGTACTCCGGCGTCCGTTCGGTCCTTACGGGAAGGCCTCATGACACTTTCACCCGCACGCGTGCCCGCCACCGGCGTCCGGCGGCTGACGACCACGCTGTACGGCTACGCGTTCCTCGACGACTTCGTCCTGCTCTACCCGGTGTACGCGCTGTTGTTCGCCGACACCGGCATGTCGCTCTGGCAGATCTCCTCCCTGTTCGCCCTGTGGTCGATCACCTCGGTGGTGCTGGAAGTGCCCTCCGGCGCCTGGGCCGACGCCGTGTCCCGCCGGAGGCTGCTGTGGATCGGCCCGCTGCTCACCGCCGCCGGCTTCGCGCTGTGGGTGGTCGTCCCGTCGTACTGGGCCTTCGCGGTCGGCTTCGTCCTGTGGGGCGCGGGCGGGGCGCTCGGCTCCGGCGCCTTGGAGGCGCTGGTGTACGACGAGCTGGACCACCTCGGCGCCGCCGGCCGGTACGCGCGGGTCATGGGCCGGGCCCGGGCCGCGCGACTGGTGGGCACCGTGGCCTCCCTAGGCCTCGCGGGGCCCGTCTTCGCCCAGGGCGGCTACGCGGCGGTCGGTGCCGCGAGCTTCCTGGCCTGTGTGCTGACCGCCCTGACTGCGACCCGGTTCACCGAGCACCGGGTGCGGCCGGACGACGCCGCCGACAGCTGGGCGACGACCCTGCGGACCGGGCTCGCCGAGGTCCGCCGGGACCGTTCCGTGCGCGGCGCCCTGCTGCTGGTCCCGGCCGTTGCCGCGGTGTGGGGCGCGCTCGACGAGTACACCCCGCTGCTGGTCCGGGACATCGGCGTCGCCGAAGCGACCGTGCCCTACCTGATCATGCTGATCTGGGCGGGCGTCACCGTCGGCAGCCTCCTGGCCGGACCGGCCGAGCGCCTCGGCCCGGCCGGTCTCGCCATGCTGCTCGCCGGCGCCGCACTCGCCCTGGCCGTGGGCGCCGGATCCCGCTCACTGGCTGGTATCGCCCTCGTGAGCCTCGCCTTCGCCGGGTTCCAGCTGGCGGAGGTGCTGGCCGACGTCCGCCTCCAGCACCGTATCGACGAGTCACGCCGGGCCACGCTCACCTCCGTGGCGAGCCTGGGCACCGAGCTGGCGACGGTCGTCACGTTCGGCGTGTACGCGCTGCTCGGTACGGACATGGCGCACAGCAGCGTCTTCGCGGTGCTGGCGATCCCTTATGTGGTGACGGCGCTGGCGCTGGCTAGAGCGCGGGCCGCCACGGTACGACCGTGAAGTCGCCCGTCCCCTTCCTGACCTTCTCGAAGGGGGCGGATCCCACGCACTTGGGCAGCTCCTTCGTCTCGACGGGGCTGCCCGTGGACGCCCAGCTGTAGCCGAGCCGGTCGTGCCGGCCGGCGTCGTGGACGGTGATGCCGACCCGCTTGCCCTCGGCCCCCGGCAGGTCGGAGTCGGTGATCACACCGGAGACGACGGCCACCTTCCCGCCGGTCACAAGGCAGTCGACCTTCGCCTTGGCCCAGGCCCCCTCGCCGTTCTGGTAGTGGCTCCACTCGAACGTGCCGGTGGCCCTCATCGGGTCGGCCGTGTCCTTCGCGGCCAGGTGCGCGTCGAAGGAGAAGGTGATGTCGTCCCCGGCCGACCGGTACAGCTTGGCCTTGCCGGTGAGCGCGGCGGCCTCACGCCCGCTCTCGTCGGGGGCGGAGGCTGCAGTGCTCTCGCGCTTCCCGTCGGGGGCGGCGGCTCCGGCCGAGCCGGCCGCGGCGGCGACGGTGAGCAGCAGGGCGGAGCCGAGTAAGACGGTCCTCGTACGGCGGTTCATGGCGGTCCTTTCCGCAGGTGACGCACGTCGACTGGACGCTCACCACTGTCCCGGCGCGGCGCCCTCGCCACATCGCACCCGGGACGGGACCCGGCCTCCGCCGCCCGGCGGAGAAGTGCCGTTCGGGCATGCACCCGGGGAAGGACCGTCAGGGCCCGCAACGAATCGCCGCCGACCCGCCGGCGAACGCAATGATCCGCTCACGGACGCGCAACGGCTGCTCCTTGTCCGGCCGGAGCCGCCGACCGTACCGTCTATCAGGCCCCCCGAAACCCCCGCGTACCGGTGAGGAACACGCATGCGCACCGCCCTGCTCCAGAGCTCCGGCCGACCCGGCTCCACCGTCGAGAACCTCAAGGTCCTCGACGAGGCCGCGGGCCGGGCCGCCGCCGCGGGCGCCGGGCTGCTGGTCGCACCGGAGATGTTCCTGACCGGGTACGCGATCGGCGACGACATCGCCCGGCTCGCCGAGCCCGCCGACGGCGACTGCGCCGACGCCGTCGCCGAATCCGCGACCAGGCACGGACTGGCGATCGCCTACGGCTACCCCGAGCGGGCCGGCGAGACCGTGTTCAACTCCGCCCAGCTGATCTCCGCGGACGGCACCCGTCTCGCCAACTACCGCAAGACCCACCTCTTCGGCTGCTTCGAGCGGGACCACTTCACGCCCGGGGACCAGCCGGTCGTCCAGGCGGAGCTCGACGGTCTGCGCGTCGGGATCCTGATCTGCTACGACGTCGAGTTCCCGGAGAACGTCCGTGCCCACGCCCTCGCCGGCACCGACCTGCTGATCGTCCCGACGGCGCAGATGCACCCGTTCCAGTTCGTCGCCGAGTCGATGATCCCGGTGCGCGCCTTCGAGAACCAGATGTACGTCGCGTACGTCAACCGGGCCGGACGAGAGGGCGAGTTCGAGTTCGTGGGGCTGTCCACGCTCGCCGGGCCCGACGGGGTCGCCCGGACCCGGGCCGGGCGCGCCGAGGAACTCGTCCTCGCCGACGTCGACCCCGTCCTCCTCGCCGCCTCGCGCGAGGCCAACCCGTATCTGCGGGACCGGCGCCCCGGCCTGTACGGGCCGCTCGTCTGACCTCCCCCTGCACCTGCCTGTTTCTTCCGCAAGGAGTCCGTACCCCATGACGTCCACCGTGCCCAACGCCGTCGAGCACGCAGACGCGCAGCAGCCGCCGATCACCATGTTCGGCCCGGACTTCCCGTACGCCTACGACGACTTCCTGGCCCACCCGGCGGGTCTCGGGCAGATACCCGCGACCGAGCACGGCACGGAGGTCGCGGTCATCGGCGGCGGCCTGTCCGGCATCGTCGCCGCGTACGAGCTGATGAAGATGGGCCTCAAGCCGGTCGTGTACGAGGCCGACCAGATCGGCGGGCGGCTGCGGACGGTGGGCTTCGACGGGTGCGACGACTCCCTCACCGCCGAGATGGGCGCGATGCGCTTCCCGCCGTCCTCCACCGCCCTCCAGCACTACATCGACCTCGTCGGCCTCCAGACGCGGCCCTTCCCCAACCCCCTGGCGGAGACGACCCCGTCGACCGTCGTCGACCTCAAGGGCGAGTCGCACTACGCCGAGACGATCGCCGACCTGCCCCAGGTGTACCGGGACGTCGCCGAGGCCTGGAACCGGTGCCTGGAGGAGGGCGCCGACTTCTCCGACATGAACCGGGCCCTGCGCGAGCGGGATGTCCCGCGCATCCGCGAGATCTGGTCCCGGCTCGTCGAGAAGCTCGACAACCAGACCTTCTACGGCTTCCTCTGCGACTCCGAGGCGTTCAAGTCCTTCCGGCACCGCGAGATCTTCGGCCAGGTCGGTTTCGGCACGGGCGGCTGGGACACCGACTTCCCCAACTCCATCCTGGAGATCCTGCGCGTCGTCTACACCGAGGCCGACGACCACCACCGCGGCATCGTCGGCGGCTCCCAGCAACTGCCGCTGCGCCTGTGGGAACGCGAGCCGGAGAAGATCGTCCACTGGGCCTACGGGACCTCGCTCGCGAGCCTCCACGACAACCGTGAGCCCCGCCCGGCCGTCACCCGCCTGCACCGCACCGCCGGCAACCGCATCACGGTGACCGACGCGCGCGGCGACATCCGGACCTACCCGGCGGCGATCTTCACCGCACAGTCCTGGATGCTGCTGTCGAAGATCGACTGCGACGACTCGCTCTTCCCGATCGACCACTGGACGGCCATCGAGCGCACGCACTACATGGAGAGCTCCAAGCTCTTCGTGCCGGTCGACCGGCCGTTCTGGCTCGACAAGGACGAGGAGACCGGGAGGGACGTCATGTCGATGACGCTCACCGACCGGATGACGCGCGGGACCTACCTCCTCGACAACGGGCCCGACCAGCCCGCCGTCATCTGCCTCTCCTACACCTGGTGCGACGACAGCCTCAAGTGGCTGCCGCTGTCCGCGAACGAGCGGATGGAGGTCATGCTCAAGTCGCTCGGCGAGATCTATCCGAAGGTCGACATCCGCAAGCACATCATCGGCAACCCCGTGACCGTGTCCTGGGAGAACGAGCCGTACTTCATGGGCGCGTTCAAGGCCAACCTGCCCGGCCACTACCGCTACCAGCGGCGCCTGTTCACGCACTTCATGCAGGACCGGCTGCCCGAGGACAAGCGCGGCATCTTCCTCGCCGGCGACGACATCTCCTGGACGGCCGGTTGGGCCGAGGGCGCCGTCCAGACCGCCCTCAACGCGGTCTGGGGCGTCATGCACCACTTCGGCGGCACGACCGACCCGGCCAACCCGGGCCCCGGCGACGTGTACGACGAGATCGCGCCGGTCGAGCTTCCGGAGGACTAGGAGGACCAGGGGGACGGGAGCCGCGGTTCGGGCAGGGGCGTGAGCAGCATGCGCCCCGCGAAACCCACCGCCGTGTCCAGGCGCTCGGTGAACTCCTCGGCGACGTCGGGGAGTCCGCGCAGCGCCCACAGCGCCCGGGCCGCCGTCCACGCGGCGTCGCGGGCGCGCTCCAGGCTCCATGAGCCGAGCAGATGGGTCAGCGGGTCCGCGATCTGGAGGAGGTCGGGTCCCGGCATCAGCTCTTCGCGGATGCGCTCCTCCAGCGAGACGAGGAGATCGCCCACCGCGTCGAACTCGTCCTCCAGCTCGACGGGTGCGCGGCCGAGCGTACGGCAGGTGTCCACGACGGCCAGCGCGAGATCGTGCCCGATGTGCGCGTTGATGCCCGCGAGCGCGAACTGCAGCGGACGTACTCCGGGGTGGCGCCGGAACTGGAACAGGGGCCGCCAACAGGCCGGCGGGCGCCGCTCGCCGGCCACCGCCTCGACGGCCTCCAGGTACCGCTGCGCGAACCGAACGTCCAGCGTGATCGCGGCGTACGGGTCCACGAACCGCCCGGTGTCGACGTACCGGTCCACCGCTTCTGTCACGGCGAGGTAGACGCGGTTGAAGACGGCCACCCCGTCCCGGGGGTGCAGGGTCGCGTCGAGGGCGCGCATACGGGAGATGACTCCGTCGACCGGAGTGTCCAGGGCTGGGGGGACTTGTTCGCATCGCGGCATGCGGGCAGAGTCCCAGCTCTAGGCTGGCGGGAGTACCGGCAGGCCCGGCGCTTCCCCGGAACGGGGGAACGCCGCCCGCCGCAGGGGGAGGGGGACCGGCACCGTGTCAGGCTCGCGTGCCCAGCGCCTGGCTGCCCGCAGGGCCGAGCGCAGGCGTGCCGTACGGCGTGGCGCGATGGTCGCGGCGGCCTCCGTCGTGGTCGCGGCCGGCTCGGTCGCCGGGGTGCTGTCCGCGTTCGACGACCGGCGCGGCCCGGACCGGGCCCAGCGCCCCGTGGTGTCCGCGTCGCCCCGGCTGGCGCCCTTGCCCGCGGCGCCGTCGGTGTCCCCGTCGGTCACCGGGTCGGCTTCCCCCACGCCCGCCACCTCCGCGCCGGTGGCGCCGAGCCCTACCCCGTCGCCGTCGCGACCCCGGAAGAAGCAGGAGCGGACCAGCCGCGTGAGCGCCCGGCTCTACCGCCACCCCGACTCCCAGGTGCTCGACTGGGTCCGGGACAACTCCGGCGATCCTCGCCACGCGGTCATCGCCTCTCGCATCGCCGACCAGCCGGCCGCCGTCTGGTTCGCCGACTACTCCCCGGACACGCTCACCGCGCGGGTCGCCGCCGTGACGTCGGGCGGTGCCGCCCTGGGCCGGGTGCCCGTCCTCGTGCCGTACGCGATCCCCGGCCGGGACTGCGGCGGGTACTCCCAGGGCGGGGCGCCCGACCTCGACGCCTACGACGCGTGGATCGACCGGTTCGCCGACGGGCTGGGCTCCGGCGAGGTCATCGTCGTCCTGGAGCCGGACTCGGTCGCCCAGGCCGCGTGCCTGTCCGCCGGTGAGCGCGCGGACCGCTTCGCCTCGCTGGCCCGGGCCGGACGCGTGCTGAAGGCCGCCAACCCCCGGGCCCGCGTGTACTTCGACGCGGGGCACTCGGGCTGGAACGCGCCCGGCCAGCAGGCCGCGTGGCTGCGGCAGGCCGGTGCCGCCTCGCCCGCCTCCTCCGACGGGATCTTCAGCAACGTCTCCAACTTCCACACCACGGCCGACGAGGTGGCCTACGACCGGCGGGTCCTGGACGCGCTCGGCGGCCCGGCGGGCCTGGGCGCCGTCATCGACACCAGCCGCAACGGCAACGGCGCCCCGCCCGGCGGCACCTGGTGCGACCCGGCGGGCCGCAAGCTCGGCCGGACACCGACCCTCAGCACAGGCGAGGACCGGATCGACGCCTATCTCTGGGTCAAGCTGCCGGGGGAGTCGGACGGCTGCAAGGGCAAGCCGGGGACGTTCACGGCGTCGTACGCCTACGACTTGGCCTCGTCGTAGGAGCTGGTGCCCTCGTCCAGCAGTGGCTGCTGCGTCTTCAGGTGCGGCGGGGCGAAGGCCCGCAGCGCGTGGTAGCCGGTGATGACGACGAGCGTGCCGAGCGCGATGCCGCTCAGCGAGAAGGTGTCCGTGATCTTCATGGAGACGTTGCCGACGCCGATGATGATGCCGGCCGCCGCCGGGACCAGATTCAGCGGATTGCGCAGGTCCACCCCGGCGTTGAGCCAGATCTGGGCGCCGAGCAGGCCGATCATGCCGTACAGGATCACGGTGATGCCGCCGAGGACACCGCCCGGGATCGCGGCGACGACCGCGCCGAACTTCGGGCAGACGCCGAAGAGCAGGGCGAAGCCGGCGGCGGCCCAGTAGGCGGCCGTGGAGTAGACGCGGGTCGCGGCCATCACGCCGATGTTCTCGGAGTACGTGGTGTTGGGCGGGCCGCCGACCGCGGTGGACAGCATCGAGCCGACGCCGTCGGCCGCGATCGCCGTGCCGAGCTTGTCGTCCAGCGGGTCGCCGGTCATCTCGCCGACCGCCTTGACGTGCCCGGCGTTCTCCGCGACCAGCGCGATGACGACCGGCAGGGCGACCAGGATCGCCGACCACTCGAACGACGGGGCGTGCAGGGTCGGCAGCCCGATCCAGTCGGCCTGACCCACGCCGGAGAGGTCCAGCCGCCAGTGGTCGGTGAGCTTGCCGCTCGCGTCCACCGAGTGGATCCTGCCGAAGACCAGGTCGAAGACCCAGGAGATGCCGTACCCGAAGACCAGCCCGAGGAAGATCGCGATCCGGGACCAGAAACCGCGCAGACAGACGACCGCCAGCCCGGTGAACAGCATCACCAGCAGCGCCGTCCACTGATCCTGCGGCCAGTACGTCGAGGCCGTCACCGGCGCCAGGTTGAAGCCGATCAGCATCACCACCGCGCCGGTCACGACCGGGGGCATCGCGGCGTGGATGATCCGCGCACCGAACCGCCGCACGGCGAGCCCCACGAGGAACAGCGCGACGCCGACGACGAACACCGCGCCGGTGACGGTGGCACTGCTGCCGCCCTGCGCCCGGATGACCGCCGCCACGCCGACGAAGGACAGCGAGCAGCCCAGATAGCTGGGCACGCGGCCGCGGGTGGCGAGCAGGAACACGACGGTCGCGACGCCCGACATCATGATCGCGAGGTTGGGGTCCAGGCCCATCAAGACCGGGGCCACGAAGGACGCGCCGAACATGGCGACCACGTGCTGGGCACCGAGCCCGGCGGTGCGGGGCCAGGAGAGCCGCTCGTCGGGGCGGACCACCGCGCCGGGCGCCGGGGTGCGTCCGTCGCCGCCGTGCAGTTTCCAGCGGACGCCGAGATCCATGGTGCGGTTTCGCTTTCGTCGTGCGTGCGAGTGTCCGGACCATTGTCGGGGTGCGTCAGCGGTGGTGATGACCCAGGGCGATCGGAGGCTCGTTCAGGGCCGCGGGTCGGGGACCGACGCGTCCGGCCGGCTGATCGTCGCCCGGTCGCCGGGGCGCAGCACGCGCGCGAACGCCACCAGTCCGCAGGACAGCAGCGTCACCAGGGCGAACGACACCATCAGGCTGGTCGCCTGCGCCAGCAGGCCGATCGCGCTCGGCGCGACCAGGCCCGAGGTGTACGTGATGGTCGCGACGCCCGCGATGGCCAGGCTCGGGTTGGCCCCGCTGCGGCCCGCCGCCGCGAAGCACAGCGGTACCACGACGGCGATGCCCAGCCCCATCAGCGCGAACCCGGTCATCGCCACCGCCGGGTGCTCGGCGACCACGATCAGCAGCCCGCCGAAGACGGCGAACACGCCGCTCGCCCGCACGGTCCGCACGGCACCGAAGCGGTCCACGACCTTGTCACCGGCGATCCGGGCGATGGCCATGGTGAGCGTGAAGCCCGTCGTGCACGCCGCGGCGAGACCGGCCGAGGTCTCCAACTGCTCGCGCAGATAGACCGCCGACCAGTCCAGGCTCGCGCCCTCGGCGAACACCGCGCAGAACCCGATCGCACCGATGAGCAGCGCCGACCGGGGCGGCAGCGCGAAGCGCGGCGGCGGCTCCTCGTCCTCGGCGGGCTGGAGGTCGAGCACCCACTGACAGGACAGCACGCCGACGACGGTGAGGACCGCGGCGGCCAGGACGTGGTGCAGCCGGGCGTCCGATCCGAGGTGCGCGGCGAGCGTGCCGGCCGCCGAGCCGACCAGGGCGCCCGCGCTCCACATGCCGTGCAGACCGGACATGATCGACCGGCCGAGGCGGTTCTCGACCTCGACGCCCAGCGCGTTCATCGCCACGTCCGCCATGCCCGCCGTGGCGCCGTAGGTGAACAGGGCCAGGCAGAGCGTGAGCAGGTTCGGGGCGAGGGACGGCAGGATCAGCGACAGCGTCCACAGGGCGATCAGTCCGCGCAGCGCGTTGCGGGCACCGAAGCGGTGGCTGACGCTGCCGGCGAGCGGCATCGCGACGGACGCGCCGAGCGCGGGGAAGGCGAGCGCGATCCCCAACTGGCCGGCGCTGACGCCCGCGTGGTCCTGGATCCACGGCACGCGGGTGGCGAACGAGCCGGTCACGGCGCCGTGCACGGCGAAGACGGCGGCCACGGCGTACCGCGACCGCTTCACCTCGCGCTCGTCATGGACCACGTTGCTCATTCTCCGGCCCCCGTCCTCTCCTGGTCTTCCCCGCGTGGGCGCCCGTTGGCGCGCGGTGGCGGGCGTAAACTATCAGGAACCCTGCCTGATAGATAAGGGGATGACCGGTCGGCCGGAACACCCGGCCGTTTGGCCCCACAGATCTGGAAGGATCCCGGCATGCCCGCATCCCCGAGCACCGCCCGGGCCATCAACGACCGGCTCGCCCTGCGCCTGCTCCAGCAGGAGGGCCCGCTGACGGCAGGGCAGTTGAAGCACCTGACCGGTCTGTCCCGGCCCACCGTCGCCGACCTCGTCGAACGCCTCAACGCCGCAGGGCTCATCGAGGTGGTCGGAGAGGCGGGGGAGCAGCGCCGCGGGCCCAACGCCAAGGTGTACGGCATCGTCGCCGACCGGGCGCACCTCGCCGCGCTGGACGTACGCACGGAGGGTGTCGCCGTGGCCGTCGCGGACCTGGTGGGACGGGTGCTGGCCGAGGAGTCGGTGCCCATCGGCGGCGACATGGGGACGGGCCCCGCCGTCGAGCAGGCGGTGGCGCTGGTCGAGCGCGTGGTGAAGGAGGCCGGCGCGGACCGTCTGCACACCGTCGGGATCGGGGCGCCCGGCCTGATCGACCCGGCCAGCGGCGAACTCCGCGATTCCTCCGGGCTGCCGGAGTGGCACCGCCGGCTCGTCGCCGCCCTCCAGGAGCGGCTGCCCGAGGCCCGGGTGAGCGTGGAGAACGAGACCAACCTCGCGGCGCTGGCGGAGCAGCGTGACGGGGCGGCCCGGGACCGGGACACCTTCGTCCTGCTGTGGCTCGGCCACGGAACGGGCGCGGCGGTGGTCCTCGACGGCGCACTACGGCGCGGTGCCTCCGGCGGCACCGGCGAGATCGGCTTCCTCCCGGTCCCGGGCCCGGCCGCGCTGCCGTCCTCGAAGGACTGCGAGGGCGGGTTCCACTCCCTGGCGGCGTCGGCCGCGGTCGTGGACCTCGCGGCACGGTACGGGGTTTCACCGGAGCCGGGGCAGGAGCCGGCGGTGGTGGGGGTCGTGCGGGCGGCGGTCGGTGTGGTGCGGTCGGCTGTGCGCGACGTGCGGGCGGCGGAGACGGGGGCCGGGGTGTCCGAGTCCCCCGCGGCCGTCCCCGCCGCCCGTTTCCTCGACGCCCTCGCCGATCGTCTCGCCGTCGGTGTCGCCGCGGTCGTCGCGATCCTGGACCCCGGTTGCGTGGTGCTCGGCGGCGAGGTCGGCCGAGCGGGCGGCGACGGACTCGCCGCCCGCGTGCAGGACCGCATCGGCCGGATGACCCCGCTGCCCACGGAGGTACGGACAACCGCACTCGGCGGCAGCGCGGTCCTGCGCGGCGCCCTCCTCACGGCCCGCGACCGCGCCCAGGAGGAACTCTTCGCTCCGGGGGAACGGCCCGTACGGCGGTGGTAGTCCGGCCCCGGGTGTCACGCCCGGGACTGCCCGCTGCCCGTCCGTGCCTGCTCGCCCCCGTACCGCCGCGCCAGGTACTCCTCGAACGTGCCCGTGCCGGTCGCCTGCTGCGGCGTCAGGTGACCACCGCTGCGGAAGCCCCGGAACGCCGCGCCCCGCGGCGGTACGTTCACCACCGCCCGACGCCGCCCGGTCGCCTTCAGATACGCGCGGGCCAGGGACTCGATCGTCCGCACCTGCGGCCCGCCCATGTCCTCGACCCGCCCCGCCGGTGCCCCCGCCGCCAGTCCGGCCAGCCGGTCGGCGACCTCGGCCACCTCGACCGGCTGGTCCCGGACACCCGCCGGCAGGAACAGGACCGGCAGCTTCGCCAGCCCCTGGAACAACATGACGAGCAGGTCGTGGAACTGCGTCGCCCGCAGCACGGTCCAGTCGAGCCCCGACTGCTCGATCAGCTTCTCCACCGCGAGCTTGCTCTTGTAGTAGCGGAACGGCACCCGGTCGACGCCCACGATGGAGATGTAGACGAGGTGCCGCACACCGGCCCCGCGCGCCGCCCTGATGAGGTTCGCCGCCGCCCGCTCGTCGCCCTTGGGTGATGACGCGCAGTGCACGATCGTGTCCACACCGGCAACGGCCGCGTCCAGCGCGGTACCGCCCTCCCGCAGGTCGACCGCGTACGGCTGGGTGTGCCGGCTGAGCACCCGCACGTCGTGCCCGTCCGCGCGCAGCCGCTCGGCGACGAGCCGGCCGAGCGTTCCGGTGCCGCCGGTCACCAGGATCGTGGTCATGCTGTTCAGTCCCTTCACAACGCCGACGCTCCCGGCCGGAGCGCCCTCTGCAACTGAGACCGGACAGCCCCTGCCGGATGTGACACCCCGCGCGGCGATCCGGGACCGCGTCCGCCATCGCGCGCTGCGCGCCCGGCACGACTGGCGTCCCGCGCCGGTGATCCGCTTCCCGCGCTGGCGATCCGTGTCCCGCGCCGGTGCTCCGCGTCCAGCCTGACGTTCCGCGTCCCGCGCGACGATCTGCGAGCCGCGTGGCGTTCCGCGACCGCGCCCGGCGTTCGCGTCTCGTGCCCGGCGCGACTGGCGTCCCGCGCCGACGATCCGCGACCCGCGCGACGCCCCGCGACGACCCGCGCGACGATCCTCGACCCCGCCTTTCGATCCGCGTCCGGTGCCCGGTATGACCTGCGTCCCGTGCCGCCCTACGACCCGCGATCACGACCCACGACCCACGACCCACGACCTGCGCCCGACGACCCGCGACAGGCGTCCCGCTCCCGTCGGCGACCCCGCGTCCCCGCCCCGCCGGCCCTACGGCCGACTGAGCTGGCGCCGTGCGAATGCCAGTTTCTCCGGGTTGACCACGGCCCGCACGCCCACGACCAGCCCGTCGCGCACCTCCAAGGCCGCCAGGCCGACGAGGGTGTCGCCCGCCCAGCTGGCAAGCCCCGTCGCGCCGTTGACCTCGGTGACGGTGAACTCCAGGCCCACCGAGAACTTCGGGCCCCCGCCCGCCAGGAACTGGGCGATCCTCGGCCCGCCCTCGATCGGCCACCGGGCCGCGGTGACCTTGCCGCCCCCGTCGCTCCACCAGGTCGCGTCGGCCGCGAGCAGCTTCTCCAGCCCGGCCAGGTCGCCCTCGCGCGCCGCCGTGATGAACGACGTGACGAGTTCCTCCTGCCGCTCGGACGCGGCCTCGAACCGGGCCTGCGGCTCGCCCACCCGCCGCACGGCCCGCCGGTACAGCTGGCGGCAGTTGGCCTCACTCAGATCCAGCACACCGGCGATCTCCCGGTGCCCGTAGCCGAACGCCTCCCGCAGCACGTACACCGCCCGCTCGGCCGGGGTGAGCCGCTCCAGGAGCACCAGCATCGCCATCGACACGGCGTCCCGCTGCTCGGCCGACTCCAGCGGCCCGAGCGCGCCGTCCGCGGTCACCACCGGCTCGGGCAGCCAGGTGCCGACGTACTGCTCGCGCCGGGCCCGGGCGGAGGTCAGCCGGTTCAGACACAAGTTGGTGACGACCTTGGCGAGCCAGGCCGCCGGATGCTCGATCTCCGCGCGGTCCGCGCCGCTGAAGCGCAGATACGCGTCCTGGACCGCGTCCTGCGCCTCCTGCGCGGAGCCCAGCAGCCGGTAGGCGAGCGAGAACAGCCGGGGCCGGTGGGTCTCGAACTCCTCGGCGAGCGTGGTGGTCATACGCCTCACCCTGCCAGAACACCGTCCGTGCGGCGTGGGAAGGCCCGACGGCGGGCAAGGGCCGTCGTCACCGCCGCCGGGCCGGTCCGGGCGAGATGCGCACGACCCTAGAAAGGACTAGACCACATCGTCAATAGGTGTGTACCAACGCGAGGGGTGTCCAACGAGGGTGGGAGCGCACGGGAGTTGCATCACCCTGTCGCGCACGGGAAGGGTGGCGACACGTTCTGTGAGGCACCCCACACCGCTCGCCCGTCTGGACATCGATCAGGCGTGGCACACTGGCCTTGTATCAGTAGCAGCGCACTCCGGGGTCGGTGAAAGTCCGAACCGGCGGTTACAGTCCGCGACCCGGTCGCCTCCAGCGGCCGGTTGACCAGGTGAAATTCCTGGACCGACGGTTAAAGTCCGGATGGGAGGCAGTGCGCGGCGAGCGGGCATACGTGCGCGCCGCCCATGAAGTCCGTCCTCCGGGCGGACTCCGTCCGGCGTCGTTCCCGGTGTCCTCGCTCGTAGATCTGTCGTCATCGACAGCCCCGGAGTCCGTGCCCAAAGAGGCAGGAGGACCCGGGAAGTGTTCACCGGAATCGTCGAAGAGCTGGGCGAGGTCACCGCCGTCGAGACCCTCGACGACGCCTGTCGCTTCCGCCTGCGAGGCCCCGTCGTCACCCAGGGCGCGAAACACGGCGACTCCATCGCCGTCAACGGCGTCTGCCTCACGGTCGTCGACCACGAGGGCGACGAGTTCACCGCCGACGTGATGGCCGAGACCCTCAACCGCTCCAGCCTCGGCGCGCTCAAGGCGGGCTCCCGTGTCAACCTCGAACGCCCCATGGCCGTCGGCGAACGCCTCGGCGGGCACATCGTGCAGGGCCATGTGGACGGCACCGGCGAGATCCTGGAGCGCAAGCCGTCCGACAACTGGGAGATCGTGAAGATCTCCCTCCCCGCGGACCTCACCCGGTACGTCGTCGAGAAGGGCTCCATCACCGTCGACGGCATCAGCCTCACCGTCGTCGACGCCGGCCCCGACTACTTCACCGTCAGCCTCATCCCCACCACCCTCGACCTGACCACGCTCGGCCACAAGCAGCCCGGCGACCCGGTCAACCTCGAGGTGGACGTCATCGCCAAGTACGTCGAGCGGATGCTGGGCGACCGTGCGCGGGGGGCGGCCAAGTGAACTGGCTCAACTCCGAGGCCTTCACGCTCTTCGGCCAGCACATCAAGTGGTCCGACATGATCGGCAACGTGATCGGCCTGGCCGCCCTCGCCCTCGGCTGGCGCCGCTCCATATGGACCTGGCCCGCCCAGTTCGTCTCCGGCCTGATCCTCTTCACGGCCTTCGCCACCGCCCACCTCTCCGGCAGCGCCGGCAAGCAGATCGTCGTGATGCTCGTCGCCACGTACGGCTTCTGGCAGTGGAACCGCGGCCGGCGGCAGGCCCAGGACGGCTCCATCGCCGTACGCTTCGCGACCTGGCGCGAGCGCGGGATCCTGACCGGCGCCGCCGCCCTCGGCACCCTCGCGGTCGGCGGCCTGTTCACAGCCTTCCCGACCCTGTCCTGGGACCCCTGGCCGGACGCGTACATCTTCGTCGGCACCATCGTCGCGATGTACGCCCAGGCCCGCGGCATGGTCGAGTTCTGGTTCGCCTGGCTGCTGGTCGACCTGGTCGGCGTCCCGCTGAACTTCGCCAACGGCTTCGCCTTCTCCGGCTTCGTCTACGTCATCTACGGCGCGCTCGTCCTGTGGGGCCTGCGCGACTGGTGGCTGCGCTCCCGCACGGCAGCGCAGCCCGCCCTGGAAGGAGCGCCGGCATGAGCACGGCACCGATCCTGTACGGCACCGACGGCTTCGAGGACCTCACGCTCGACCCGGTCGAGCAGGCCATCGCCGACATCGCGGCCGGCCGCCCGGTCGTGGTCGTCGACGACGAGGACCGGGAGAACGAGGGTGACCTCGTGATCGCCGCCGAGAAGGCGACCCCCGAGATCGTCGCCTTCATGATGAGCGAGTGCCGCGGCCTGATCTGCGCGCCCATGGAGGGCGACGAACTCGACCGGCTGCGCCTGCCGCAGATGGTCGAGGACAACACCGAGTCGATGAAGACGGCGTTCACGGTCTCCGTCGACGCCTCCGCCGCGCACGGCGTGGGCACCGGCATCTCGGCCGCCGACCGCGCCACCACCCTCCAACTGCTCGCCGACGGCGCCGCCCAGCCCGACGACTTCGTCCGCCCCGGCCATGTCTTCCCGCTGCGCGCCCGGCCCGGCGGGGTCCTCACGCGCAACGGCCACACCGAGGCCGCCGTCGACCTCGCCCGCCTCGCGGGCCTGCGCCCGGCCGGCGCGATCGTCGAGATCGCCGGTGAGGACGGCACGATGCTGCGCCTGCCCGAGCTGGTCCCCTTCGCCCGCAAGCACGGCCTGACGATCATCTCCATCGAGGACCTGATCGCCTACCGCCGCAGCAGCGAGCCCACCGTCCGCCGCGAGGCCAGGACCCAACTGCCCACCGCCCACGGCACCTTCACCGCCTACGGCTACCGCTCCACCGTCGACGGCGTCGAGCACGTGGCCCTGGTGCACGGCGAGATCGGCGACGGCCAGGACGTCCTCGTCCGCGTCCACTCCGAATGCCTCACCGGCGACGTCTTCGGCTCCGCCCGCTGTGACTGCGGCCCCCAGCTGGACGCCTCGCTGGCGCGTATCCAGGCCGAGGGCCGCGGAGTCGTGGTCTACCTGCGCGGTCATGAGGGCCGCGGCATCGGCCTGATGTCCAAGCTGCGCGCCTACGAACTCCAGGAGCGCGGCCGCGACACCCTCGACGCCAACCTCGAACTCGGCCTGCCCGCCGACGCCCGCGACTACGCCGCCGGAGCCCAGATCCTCGCCGACCTCGGCGTGCGCGGCGTCCGCCTGCTGACCAACAACCCCGACAAGACCGACGCGCTCACCCGCCACGGCATCGTGGTGAAGGCGCGCGTGCCGATGCCCGTGAGCGCCGGCGAGCACAACCTCCGCTACCTGCGCACCAAGCGGGACCGGATGGGCCACGACCTGCCCTGGCTGGACACGACCACCGTGCCGGCCTGCGGCAACCAGTAAGAGAGCACAGAGGGAGAGACGTGAGCGGCAAGGGTGCACCGGAGCTGTCCGTACGCAATGTGGGTGACCTCAGGGTCGCCGTCATCGCGGCACAGTGGCACGAGAAGGTGATGGACGGTCTGGTCGACGGTGCCCTGCGCGCCCTGCACGACCTGGGCATCGACGAGCCGACCCTCCTCAGGGTCCCCGGCAGCTGGGAACTCCCCGTCGTCGCCAAGGTCCTCGCGGGCCGCGGCTACGACGCGATCGTCGCCCTCGGCGTGGTCATCCGCGGCGGCACGCCCCACTTCGAGTACGTGTGCCAGGGCGTGACCCAGGGCCTCACCCAGGTCTCGGTCGACACCGGCGTCCCCGTCGGCTTCGGCGTGCTGACCTGCGACACGGAGGAGCAGGCCCTGGACCGCGCCGGCCTGGAGGGCTCCCACGAGGACAAGGGACACGAGGCGGTGACGGCGGCGGTGGCGACCGCGGCCACCCTCCGCTCAGTATCCGAACCCTGGCGCTGACGAAGGGCACCTGTGGCATAGGCTGAGCGTCACCATGTCCAAGAAGACGTTCGAGGAGCTCTTCACCGAGCTCCAGCACAAGGCCGCCCAGGGCGACCCCGCCACTTCCCGCACCGCAGAACTGGTCGAGAAGGGCGTCCACGCCATCGGCAAGAAGGTCGTCGAAGAGGCCGCCGAGGTCTGGATGGCCGCCGAGTACGAGGGCAAGGAAGCGGCCGCCGAGGAGATCTCGCAGCTGCTGTACCACGTCCAGGTGATGATGGTCGCCCGCGGCATCTCCCTCGACGACGTCTACGCCCACCTGTAAGCCGCCCCGTTCCCGCAAGACACCCACGCAAAGGAAGCCGACCTCATGCTGCGCATCGCCGTCCCCAACAAGGGTTCCCTGTCAGGCCCTGCGGCGGAGATGCTGCATGAGGCCGGCTACCAGCAGCGCCGGGAGTCCAAGGAACTGCGGATCGTCGACCCGACGAACGAGGTCGAGTTCTTCTACCTCCGGCCCCGCGACATCGCCATCTACGTCGCCTCCGGCCAGCTGGACATCGGCCTCACCGGCCGGGACCTGCTGATCGACTCCGGCGCCGACGCGGAGGAGATCCTCGCCCTCGGCTTCGCCCGCTCCACGTTCCGCTACGCCGGCAAGCCCGGCACCATCAGCGGCCTGGCGGACCTGGCGGGCAAGACCGTCGCCACCTCCTACGAGGGCATCGTCGCGGCCCACCTCGCCGAGCACGGCATCGACGCCTCCGTCGTCCACCTCGACGGCGCCGTCGAGACCGCCATCCAGCTCGGCGTCGCCCAGGTCATCGCGGACGTCGTCGAGACCGGCACCTCGCTGCGCAACGCGGGCCTGGAGGTCGTCGGCGAGCCGATCATGCAGTCCGAGGCCGTCGTGATCCGCCGCACCGGCGCGGACGGCGACGACCCCAAGGTGCAGCAGTTCCTGCGCCGCCTCCAGGGCGTCCTGGTCGCCCGGACGTACGTGATGATGGACTACGACTGCCGCGTCGAGCAGCTGGAGAAGGCCGTCGCCCTCACCCCCGGCCTGGAGTCGCCGACCGTGTCCCCGCTGCACAACGAGGGCTGGGTCGCCGTCCGCGCGATGGTCCCGGCCAAGGAAGCGCAGCGGATCATGGACGACCTGTACGACATCGGCGCCCGGGCCATCCTGACCACGGCCATCCACGCCTGCCGTCTGTGAGGGGCGCGCACTGATGTCCGATCTGCCCACCCTGCCCGTCACCTTCCGGCCGGGCAGCACCCGTGCGGTGCTGCTCAGCGCCGCCGTCGCGATCCTCGTGGTGATCACGGCCGTCGCCATGCTGCTGAAGCAGCTCAGCCCCGCCGAACGCCTCAGCTTCATCGTGACGGCGCTGCTGCTGGACTCGGTGCTGCTTCTGCTGGCGCGGCCCAAGGTCGTCGCCGACGAGTCCGGCGTCACTGTGGTCAACCTCACGAACAAGCGCCGGCTGGAATGGGCCGAGATCCTTCAGGTGACCCTCCGGCCGGGCGACCCCTGGGTGTTCCTCAACCTCAGCGACGGCACCAGCCTGCCCGCGCTGGGCATCCAGCCGGGCATCGCCCGGCAGCGCGCGATCGCCGACGCCCGTGCCCTGCGGGCGCTCGCCGAGGCGCGTTCCGTCGCGGACCCCGAGCGGCCTCGGGGCTGACTCGGGGAATCCTCCGGGCGGCCACCACTGCCGCACCGGGCCGTGTCTTGATTAATCTGTTGGCGGAGGCGCGAACGGATGCGCCTTTGCCCCTGTTGCCCCGCCCGGTGCGCCAGGGGCTCCTGCTAACCGAGGAGTGACCCCCTCCGGCGATGGACGGATCGTCCTGCAGTACCTGCGCCGCCCCCTGCCGACATAGCGCGGACCGTGTCCGCGACCGTGCGGAGGCGGCGGCATCATGACCATCCCCCTGCTGCTTCTGGCAGCCGCGTTCCTGCTGATTCTGGCCAACGGATTCTTCGTGGCGGCCGAGTTCGGACTCGTGACGGTCGAGCGGCCGGAGGCCGAGAAGGCCGCCGCCGAGGGCGACCGGCGCGCCCACCGTGTCGTCGAGTCGCTCAAGGAGCTGTCCTTCCAGCTCTCCGGCACCCAGCTGGGCATCACCATCACCTCCCTCGTCGTCGGCATGCTCGCCGAACCGGCGCTCGCCGAGCTGCTGCACGGCCCTTTCACCTCGATCGGCGTCCCCGAGGGAGCCGTCTCCGGTGTCACGGTCGTCGTCGGCATGCTGCTGGCCTCCGCCGTGCAGATGGTGATCGGCGAGCTGCTGCCCAAGAACTGGGCGGTGTCCCGGCCGCTCCAGGTCGCGCGTTTCGTCGCGGGCCCGCAGCACGTCTTCGCACGGCTGTTCCGGCCGGTCATCGCCGGCCTCAACGCCGTCGCGAACCGGCTCGTGCGCGCCCTCGGCATCGAGCCCGCCGAGGAGCTGGCCTCCGCCCGCACCCCCGGCGAGCTGGTCTCCCTCGCCCGCCACTCGGCCCGGGCCGGCGCCCTGGAACAGGACACGGCCGACCTCTTCGTGAGGACCCTGTCACTGGGCGAACTGACCGCGCAGCACGTGATGACGCCGCGCGTGAAGGTCAGCGCCCTGCAGTCCTCGGCCACCGCCGAGGACGTGGTCAACCTGACCCGCGCCACCGGCTTGTCCCGCTTCCCCGTCTACCGGGAGAGGATCGACGAGGTCGTCGGCATGGTCCACCTCAAGGACGCCCTGGCCGTGCCCGTGCGGGACCGGCTGCGGACCCCCGTCGGCCGCATCGCCCGCCCGGCGCTGCTCGTCCCCGAGACCCTCCCCGTACGGCCGCTGCTCACCCGCCTGCGCAGCGAGCAGCCGATCGCGGTCGTCGTCGACGAGTACGGCGGCACGGCCGGTGTCGTCACGCTGGAGGACATCGTCGAGGAGATCGTCGGCGAGGTGCGCGACGAGCACGACGGGCATGACCTGCCCGAGCTGGCCTCCGCGCCGCCGGAGGACGGCAGGCCCGCCTGGGACGTCGACGGCAGCTGCCGGGTCGACATCCTCCAGCGCATAGGCCTCGACGTACCCGAAGGCCCGTACGAGACCGTCGCAGGCCTGATCGCCGACCTGCTGGGCCGTATCCCGGCCGTCGGCGACAAGGCGGAGCTGCCCGGCTGGCGGCTGTCGGTACGCCAGGTGGGCCACTACCGCGCCGAGCGGGTCCGCCTGGTCAGAACGGCCCCGGTCGTCGTGATGGAGGCCGCCCGATGAGCGTGCTCCAACTGACCTTCGCCGCCCTCCTGGTGCTGCTCAACGGCTTCTTCGTCGGCGCCGAGTTCGCGCTCGTCTCCGTACGCCGCAGCCAGATCGAACCCCTCGGCACCGCCCGTTCCCGGCAGGTCCTCTACGGCCTGGAACGGCTGCCGCAGATGATGGCGGCGGCCCAGTTCGGCATCACGATCTGCTCCCTCACCCTCGGTGCGGTCGCCGAGCCGACCGTCGCGCACCTGCTGGAGCCGGTCTTCGAGTGGGTCCACCTGCCGCAGGGCATGATCCACCCGCTCACCTACGTCATCGCCCTCGCCGCCGTGGTCTTCTTCCACCTCGTCATCGGCGAGATGGTCCCGAAGAACCTGGCGATGGCGGCTCCCGAGAAGGCCGCGCTGTGGCTCAGCCCGGGCCTGGTCTGGTTCGCCCGCTTCTGCAAGCCGATCACCGCCGCCCTCGGCGCCGTCTCCCAGGGCATCCTGCGGCTCTTCCACGTCGAGCCCAGGGACGAGGTCGAGGCCGTCTTCACCAGTGAGCAGCTCAACCGGCTCGTGGAGGACGCCGGCCAGGCGGGCCTGCTCGACCCCGACGAGGCCGAGAGCCTGGAGGACGCCCTGGAGCTGGGCTCCCGGCCGGTCACGGACGTCCTGCTGAAGCGCGAGTCACTGGTGACGGTCAGCCCGTCGGTCACCCCCGGCCGCATCGTCGAGCTCACCGCCCGCACGGGGTACTCCCGGTTCCCCGTCGTCGCGGACAACGGTGTGTTCATGGGCTACCTGCACGTCAAGGACGTCCTCGACGTGGAGCACTCGGACCGTGCCGTGCCGCAGCATGTGTGGCGCTCCATGACGACGCTGCGGTCCGAGCTGCCGTTGGACGACGCGCTGACGGTGATGCGGCGGGCGGCGACGCATCTGGCCCAGGTGGCCGACGCGTCCGGGAAGGTGCTCGGGCTGGTGGCGCTGGAGGATGTGCTGGAGCTGCTGGTGGGGGAGGTGCGGGATCCTGCGCACCGGGAGGTGCGAGAGGTGAGGCTGACCGAGCCGAGGTCCGGCGAGGAGGTACTGGCTACGTAGGCCCAGCTGCGGGCAATCGTGCCGCTAAGGGCGGCACGGGTGGGCGCAGCGGCACCCCGCTCCGCCGGGCTGCGGACCCACCCGGCCCCAGCCCCTGCGCCAGTTCCTACAGTCCGGGCGGATCCTGCGGCCCCCGCCCGGACAGCACCTCTCCATACGCCTGCATCAGATCCGGCAACCGCAACGTCGCCAGGTCCTCCCTGCCCAGCACCCCGGGACAGACGGACAACCGAAGATCCCGGTACGCGCAGCTCTTCTCGTACAGCGTCCGCAGGAACCGCCCGTTGCCCAGCTCGTCGATCCACCCCTGGTCCACCACGTGCCCGGCGATCGACCGCAGCTCGTCGAGGGCCTCCTCGTCCCACAGGTCGCCGTTCTCCGCGGCGAGCACCTTGCCGATCTCGGTGAGTTCGAGCGGCCGGTAGGAGGGGAAGTCGACGCGGGTGGTGAAGCGCGAGGACAGCCCGGGGTTGGCGGCGAGGAGGCGGTCCATGCCCTCGGGGTAGCCGGCCAGGATCACCACGAGGTGGTCGCGGTTGTCCTCCGCCCGCTTCAGCAGCACCTGGAGCGCCTCGTCGCCGTACGCGTCGCCCTTGCCGTAGCCCGAGTTGGACAGCGAGTACGCCTCGTCGACGAAGAGCACGCCCCCGAGCGCCGAGTCGATCAGTTCGTTCGCCTTCACGGCGGTCTGCCCGAGGTACTCGCCGACGAGGTCGGCCCGCTGGGCCTCCACGAGATGGTCGCCGCCGAGCAGGCCGAGCGCGTAGAAGACGCGGCCGAGGATGCGGGCGACGGTCGTCTTGCCGGTGCCGGAGGGGCCGGAGAAGACGAAGTGGCGTTTCGGCGGCTGGACCGGCAGGCCCTGCCCGGCCCGCAGCCGGGCTATGTTCAGCTGCGCCGACAGCGCCTTGACCTGGCGTTTCACCGGCTCCAGACCCACCATGCGCTCAAGTTCGGCGAGTGCTTCCTCGAGTAACACCGGGTCGGTGGGCCCCGCGGGCAGCGACGGCGCCGGGCCGGTCCGCGAGCGCACCGAGGGGTCGGTCACCGGCGGCAGGGGAGCGGCGGCGGGCGGTTCCGGATCGGGCAGTCTCAGATCACGGCCCTCGGTGCCGAAGAGCGGGTCGAAACCGTCCGGTCCGTCCACGGCGTCCTGGCCGGCGCCGGTGAGGGTGATCGCCGCGAGGTCGGTGGCCTCGTCGTAGCCGTCGCCCTCGGCGATCGCGGCGAGACGGGCCGCGGTGTCCATGAAGGCCGGGTCGACACGGTGCACCGCCCGGTACAGGGGGAGCGCGGCGGCGCTGCGGCCGGTGCCCTCGTGCGCGCGGGCCAGCCAGTAACGCAGTTCCTTGCGCTGCGGCTGCTCGCTGCGGCAGCGCATCAGCGCGGCGGACAGCAGTGGTTCGGCCTGTCCGTACATCTCCAGGCGGACTCTGGCCATGCCGCCGAACAGGCCCGCCTCGATGCCGAGCATCGGGTCGTCGAGCAGCGGGTCGGTGTGGCGGACCAGCTGCTCCCAGTCCTTGACCAGATAGGCGCGGCAGGCATGCAGGAAGCGCACCTGGGCGTCGGTGTCCACCGGCGGCAGCCCGGCGAGGGCGCGGTCCAGCTCGGGGACGTGGCGGCCGTCCAGCCAGTGGGAGGCGTGCGCGAGCAGCAGGTCCCGGGGGCTCTCCAGCACGGGCTGCACCCACCAGCCCAGCCAGTACCAGGAGTTGAGGGCGCGGCGGTAGCGGGTGCGCTGCTCGCCGAAGCGGTCCCGGTGGCGGAACATCCTGAGCAGTGCGGTCGTCGTGTCGACGCGCAGCGCGTGCAGCCCGAGCCAGGCGTCGGCCATCCCGGAGTCCATGCGCACGGCGGCGCGGAACTCCTCCTCCGCCTGCGGATAGGCGCCCATGGTGTAGGCGTCCACGCCTCGCAGCCAGGCGAGGTCGGCCGGGGCCTGTGGGCCCTGCGTGCCGAAGTCCATCACGTCCCCCACGAACCGTGCCCCCGTCGGTATGCCAACGAGCCGCCCCCCGGCCGGCTGCCCTGCTCGAACCGCTGTACCACGGACCGGAGTTGCAAGGTGTGCGAAGCAACCGTCCGTAGGTCGCAACGAGGGCATCGTACCTGCGCGGGCGGCGCCCCCGTAGGGTGCCGCACGGGGCGTTCGGCGAGGTGGGAGGGGATGCGGCACCCTCCCGCACGGTGACCGAGGGTGAGCACGCGGCGCCGCGCGGCGCCCGGAAAAACCGGAAGAAGACAGAACGAAGCCCCCGATCACGGGGGAACAACCGGGGGCTTCGCGTCTGTGGGCGGCTCCGAATGGCCGCACATTGAGAACGTAAGTCCTGTACGGGCCCCCGGTCAAGCCGAGTTGAAGCACTCCGGCAAGTTGTCCCGCAAGGCCCTTCACGAGTTCAGCACACTGCGGGCGGCTCGTCACCGTGTGTGAGGGGCTGGTCCGGTCCAACCGTCCCAGCAGGTCCCGGGATCACCTCAAATCCCTTCTCTCGCTGGCGTACCAGGAGGTCGGCGTACGGCCGCGAGGGATCGTCGGCGAAATGCCGGCGCTCCGCCGGTACCCATCCGTCCCAGAACTCCCTCTGTTCCTCCCCGTCCCGCGACCGTCCCCGCGCCCAGGCCTCCTCGCGGGGCAGCTCCATCCACAGCAGCAGGGCCAAGTGAGGCCGCAGCGCCCGGCGCCCCGCGCCGACGCCCTCCACGACAACCACCGGGGCGGGCGGCAGGGGGCGCGGCGCACCGAAGCGGCGGGCTCGCCAGTCGTAGGGGGCGTAGTGCGCGCTCCGGCCCTGGGCCAGAGGCTCGATCACCTGGTCCAGCAGGCGTCCGGTCCAGTCGAACAGTTCGTCGTGGGTGGCGATGTCGTCGAGGCGCAGCACCGGCGCGCCGCCCAGCGCCACGGCCAACTGCCCGGCGAAGGTGGTCTTTCCGGAACCGGCGTGCCCGTCGACGCCGACGAGGCGGACCGGGCCGCAGGAGGGCGGAAGGCGGCGGATCCGGGAGGACAGGTCGCGGACGGCGGGGCCCGGTACGGGGCGGAAGGGCGGATTCATCTCGCTCAGCACTCTAACGACGGTGTCCACGGCGCCCGCCAGTGGTCGACGCCAATATTGGTGGGCGTGGCGCGGGCCGAAGTGCTGGCGGGACTCGGCGGGCTGTGCTCCTATGTGGCGCATACATGCGTGCTGCTGCCCCTATGTGGTGCCTACACGTGTGCGACCGACCGTGCAATGGACCTGCCCGCCCCTGACCGACTCCGACTTCCGGGGGTCTCGCCATGCGCAGAGCCGAACAGCCCTCCCGCAGAACCGTCCTGGCCGCCGCGGTCGCCGCCGTCGTCACGGCAGGCGCGGGCCCGGCGTCCGCCGACACCGAGGAGCCCATGCCGACCGACACCGCAGAGCCCGCCCGCGTGGTCCCGGCCCGGACCGTGGACAACCGGGCCTGGGTCTCGTACGACGACTGGTACGGCGGCTCCGCCCGGGGCACCCGGGCCGTCGCGGGCGCCCGCCCGGGCGTGGTGATCGCGAAGCCCGCCGGAACCACCGGTTACACGGACCCGCACACCGGCACCACCGCCCGCTGGGAGTACGGCACCTGGACGTCCCCGGCCCACCGGCTCGCCGTCCCCGCGACGGAGGCGATCGTCTCCTGGAACGCGCACACCCCGTCCGGCACCTGGCTCCAGGCGGAGATCAAGGCGATCTACACCGACGGCACCAGCACTCCCTGGTACGTGATGGGCCGCTGGGCGTCCGGCGACCAGGACATCCGGCGCACCTCCGTCGACGACCAGAGCGACGGCAAGAGCACCGTCTGGACCGACACCCTGGCGATCGACGACCCGTCGACGGGCCTGCGCCTCGCCTCGTACCGGCTGCGCCTCACCCTCTACCGCAAGCCCGGCACCAAGGCCACGCCCACCGTGTGGCGGCTCGGCGCGATGGGCTCCGACGTTCCCGACCGGTTCACCGTCCCGGCGTCCGTGCCCGGCCTCGCCGGCGAGCTGGCCGTCCCGCGGTACTCGCAGGAGATCCACAAGGGCCAGTACCCCGAGTACGACAACGGCGGCGAGGCCTGGTGCAGCCCGACGTCCTCCCAGATGATCATCGAGTACTGGGGTGGCCGGCTCACCCCGGAGCAACTGGCCTGGGTGGATCCGTCGTACGCCGATCCCCAGGTGTGCCACGCGGCCCGTTTCACCTACGACTACCAGTACGCCGGATGCGGCAACTGGCCCTTCAACGCCGCCTACGCGGCCACGTTCAAGGACCTCCAGGCCGTGGTCACCCGGCTCGGCTCGCTCACCGACCTGGAGACGCTGATCGCGGCCGGCATCCCGGCCATCACGTCCCAGTCCTTCCTGAAGGAGGAGCTGACCGGCGCCGGGTACGGCACCGCCGGGCACCTGATGACGGTCATCGGCTTCACCGCCGACGGCGATGTGATCGCCAACGATCCCTTCTCGGAGACCAACGAGGCTGTGCGACGCGTCTACCGGCGGCGGGAGTGGGAGAACATCTGGCTGCGGACCAAGCGGTACAACGCCTCCGGGAAGGTCGTCTCCGGTACCGGCGGCGTCTGCTACCTGTACTTCCCGGCCCGGCCGACCGCGGCCCAGCGCAAGGCGCTGACAGCCGTGGGCGTGCGCGTGTGACCAACCTCTCGGCCACGAAAGCCGCTCCAGATGGCAAAGTGGACTGACTTTCACCGTGGACCGCCCCTTCGAGGGGAAGTCCGTCCGCATCACGAATCAGTGAGAATGATGACCGCGCACTCAGCCACCGCAGCCCGCGTCCGCACCGGCGGTCCCCAGGACGACGGCCCGAAGATCGTCGAGCATGTCGCGGGCTGGACCCTCGTCGTGGTCGTCGCGATGCTCGTGACGCAGCTCGGGCTGCTGTGACCCACCTCGGGCCGCTGTAACCCGACGCGTGGTGCTGTGACCTGACCCACGACCCTGCCCTGCGGCCTGCCATACTGCGGATGTCCCGCCGCCGCCCGTTGGAACCAGGGTCGAAATTGAATATCAGTCCACAGCCTGCCGCGCGTCCCAGAGCCCGCGGCACCGAGCGCTCGCTGGCGCGCCGTGCCGAACTCATCGCGATCGGGCGGAGGTTGTTCGCCGACACGTCCTACGACGCCCTGTCGATGGACGACATCGCCCGGCAGGCGCACGTCGCCAAGGGGCTGATCTACTACTACTTCCAGTCCAAGCGCGGCTACTACCTGGCCATCATCCAGGACTCGGTCGCCGACCTGGTCACCCTGGCGGCGAGCGGACACGAACTGCCACCGGTCGACCGCGTCCAGCGCACCATCGACCGCTATCTGCGCTACGCCGAGCACAACCAGGCCGCGTACCGCACCATCGTCAGCGGCGGCGTCGGCTTCGACACCGAAGTGCACGCCATCCGTGACGGCGTCCGCGAGGCCATCGTCGCCACCATCGCCGAGGGGGCGTACGGCCGCGCCGACATCACCCCGCTGGCGCGCATGGGCCTGCTCGCCTGGGTGTGCGGCGTCGAGGGCACCACCCTGGAATGGATCGACCGCCCCGAACTGCCCCGCGAGACCATGTGCGACCTGCTGGTGAAGGGGCTCGGCGGCGCCCTGCGCGCGATCGAGGACCTCGACCCCGCCTATCCGGCTCCGCAGGCCGCCCGCCAGGGCGCATGAGCGGGGGGCGGAGGGATCCGTCCCCTCCGCCCCCGGTCGGCCAGGCCTACTTGATGGCCTTGATCAGCTCACCTTTCGATGTGTCGCCACTCAGCTCCCAGAAGAACGTGCCGCCCAGCCCCTGCTGGTTCTTGTAGTTCATCTTGGTCGCGATGGTCGCCGGCGTGTCGTAACTCCACCAGTCGCTGCCGCACTTGGCGTACGCCGTGCCGGCCACCGTCCCCGTCGCCGGGCACTTGGTCTTGAGGACCTTGTAGTCCTCGATGCCCTGCTCGTACGTGCCCGCCGCCGGGCCGGTAGCGGTGCCGCCGGGCGCCGACTGGGTGACGCCGGTCCAGCCGCGGCCGTAGAAGCCGATCCCGAGCAGCAGCTTGGAGGCGGGGATGCCGAGGCCCTTGAGCTTCGCGATGGTCGCCGAGCTGTGGTTGTCCGCCTTCGGTATGCCGGAGTACGAGGTCAGCGGGGAGTGCGGGGCCGTCGGGCCGGTCGCGTCCCAGGCGCCGAAGAAGTCGTACGTCATCGGGTTGTACCAGTCGACGTAGGGGGCGGCGCCCGCGTAGTCCGCCGCGTCGATCTTGCCGCCCGGGGTGGCGTCGGCGGTGATCGCCGCGGTGACCAGGTTCTTCGGGCCGAACTTGGCGCGCAGCGCCTGCATCAGGTTCTTGAACGCCGCCTTGCCGCTGGTGTCGCAGGTGGCGCCGCAGGCGTTGGGGTACTCCCAGTCGATGTCGATGCCGTCGAAGACGTCGGCCCACTTGGAGTTCTCGACCAGGTCGTAGCAGGACTGGGCGAAGGCGGCCGGGTTCCTGGCGGCCTCACCGAAGCCGGCCGACCAGGTCCAGCCGCCGAAGGACCACAGCACCTTGAGGTTCGGGTGCTTGCGCTTCAGCTCGCGCAGCTGGTTGAAGGTGCCGCGCAACGGCTGGTCCCAGGCGTCGGCCTTGCCGTCGACGGACTCGGCGGCCGTGTAGGTCCGGTCGGTGGCGGCGTAGGCGTCGCCCATCGCGCACTTGCCGCCGGTGACGTTGCCGAAGGCGTAGTTGATGTGCGTGAGCCTGGCCGCCGAGCCGGACGTCTCGATGTTCTTGACGTAGTACTTGCGGTCGTAGGTGCCCCATTCGGTGAAGTACCCGATGACCTTGGAGCCGGCGGCCTTGGCGCCGGGAGCGGGCTTCGTACCGGCGGCGGCCTCCTGAGCCGAGGTCGCCGCGGAGGCGGAGGCACCCGCGCCGGCCAGCAGACCGGCGCCGAGGACGGCGCAGCAGGCCGCGGACACGATGGCCCGGAAGCGGGAACGGTGGAGGGTGTGCATCCGGTGTCTCCTCGTGGGGAGAGGGAGCGCGTGCCGATTGGCATGAACGCGGTGAATCGATGGTGCGAAACAGTAGGAGGACTAGACCAGTCCGGTCAATGGTTCGGACCAATTTCGCTCGTCGAGGCGCACTCGGGTATTTCTTGAAGTAAGCGGTCGTTAACTGGTGACGGGATGCCTCCGATCGGGCATACTCACAGCGCAGAGCCGCTGGTCAGCAGCTTCCGAGACCCGGGACTGCAAGCATCGGCCAGGCACCAGAACGACCCGGCGGCGCCGCCCCCACCCACGGGCCCGTCCGCCAGTGCCCGACAGGGAGGAGAGCGTCGCCATGCCCGACCGCGCCCCGCAGCCGGTGGACCGGCAACTGCCCACGGAGGAGGCCCGGGACCTGATCTCGCTCGTCCGCGACATCGCGCAGCAGGAGATCGTCCCGAAGGCGGCCGAGGAGGAGGACGCCGGCCGCTTCCCGCGCGAGCTGCTCACCCTGCTGTCGCGCTCCGGCCTGCTCGGCCTGCCGTACGACTCCGAGTACGGCGGCGGCGACCAGCCCTACGAGGTCTACCTCCAGGTCCTGGAAGAGCTCGCCGCGGCCCGCCTCACGGTCGGCCTCGGCGTCAGCGTGCACTCCCTCGCCTCCTACGCGCTCGCCGCCTACGGCACGAAGGAGCAGCAGGTCGAGCACCTGCCCGCGATGCTCGGCGGCGGCATGCTCGGTGCCTACTGCCTCTCCGAGCCGCACTCCGGCTCGGACGCGGCCGCCCTGCGCACCAGGGCGGTGCGCGACAGTGACGCCTGGGTGATCACCGGCACCAAGGCCTGGATCACGCACGGAGGGATCGCCGACTTCTACACGGTCATGGCGCGCACCGGCGAGGAGGGCCCGCGCGGGATCACCGCGTTCCTGGTGCCCGGCGATGCGCCGGGTCTGAGCGCCGCCCCGCCCGAGAAGAAGATGGGCATGAAGGGCTCACCCACCGCCCAGGTCCACTTCGACGGCGTACGCGTCGGTGACGACCGGCGCATCGGCGAGGAGGGGCAGGGTCTTGCGATCGCCCTGTCCGCGCTCGACTCGGGGCGGCTCGGCATCGCGGCGTGCGCGATCGGCGTGGCGCAGGCGGCGCTCGACGAGGCGCTGGCGTACGCGACCGAGAGGCGCCAGTTCGGCAAGCCGATCGCCGACTTCCAGGGGCTGCGCTTCATGCTCGCCGACATGGCGACGCAGATCGAGGCGGGCCGGGCGCTCTACTTGGCGGCGGCGCGCCTGCGGGACGCGGGCCGGCCGTTCGCCCAGCAGGCGGCCATGGCCAAGCTGCACTGCACCGACACGGCGATGCGGGTCACCACCGACGCCGTGCAGATCCTCGGCGGCTACGGCTACACCGCGGACTTCCCGGCGGAGCGTTACATGCGCGAGGCGAAGGTGCTGCAGATCGTCGAGGGCACCAACCAGATCCAGCGGATGGTCATCGCCCGCCATCTCGTGGGTCCAGGGGGACGCTGAACTGGTCGAGGCCCCGCCAGGGCGCCGCGAGCCGCATCCACTCCGGGTCGTGCCGGCCCGGAAGCGTGCGGCCGCGCTCGGCCCAGGCCCGCATCAGGTCACAGTAGATCGGCGGGTCCTGATAGCGCGGCGCGGCGGGCCGAACCGATTCTGCGGGCGGCGGGACGAACAGGAGGCGTTGACGCCCGGTCGCTGAGGAAATGGGGGTCATACCCGGGCAACGCGGAAGAGGCCGGACAGGTCACCCCAGGGTGGAATCGGGCGTGCGTTCAGGGGATTTCAACAAATCCGGACGCACTGATCCCGCACCACGGCGGACTGCGAGCCGTGGTGCGGGGGCAGTCACTGGGACGGGGCGAGCGGGCGAAGAGGACCCGCGCTCAGGCCGCTTGGCGGCGCATGACGGGGACCCTGATGGGGCGTGAGCCCGGGCCGCCGACGTGAGAGAAGGGCTGGGTCCGCCAGTCGAGGCCCTGAGGGAGCGTCAACAGCAGGGCGGTGTCCTGCTCCTGAGGTTCGACGGACTCGTCAGCGGGGCGGGCGTCCGTGGCCGCGCGGCCGGTTCCGGCACAGACCGTGAGTCCGAACGGATTCCACGGCGAGGCGCACAGCGCGTGCTCCGGCAGGACCTCCTCGTCCGCCAGGAGGGCGATGGGCTGAGCGCAGTCCGGGCAGATGACCCGGTACATCTCGAACGTGTCGTAGGCGTCGAGTTCGTCGTCGAAGGTGTCGGATTCGACGCCCTCCGGCTCGGGCTCGACGACGAGCTGCTGCCGCTTGGGTGCGGTGCGACCTGGGCGCTTAAGACTCTGCATTGGGTTCTCCCCCTCGGGCTGGGCCGTATCAGGCACTGCGGCCTCGACCACAGCAAGCACTTCCCGTCCCCCCTGGGCGGTAATCACGAGAACATTACGGAGACTGTTCGAGCCCTGTGGCGTTCGTCACATGCCGCGCGCAGGTGCCCACTGCGGCCGGTTTGTCCCCCGGCCGGCCGGCAGCCGCCGTCGGCCGGATCACGAACCGGGCATGGCCCGGGCCGCTCAGGTATCGGAGGAGATCAACCGCACTGTAGGTTCTTGCGCCATGGAGGAGCTGGACCGACAGATCGTGCAGCTGCTCGTCAAGGACGGGCGGATGAGCTACACCGACCTGGGCAAGGCCACGGGCCTGTCCACGTCGGCCGTGCACCAGCGGGTGCGCCGGCTGGAGCAGCGTGGCGTCATCCGCGGCTATGCCGCGGTCGTCGACCCGGAGGCCGTCGGTCTGCCCATGACCGCGTTCATCTCGGTCAAGCCCTTCGACCCCAGCGCACCCGACGACATAGCGGACCGTCTCGCGGACGTGCCCGAGATCGAGGCGTGCCACAGTGTCGCGGGCGACGAGAACTACATCCTCAAGGTGCGGGTCGCCACGCCGCACGAACTGGAGGAACTGCTCGCGCGGGTACGGTCGCTGGCGGGCGTGTCCACACGGACGACGGTGGTGCTGTCCACGCCCTACGAGGCACGGCCGCCGCGGATCTGATCGACGCGGAGCCCATCGCCGTTGCGGTGTCGGTAGCCTGCCGGCTGCGGCGCGTTTGTGGCTGGTCGCGCAGTTCCCCGCGCCCCTTTGGGGCGCGTTGAGGTGCCCCCTGTCCATCGGCGGCCGGGCGGGGCGCGAGACTGTCCTCCATGAGTGAGTCCAGTGCCCCGCCGAAGACCGTCCTGCTCCGTCGCGGAGAGGTTCACAGCCCCGCCGATCCGTTCGCGACCGCGATGGTCGTGGAGCGGGGGCAGGTCGCCTGGGTGGGTTCGGAAGGAGCCGCCGACGCCTTCGCCGACGGGGTCGACGAGGTGATCGACCTGGACGGGGCGCTGGTCACCCCGGCGTTCACGGACGCCCATGTGCACACCACCGCCACCGGCCTCGCGCTCACCGGCCTCGACCTGTCCGCCGCCCCCTCCCTCGATGCCGCCCTGGCCCTCGTACGGGACTTCGCCGCCGCCCGGCCGCACGACCGTGTGCTGCTCGGGCACGGCTGGGACACCGCCCGCTGGCCCGGCGGCCGTCCCCCGACGCGTGCCGAACTCGACGAGGCCACCGGACACCGGCCCCTCTACCTCAGCCGGATCGACGTCCACTCGGCGGTCGTCACCACGGCCCTGCTCGACCTGGTCCCGGGCGTCCCCCGCGCGGACGGACCCCTCACCGCCGATGCCCACCACGCCGTCCGTGCCGCCGCGTTCGCGGCCGTGACGCCTCGCCAGCGCACCGACGCCCAGCGCGCCGCCCTCGCACACGCCGCCTCGCTCGGCATCGGCACGATCCACGAGTGCGGCGGCCCGGAGATCTCCTCCGAGGACGACTTCACCGGCCTGCTGCGCCTCGCCGCCGAGGAGCCCGGTCCGCGCGTCGTCGGCTACTGGGCCGAGGAGGACGTCACCAAGGCCCGGGAACTGGGCGCGGCCGGCGCCGCGGGCGACCTGTTCGCCGACGGCTCCATCGGCTCGCACACGGCCTGCGTGCACCAGCCGTACGCCGACGCCGGCCACACCGGCCGGGCCTATCTGGACGCCGCCGCCGTCGCCGCCCACGTCGTGGCCTGTACCGAGGCGGGCCTCCAGGCCGGCTTCCACGCCATCGGCGACGCCGCGGTGGACTCCGTGGCCGAGGGTGTGCGGGCCGCCGCCGAGAAGCTCGGTCTCGCCCGCGTCCGGGCCGCCCGCCACCGGATCGAGCACGCCGAGATGCTCACGCCCGAGACCGTCGCGGCTTTCGCCGAGCTCGGTCTCACCGCCTCCGTCCAGCCCGCCTTCGACGCCCTGTGGGGCGGCGAGGACGGCATGTACGCGCAGCGGC
Organism: Streptomyces sp. NPDC006235; assembly: GCF_040613735.1. Lineage (NCBI taxonomy): Bacteria > Bacillati > Actinomycetota > Actinomycetes > Kitasatosporales > Streptomycetaceae > Streptomyces > Streptomyces sp. NPDC006235. The sequence continues at coordinate 33,045 of NZ_JBEXSR010000044.1, forward strand.
TGGGGGTGGAGCGGGCCCGCACGCTGAACCCCTACGCGGCGCTGCTGCGCGCCGGTGTGCCGCTCGCCTTCGGCTCCGACAGCCCGGTCACGCCCCTCGACCCCTGGGGCACGGTGCGCGCCGCCGCCTTCCACCGCTCGCCGGAGCACCGCATCTCCGTGCGCGCCGCGTTCACGGCGCACACGCGCGGCGGCTGGCGGGCCGTCGGACGGGACGACGCGGGAGTGCTGGTGCCGGGCGCGCCCGCCGACTACGCGGTGTGGCGCACCGGCGAACTCGTGGTCCAGGCCCCGGACGACCGGGTCGCGCGCTGGTCGACCGATCCCCGCTCCGGCACCCCGGGACTGCCCGATCTGACCCCGGGCCGCGACCTGCCCGTCTGCCTGCGGACCGTGGTGGGCGGACACACGGTGTTCGTACGGCCGGGCGAGTGATCTACGGGGGTGGCGCGCAAGCGATCGTGCGCCGCGCCCCCCGGGTGCGACCTGCGCATCCTCCGCGCTGACCAGGGCTTTACCGGACGATGCGCAGGTCAAACGGCTGTTGACAGGCGGCCGCAGGGGCCCGGTAGGTTCGGCCGGGTCCACCACCGGACGCCCGACCGGGGAACGTCCGCCCACTCGCCGCAGCGCCGCCGGGTCAGGGACGGTGTGCCGCACCGGGGCACCGCCACTGGGAGCCAGGCTCAGGCCGGCGCAGCGCCGAGGGAGCGTTCCGGCCGGTCGGGGAGGTGTGACCCCGGGTGGGGCCCGGGCGCTCAGTAGACAACGGCTTCAGGTCGATCCGCAGCCGGCGGATCCCAGGTCGGCCCGAAGGGCGCCGGGCCCCCATCCGCCGTACGCGCGCGCCCGGAGGCGCACTCTTACCCGCGTCTTGCGGATTCGACACCACCATTCGAACGTCCTGTCACGTCATCGCAGGCCGGGCCCACTATGGTGGACCCCTGCGTACGGACATGAAGGGGCATCAGTGAACGACGGCGACGGAACCCTCGCGGCAGGAGCCCAGGGGAGGAAGTTCGGCCCGCTCGGCACGGCCTTGGTGATCATCCCGACCTACAACGAGGCGGAGAACATCAAGAGCATCGTCGGCCGGGTGCGCGAGGCCGTCCCCGAGGCGCACGTCCTCGTGGCCGACGACAACAGCCCGGACGGCACGGGCAAGCTGGCCGACGAGCTGACCGTCGACGACGACCACGTCCACGTGCTGCACCGCAAGGGCAAGGAGGGGCTGGGCGCCGCCTACCTCGCGGGCTTCCGCTGGGGCCTGGAGCGCGACTACGGCGTGCTGGTCGAGATGGACGCCGACGGCTCCCACCAGCCCGAGGAACTGCCCCGTCTGCTCACCGCCCTGAAGAGCGCCGACCTGGTACTCGGCTCGCGCTGGGTGCCCGGCGGCCGGGTGGTGAACTGGCCGAAGTCCCGCGAGGTGATCTCCCGGGGCGGCAGCCTCTACTCCCGGCTGGCGCTCGACCTGCCGCTGCGCGACATCACCGGCGGCTACCGCGCCTTCCGCCGGGAGACCCTGGAGGGCCTCGGGCTCGACCAGGTCGCCTCCCAGGGCTACTGCTTCCAGGTCGACCTCGCCCGCCGCGCGGTCAGGGCCGGCTACCACGTGGTGGAGGTGCCCATCACCTTCGTCGAGCGTGAACACGGCGACTCCAAGATGAGCCGCGACATCCTCGTCGAGGCGCTGTGGCGGGTCACGGCGTGGGGCGTGGGGGAGCGGGTCGGCAAGGTCACCGGCCGCGGCGGCAGGCCGTCGAAGCCGTAGCGGACTCTCCGCGCCCTCTCCTCGTCCGCCGTTCACAGAAACCCCTGATCGGGGCCTTATCCCGCACTGAGCCGGGCCCAGGCACACTGGAGACATGACGACTGGCGCTCAGACCCCCGGTAATCCCGCTCGGCCCCGGCGCTCCCGGCTGCGTACGTTCCTGCCGTTGGGGCTCGCCGCGTGGCTCGTCCTGGAGATCTGGCTGCTCATGGTGGTCGCGGGGGCGTCGAGCGGGCTGGTGGTGTTCCTCGTCCTGGTGGCGGGATTCGTCCTCGGCTCGGTCGTCATCAAGCGGGCCGGCCGGAGGGCCTTCCGCAACCTCTCGGAGACGCTGCAACAGCAGCAGAGCGGCGTGATGCCCGCGGCGGCCCGGCCGAACAGCGAGGGCAACGGCCTGATGATGCTGGGCGGACTGCTGCTGATGATCCCCGGCCTGGTGTCGGACGCGATGGGCCTGCTCCTGCTGCTGCCCCCGGTCCAGAAGGCCGTGAGCCGCACCGCGGAGCGCACCTTCGAGCGCAAGCTCCGCGAGGCCGACCCGGGCGGTCTGGGCGGCGTCTTCCAGCAGGCCCGTATGCACCGCCCCGACGGCAAGGTCGTCCAGGGCGAGGTCATCAGGGACGACGACCGGGGCGACGCACCGCGGGAACCACGCCCGCCGCTGACGCACTGACCCGCGAGAACGCGGGGGCATCGATCCGCGAGGCAGCGTGCCCCACTGATCCGCAGTGACCCACTGATCGCAGTGATCCGCTGATCCGCAAAACCGCATGACAAAAACCGCGGGCGCCGTACTTCACGTACGGCGTCCGCGGTCCTTGACGCGCTGTAACTTTCGGCCAGGCCCCGGAGGGACTACGCCGACTTGCGGCTGTCTCGGGGATGAACCGCGATGTTCATCGCCCCGGAGCGCAGAACCGCCAGGCGCTCCTCGAGGACCTCTTCGAGTTCCTCACGGGTGCGCCGCTCCATCAGCATGTCCCAATGCGTACGCGCGGGCTTGGCCTTCTTCTCTTCAGGGCCATCGCCGTCCACGAGGAGTGCCTGGGCCCCGCAGACCTTGCACTCCCACTCCGGCGGGATCTCCGCCTCGACCGAGAAGGGCATCTCAAACCGGTGCCCCTTCTCGCATGCGTACTCCACGGCCTGGCGCGGGGCCAGGTCGATGCCGCGGTCCGTCTCGTAGCTGGTCACCACGAGGCGCGTGCCGCGAAGAGCTCGCTCACTCATGAATCGTGCCTCCCGGGCTTGTCGCCCACAGGACAGGTGTCGCTGTCGTCGTCATCCGGTCAACGTCCGGTCGGCGGTAAAGATTCCCGTTCCGAGTCCCGTTCCGGGTCATGCGTCGCCGTCGTAGCCGCCCTTGTTGTACCCACCAGCGCCCGGTTTGTCACATCTGCTAGCAGATGTAACCCAGCGTTTCGGCATCTTTGACGCGCAGTAACGGTACGCCTGGCAGGCCAAACGCGTACACTACAGCCCTTTCGCGCTGAGTGCTAAATCCTGTCAGGAACCGGATTCCCCGCTTCTTCGATCGCACGCCGCACTGGAACCCGCGCGAGCAGGGCGAACCCGATGACGAAGAAGCCCACCAGCGAGATGATCGCGTCCCGGTAACTCCCGGTCAGCTGATAAGTGAGCCCGAACAGCAGCGGCCCGAGCCAGCTCATCCCGCGGTCGCTCACCTCGTACGCGGAGAAGTATTCGGCCTCCTTGCCGGGCGGGACGAGATGCGAGAACAGGGACCGGGACAGTGCCTGACTGCCGCCGAGGACCAGACCGATGCCGGCGGCCAGGACGAAGAACCACGCCGGTGCCCCCGCCGGCAGGAAGAACCCGGCCGCCAGCGTCACCGTCCACGCCACCAGCGAGCCGAGAATCGTGCGCTTGGCCCCGTACGTCCGGGCCAGCCGGCCCATCGTCAGCGCGCCCACCACCGCCAGCACCTGCACCAGCAGGACGGCTCCGATCAGGGTGGACTGCCCGAGGTCGAGTTCCTCGGAGCCGTAGACCGAGGCCTGGGAGATCACCGTCTGGATGCCGTCGTTGTAGACGAGGTACGCGAGCAGGAACGCGAGGGTCAGCGGGTGCCGGCGCATGTCGCGGACGGTCGCCGCGAGCTGCCGGAACCCGGGAAGGGCCGCCTCCCGCGCGGCGGACCTGCGATCGCGCAGCCGGGTCAGCGGGATGAGGGAGAACGCGCCCCACCACAGACCGGCCGACGCCAGGCAGATGCGCACGGCAGTGCTCTCGGAGACGCCGAAGCTGTCGTGCCCGGTGTACAGGACCAGGTTGACGACGAGGACCAGCGAGCCCGCCGCGTAACCGAAGGCCCAGCCGCGGGAGGAGACCGCGTCCCGCTGCTCGGGCGGGGCGATCTGCGGCAAGTAGGAGTTGTAGAGCATCATCGCCACAGACTGCGAGGCGTTGGCGACGACCAGGAGTGCCCCGCCCAGCAGGTAGCGGTCGCCGTCCAGGAAGAACATGGCCGTTGTGGCCGTGGCCCCCAGGTAGGCGGCGGTCGCGAGCAGGGGCTTTTTGCGGCCGGTGCGGTCGGCCGCGGCGCCCACCAGGGGCATCACCAGCACGGCCACGATCACCGACAGGGACACCGAGTACGCGAAGAAGGATCCGGCGCGCACCGGGATCCCGAGAGGGTGGACGTACCCGTCGGCGTCGGCCGCCGACTCGGCGACCGACGTCAGGTAGGGGCCCAGGAACACGGTGAGCACGCTCGTCGAGTAGACGGAGCAGGCCCAGTCGTAGAAGTACCAGCCGCGCTGCTCGCGCCTGAGTGCCGCGGCCCCGTCGGCCGCCTCCGGACGCGCGGTGTCGGTGCCCACCCCGTACCCTCGCCTCCCCGTGAACGCGCAGGGGCGACCGGCCGGGGGTCTCAGACCCAGACGCCGCGGTCCTCCATGACCTTGCGCAACGTATCGATGTGATCGGTCATGATGCCATCCACGCCGAGATCCAGAAGCCGGTGCATGCTCTCCGGGTCGTTGACGGTCCACACGTGCACCTGGAGCCCGCGCGCGTGGGCGGCGTGGAGGAAACGGTGGTCCACGACCTGGATGCCGGACTGGATCTCGGGCACCTGCGCCGCGACCGCCGAGCGGCGCACCGCCGCCGGCAGCCCCCAGGAGCGCAGCCGCAGATTGAGCACCCCCCGGGTGCCGTACGAGGTGGCCAGGCGCGGGCCGGCCAGCCGCTGGGCGCGCACCACACGGGCCTCGGAGAACGAGCCGAGGCAGATCCGGTCCCAGGCGTTCGTCCGGCCGACCAGGTCCAGGAAGGGCAGCACGGCGGCCTCCGACTTGACGTCGACGTTCCAGCGCACGTCCGGGAAGGTCTCCAGGAGCTCCCCGAAGAGCGGCACCGGTTCCTCGCCCGCCACGCGTGCGTGGCGCACCTCCTGCCAGGGCAGGTCGGCGATCCGGCCCGCGCCGTCCGTCACCCGGTCCAGGGTCGCGTCGTGGAAGGCGACGAGTTCGCCGTCCCGGGTGGCGTGGACATCGGTCTCGATGTAGCGGTAGCCCGCCTCGACGGCGCACCGGAACTGCCGCACGGTGTTCTCCAGGCCGTCCGCGGCCCCGCCCCGGTGGGCGAAGGCGATCGGGCCGGGATGGTCGAGGTAGGGATGGCGGATCCGCGGGGTCACGGACGCAGTATCGCTCCTCGGGGTTGACCGGTGGCAACGACCGTGCTGCCGCCGGATGCCGACGGGACGGCGAACACGCGCAGGAACAGCTGGGCGAGCGGGCCGATCGCCACCGCGTACAGGAGGGTGCCGACCCCGACGGTGCCGCCCAGTGCGAAACCGGTCGCCACGACAGTGAGCTCGATACCCGTGCGCACCAGGCGGATCGAGACGCCCGTGAGCTGGTGCAGCCCCGTCATCAGGCCGTCGCGCGGGCCCGGGCCGAAGCGTGCCGCGATGTACAGGCCGGTCGCCGCGCCGTTCAGAACGATCCCCGCCACCAGCAGGCTCACGCGGAGCACCCAGCCGTGCGCGTCGGGCAGCAGGGCCAGCGTCGCGTCCATCGCCATGCCGATGACCAGCACGTTGGAGATCGTGCCCAGGCCCGGCCGCTGGCGCAGGGGGATCCACGCGAGCAGCACCGCGGCGCCCAGGACGGTCAGCACGACGCCGATGGACAGACCGGTCCGCTCGGCGAGGCCCTGGTGCAGTACGTTCCACGGCTCCAGTCCGAGGCCCGACCGGACGAGCAGCGCCGAACTCGCGCCGTACAGAGCGAGACCGACGTAGAGCTGCGCCAGTCGCCGGGCGAGCCGCCGCTGCGTGGACATGATGTGCCCCCCTGGTGGTAGTGGACTGATGCATGACACCCTGTGGCTTGGATGGAGAGGTCATCCATGGCCAATCCGGGGAAGGTGGACTGATTATCATGGCGCAGTGGACCTCGGCTGTGGGTGCGGCGCAGCTCGCGCGGCTGCTCAACTCCCAGCAGGACCGCCCGGCGGGGCCCGGCACGCGCCGGCCGCCCGCCTATCGCGCGCTCGCCGACGGCATCCGGCTGCTGGTGCTCGAAGGACGGGTCCCGGTGGCCGCCCGGTTGCCCGCCGAGCGGGAACTCGCCCTCTCCCTGTCCGTCAGCCGTACGACGGTCGCCGCCGCCTACGAGGCGCTGCGCAGCGAGGGGTTCCTGGAGTCCCGGCGCGGGGCGGGCAGCTGGACCGCCGTACCCGCCGGGAACCCGCTGCCCGCGCGCGGGCTGGAGCCCCTGCCGCCGGAGGCCCTCGGCTCGATGATCGACCTGGGCTGTGCTGCGCTTCCGGCCCCCGAGCCGTGGCTCACGCGGGCCGTGCAGGGCGCGCTGGAGGAACTGCCGCCCTACGCGCACACGCACGGCGACTATCCCGCCGGGCTGCCCGCGCTGCGGTCGATGATCGCCGAGCGCTACACGGCGCGGGGGATCCCGACCATGCCCGAGCAGATCATGGTGACGACCGGGGCGATGGGCGCGATCGACGCGATCTGCCATCTGTTCGCCGGGCGGGGCGAGCGCGTCGCCGTGGAGTCGCCCTCGTACGCCAACATCCTTCAGCTGATGCGGGAGGCCGGGGCCCGGCTCGTCCCCGTCGCGATGGCCGAGGGGCTCGCGGGCTGGGACATGGACCGCTGGCGGCAGGTCCTGCGGGACGCCGCGCCCCGGATCGCGTACGTCGTCGCCGACTTCCACAACCCGACCGGCGCGCTCGCCGACGAGGACCAGCGGCGGCAGCTGGTGGACGCGGCCAGGTCCGCGGGGACCGTGCTGATCGCCGACGAGACCATGAGCGAGCTGTGGCTCGACCCGGACGTACAGATGCCGCGGGCGGTGTGTGCCTTCGATCCGGCCGGGTCGACGGTGATCACCGTGGGATCGGCGAGCAAGGCCTTCTGGGCCGGGATGCGCATCGGGTGGGTGCGGGCCGCGCCGGACGTGATCCGCAGCCTGGTCGCGGCGCGGGCGTATGCGGATCTCGGCACGCCGGTCCTGGAGCAACTGGCCGTGAACTGGCTCTTCGGCACGGGCGGTTGGGAGAAGGCCGTGGAGATGCGGCGGGAGCAGGCGCGGGAGAACCGGGACGAGATCGTGGCGGCGGTGCGGCGGGAGCTGCCCAGGTGGGAGTTCGAGGTGCCCCGGGGCGGGCTGACGCTGTGGGTGCGCACGGGCGGCCTGTCCGGCTCGCGGCTCGCGGAGGCGGGCGAGCGGGTGGGCCTGCGGGTGCCGTCCGGACCGCGGTTCGGAGTCGACGGGGCGTTCGAGGGATATGTGCGGTTGCCGTTCACCGTGGGGGGTGCGGTGGCCGAGGAGGCGGCCGCGCGGTTGGCCGCGGCGGCGCGGATCGTGGAGGACGGGGGCGCGGGGGCCGGCGAGTCGCCGCGGACGTTCGTGGCGTAGGGCCGATCCCCGCAGCGCGGAGATCGGCCTGACTGACCGCGGCTACGACGACTTCGTGGGCTTCGTCAGTACGGGGACCGGCTTTCGTTCTGCCGGTTCCGTCAGTACGGGTACTGGCCCTGGCTTGGACGCCTCCGGCTCCGGTACCGCCTCCGGCTCCGACGGCTCCGGTTTGGCCTGCCCCGCTTGGACCAGCTCCGGTCCGACCAGTTCCGGTTCCCCCTGCGACGAATCCGGGTCGGGCACGGTCTCCCCGTCCGCCGGTGTCGTGCGGGGCGGCAGGAGGTCCAGCACCGCCTGGCGGTGGGCGTCGGACGTCGCGTCGTCGTAGGGGTTGGGCGTGGCCGGGACCTGGAGGCGGTGGACCGGGCCCGTGCCCAGGCGGGCGTAGCCGCGGCCGGGCGGGACCTGGTCGACGGGGGTGGTGTGCGGGGGCGCGCCCAGGACGGACTCGATCTGGTCGGCCGTCGCCGGGCCGAGGACCACGCGCGCGCGGGTGTGCTGCCGCACGGCGTCGGTGAGGGTGTCGAGGCTGTCGAGCTGGTCGGCCACCACCACCGTCACATTCGCCGGGCGGCCGTGCCGCAGGGGGACCTGCAGGAGGGACTGGGGATCCTTGCGGTCGTCGGTGGCGGCCAGGTGGGTGAACGCCGTGGGGCGGTCCAGGAGGATCCACAGGGGACGCTTGGTGTCGTCGGGCGGCGGGTGGCCCGCCTGGTGGGCGCGGTTGGCGGCGATGAGGCGGCGCTCGGTCTCGGTCGCGGCCCACTCCAGGCTGGCCAGCGCCCCGGTGAGCCCGCACTCGACGGCCAGGACGCCGTCCCGGCCGGTCAGGCAGGCGTACTCGCCGGTGCCGCCGCCGTCGACGATCACCACCTCGCCGTGCTGGAGGGCCTGGAGGGCGATGGACCGCAGCAGGGTCGAGGTGCCGCTGCCGGGCTGGCCGAGGGCGAGCAGGTGGGGCTCGGTCGAACGCAGGCCCGTGCGCCAGACGACCGGGGGCACGTCCCGCTGCTGTTCGCCGTAGGTGAGGGGGAGCGTGCGCCGGACCTCCGTGGGGTCGGTGAAGCCGAGGACCGTCTCGCCGGGGGTGGTGACGAAACGCTGGGCCGCGATGTCGACGGGCAGCGGCAGGAGCACGCTGACCGTCAACTGGTTGCCCTCCTCGTCCCACGTGAAGTGGTATTCGCGGCCCCGGCCCGACTTGGCCGCGAGCAGGTGCTCGATCCGGGCCCGGGCCTCGGCCTCGCCGTCGGTGAAGTACGCCGGGTAGCGGACCACCAGGTGCGAGATCCGGCCGCCGCCGTCGAACGCGTAGGTGGGGAAGGCCTTGTCCCACGCTCCGCCGTGGGCGTACAGCGGCTCGGGGTCCTCGGCGGTGGAGAAGTACGGCACGAGGGCCTCGTAGAGCGCCTTGAGGCGTTCTGTCTGTGACTCGTCGGGCCCGTCGGACGCGGCCGGGGAGCGGTCCCGGCCCTTCCAGGCCGCGGCCGCCATCAGGGTGACGGCGGCGCACAGCGGTCCGTACGGCAGCAGCGCCACGACCAGGAGCACGGAGGCGACGAGGAACAGCAGCGCCCCCCGTTTCTCCTTGGGGGTCTCGGTCCATCTGCGCCGCCCGGCCGCTGCCAGCCGGCGCAGACCGCGCGTGATCGTGATCAGCGGGTGGAGGACGTCGGTGGCGCTGTCGGCGGCCGTCCGGGCCAGCTCCCGGCTCCGGGCGAGCTGTGCGCTGCCGTTGCTCAGAATGCGGGGGAGGGGGCGCCGGGCCACTGCTGCCTCCAGAGAGTGCGTACGGGCGGGATGCGCACGGGGAGCGAGGTCAGAACTTGATTCCGCCGAGGAGGCTCGCCAGGCTCTCGCCGCCCGCCTTGATGCTCGGGGCGATGGCCGTGCTCGCCAGGTAGAAGCCGAACAGCATCGCGACCACCGCGTGCGATGCCTTCAGCCCGTCCTTGCGGAAGAAGATGAAGACGACGATGCCGAGCAGGACCACGCCTGAGATGGAGAGGATCATTTGAGTTCTCCTGGTTCGCGGGGACAGTCACCATGAGTACTTCCAGGCTCACAGGATGTATCCATACGATAAAAGGTGCAACTGGGTGAAATTCGGACTATTTCCCCCGGTTGGCGGAGCGGTCCCGACCAGCTCGCGCTGGGGTGTTGCGCTCGGCGAGGTCTGTGGTGATCTTTACCTCGGGCACATCGGGTCATGTGCCGCGCCAACCAGTACCCTGGCGATTCACTCGTACGGCTGCACCGCTCGCAGACGTACGCACCCGACGAGACGTGTGAAGTGAGAGGCGGTCCGGCCGATGACCGAAGTCCCCGACCCCGAGGTCGTGGAGCTGGCGACCAAGATCTTCGATCTGGCCCGGCGGGGACAGACGGAGGCGCTCGTGGCGTATGTCGATGCCGGGGTTCCGGCCAACCTCACCAACGACCGCGGTGACTCGCTCGTGATGCTCGCCGCCTACCACGGCCACTCCGAGGCGGTGCGCGCGCTGCTCGCCCGCGGTGCCGAGGCCGACCGGGTGAACGACCGAGGCCAGACCCCGCTCGCGGGAGCGGCCTTCAAGGGCGAGACGGACGTCATCAAGGCCCTCCTGGAGGGCGGCGCCGACCCGTCCGCCGGCACCCCCTCGGCGGTCGACACCGCCCGGATGTTCGGCCGGACGGAATTGCTCGAACTGTTCGGCGAGCACTGAGCCGACCAGTCTGACCTGGTACGACAACGAAAACGGGGGAGGCGGTACAGGGCCGCCGAAATTTCGGTCGCGGCAGATGGAACTGCCGAGTCATCATGACGACGTGGTTCACGGACGTGATGGCTGGGCAGATTTTGCCGCACCGCGCGGACCGTGACCCGGTCCGCAAGGGCCACCGACGAGAGGCAGAGGAAGATGGTCTACAGCAAGCAGGAAACGGCGGGCACTCCGACGTGTTGTCGCGCGGCCAGGTAGTACACGTCCCCGGTTGCGTCGACGCTTGATGTGAGGCTGTTTCCCATGTTCGATCCGGTCATAGCGCCCAGCGGTACGCTGCTCGGCCTGCTCCAGCGGGGCCGCGGCGACGGCACACTGCACGCGCTCACCGCCCCGCGCCCCGAGGCGCTCGCGGCGCTGAACCACTGCGTGCTGCGCGATCCCCGCCACGACTGGCAGGTGGAGAACCGCTCCCTCTACTACGCCCGGCTCTTCCTCGACCTGAACGGCGAGCTGGACGAGATCGAGGCCCACCTCTTCGGTGCCGAGGACGTCCTCGACACCGAAGAGTCACGCACCGGGCTCGCCCTCGCCGTCCTCGGGCACCTCGCCTCCTACGGCAGGCGGGACGCGCTCGAACTGCTGCGCAGGTACGCCGCCCACGGCTCCAACTGGGCCTGGGCCCTCGACGAACTGGCCCTCAGGGACGACGACGCGGGCCTGCGCGCCCTCGCCGCACCCGTCCTCGCGCGGTTCCCGGCCGATCCGGAGGGCGACGCCGAGCTCGCCGCCACCGTCCGGGACGCCTTCGAACCGCGGCCGTGGCGGCTGTGGGCCGAGGATCCGCGCGAATCCATCGCCACACGCGTGCGTGCCGCCCACGAGACGGGCTGTTTCGACCGCTGGCAGCGACAGATGCGGCCGGCCGGCCCCCGCCCCGGGTGGAGTGTGCAGGCCGTCTTCGACTGGGCCCAGCAAGGCCTCGAACGGGGCGCGGCACTCCATGTCCCGGCCGCCCGCTGTCTCACCGCCGTGGCGGGACCCGAGGACCGGGCCGAGATCATCCAGGCCGCGAAGGACGGCGGCGACGGAGCCCGGTGCACGGCCCTGCGCTACCTCGCCGACGGCAACGATCCCGACGCCCTCGGGCTGATCGAGGACGCCGTGGCCACCGGCTCGACGGTCGTCGTGGACGCCGCCGTCGAGGCCTTCGAACGCATGCGCTCGCTCGCCGCCGTGAACCATGCGCGCGGCTGGGCGCGGCGGCCGGACGCGCTGGGCGCCGCCGCCGGACGCGTCCTCGCCTGCCGGGGCGGGGCGCAGGACCGCGACCTGGTCCTCGCGGCACTCCGCGAAGCCGTACGGGGCGACGGCCCCGACGCACCGACCCTGTGGACCCTGGTCGACGGCACCGGACGGCTCGGCATCGCCTGCGCCGCACCCGTGCTCCGCCACATCTACCGCGAGACGGCCTCCTCCCATCTGCGCGGCCGGGCCGCCCGGGCCCTCGCCGCCACCGACCCCTCGTTCGCCACCGGCTTCGCCGTCGAGTGCCTGTGGGACTGCGAGGAGACCACCCGCGAGATCGCCGCCCGGCACGCCGAGACCGGAGACACCCGTGTCGTCGAGCGACTGCGCCGGCTCGCCGCCGACCCGGCCGAGGAGGCCGAGGTCCAGACGGCCGTCCGCAGCCGGATCGGTCCCGAGGAGACCGCTGTGTGACGCCCCTCCGCGTGAGCGGGTGACTCTCTTTGCGCAAGGGTGCCAGGGCGGAATCAGGCCGCCCGGGTGAACACGGGATGACTCGCGGGTCAGGAGCGCATGGACGCGGCCTGACCTGCGCGGTGCGGTTCAGAACGCTCATGGGACGTTCCTCGTCCCGAAAGATCCACGTTGACGCGGCCACGTCCGGCACAGCGACAACACCGGTATGCGTGTCGTCATCGTGACCGAATCCTTTCCCCCCGATGTGAACGGCGTGGCCCACTGCGCGCTCCAGACCGCCCGGCACCTCGTCGATCGCGGTCACACTCCCGTCGTCGTCGCCCCGGCCTCCGCGCCCGGGAACAAGCCCGACGCCGATGTCCCGTGCCCCGTCGTCCACGTCCCCTCCCTCCCGCTCCCCGGCTATCCCCAGGTCCGCGTCGCCCTCCCCAGCCGCCGCCTGGCCGCCACCCTCGTCGAGCACCGCGCCGATGTCGTCCACCTCGCCAGCCCCTTCGTCCTCGGCGTGCGCGGCATGGCCGCCGCCGCCCGCCTCGGCATTCCCTCCGTCGCCGTCTACCAGACCGACCTGGCCGGATACGCCCGCACCTACATGGGCGCCGGAGAGGCCGCAGCCTGGCGGCGGATCCGCTCCGTGCACGGCGCCGCCGACCTCACCCTCGCCCCGTCCAGCGCGGCCCTGCGCGACCTGGAGACCCACGGTGTGCCCCGCGTCGAGCTGTGGCCGCGCGGGGTCGACACCGAACGTTTTCGGCCCGACCGCCGCGACGAGTCCCTGCGTCGCGAACTCGCCCCGAACGGTGAACTGATCGTCGGCTACGTCGGCCGGCTCGCCCCCGAGAAGCAGGTCGAACTCCTCGCCGGGGCCTGCGGCATCGAGGGCATCCGGGTCGTGGTCGTCGGCGACGGCCCGAGCCGGCCCGGCCTGGAGCAGGCGCTGTCCGGCGCGGTCTTCCTCGGCCGCCGCACCGGTCACGAGCTGGCCCGGATCTTCGCCTCGCTGGACGCCTTCGTGCACACGGGGCCCTTCGAGACCTTCTGCCAGACCGTGCAGGAGGCCATGGCCAGCGGCCTGCCCGTCGTGGCGCCCGCCGCGGGCGGGCCGCTGGACTTGGTCGCCCACGGGCGCACCGGTCTGCTGGTGCCGCCGCGTGACGCGAGTGCCGTACGGGACGCGGTGCGGGCTCTGGCCGCCGACGCCGGGCTGCGGGCCGCCTACGGCGCCGCCGGGCGGGCCACGGTCGAGGGCCGCACGTGGGCGGCCGTCGGGGACCAGTTGATCGGGCACTACGCGAACGTGCTCGCCGCGCGCAGGACGGTGGTGGCGGCATGAGCGACTCGCGTCCCGGCAAGAGCAGCGGCCAGTCGCTTCGGATCGTGCGGCTCGCCAACTTCGTCGCGCCCGCGTCCGGCGGTCTGCGCACCGCGCTGCGCGAACTGGGCAAGGGTTTCAAGACGGCCGGGCACGAGCCGGTCCTCGTGATCCCCGGCGAGCGCATGAGCGACCGGGAGACCGAGCAGGGGCGGGTGATCACCCTCCCCGGGCCGCTGCTGCCCGGCACCGGCGGCTACCGCGTGCTCGCCGACAAGCGACGGGTGGCCCGGCTCCTGGAGGAGCTCGGGCCGGACCGGCTGGAGGTGTCCGACCGTACGACCCTCAGGTGGACCGGCAAGTGGGCGCGGCGCGCCCGGATCCCGGCCGTGATGGTCTCCCACGAGACCGCCGACGGCGTGCTGCGCACCTGGGGCCTGCCCGAGGGGGCCGCCCGGCGTACCGCAGACGCCCTCAACGTGCGCACGGCCCACACGTACGCGTGCGTGGTGTGCACCACCGAGTTCGCCGAGCGGGAGTTCGTGCGGATCGGGGCGCGCAACGTCGTCCGCGCCCCACTGGGCGTCGACCTTGTGCAGCGCCACCCCGCGCTGCGCGACCCGCAGCTGCGGGCGCGCCACGCGCGCGTGGACGAGACGCTGCTGGTGATGTGCTCGCGGCTGTCCGTGGAGAAGCGGCCCGGCACGGCGCTGGACGCCCTGGAGGCGCTGCGGCGGCGCGGGCGCCGGGCGGTGCTGGTGGTGGCCGGGGACGGGCCGCTGCGCGCCCGGCTCGAACAGCGGGCGCGCGAGAGCGGCCTGCCGGTCACCTTTCTCGGGCACGTCTCCGACCGCGGACTGCTCGGCGCGCTCCAGGCGTCCGCCGACGTGGCGCTGGCACCCGGGCCCGCCGAGACGTTCGGGCTCGCCGCGCTGGAGGCCATGGCGTGCGGCACGCCCGTGGTGGCGAGCGCGTCGTCCGCGCTGTCGGAGGTGATCGGCTCCGCCGGGGCCGTCGCGGGGGACCACGGGGAGGCCTTCGCGGACGCCGTGGACCTGCTGCTGGAACGCCTGGAGGCGGACCGGCGCGAGGAGGCACGCGCGCGTGCGGAGTGCTTCGGGTGGGACGCGGCGGTCGACGCGTTTCTCGCCGCGCACGACGCGGCTGTTCCTGTGCGTCCGGTTCCGCCCTTCGTGCCCGGGGGCGTGGCATGAGACGCCCGCGGTGGGAGGGAGCCCCGAGGTTCGTGGCCCTCGGTGACTCGCTGACCGAGGGCGTGGGTGATCCCGTCGGCGACGGGGCGTGGCGCGGCTGGGCCGCGCTGCTCGCCGCCGGGCTGGGCGAGGGGCCCGCCGGGCTCACCGAGGGACCCTCCGGGCTCACCGAGGGATCCGCGGGGTTCCCGGAGGGCACCGTCCGGTTCACCAACCTCGCGGTGAGCGGGTCGCAGACCCGGGATGTGGTGGAGCGTCAGCTGCCTGCCGCGCTGGAGCTGCGGCCCGACCTCGTGTCCGTCGTCATCGGCGTCAACGACACCCTGCGCTGCACCTTCGACATCCAGGCCGTGGCGGCCCGGCTCGACCAGGTGTACGCGGCCCTCACCGAGCACGGCGCGGTCCTGCTCACCGCCTGTCTGCCCGACCCGGGCGCGATGCTCGGGCTGCCGGGGCCACTGGCCCACCCGCTGGCGCGGCGGCAGCGGGCCGTGAACGCGGTCGTCCATGCCCTGTCCGATCGGTACGGGGCTGTGCACCTGCACGCCTGCGAGGGCGACTGGATCACGGACCGCGCCCTGTGGAGCGCGGACCGGCTGCACCCCGGAGAGCGCGGGCACCGGCAGCTGGCCCTGCGCTTCCACGCGCTGCTCGCGGAACACGGCCTCGCGAGGGGGCCCGCGCCCTCGCCCGAGCCCGAGTTCCCCGTCCCCACCAGGTCGGCGAGCCTGTGGTGGCTGGCCACGGCCGGTACCGGCTGGGTGGCCCGCCGGTGCACCGACCTGCTGCCCCAGCTCCTGACCCTCGCCGCCGACGAGCTCCGGCACCGGGCCCGCGGCACGAGCGCCCGGCTCGATCTGCGGACCTCCGCGGCCGTGTCCGCCGCGCTGGCCGCCCTGTCGGTGGCGGAGCAGCCGGACGCGGCCTGACGGGGTGGCGGCGACCGACGTGGGCTCGTCAGGGCGGCGGCGACCGACGTGGCCAGCCGGTTCAGCGGCGCCGTACGGCCACGAAGCGGACCGGCGTGCCCGGCACCGCCTGGGCGGCGGCCGGGAGATCGGCGGCGCGGACCACCGCGATCACCGGGTAGCCCCCGGTGGTCGGGTGGTCGGCGAGGAACACCACCGGCCTGCCGTCGGGCGGGACCTGGACGGCGCCGAGCACCATGCCCTCGCTGGCAAGTTCCCCGGGCCGGGCCCGCTCCAGGGCGGTTCCCTCCGTGCGCAGCCCGATGCGGTTGCTCGCGGGGGACACCCGGTAGGGACGGGAGACGAAGGTCCGTACGGCCTCCGGCGTGAACCAGCCGTCGCGCGGTCCGAGTGTCACCCGCAGGACCAGCTCGGCCGGTGGCGCCGGCTGCGGGGCGACGTCCACGCGCGCGTGCGCGCCCGTCGGCCGGCCCAGGGGCAGCACCGTGCCGTCGGTGAGAGGGGGCGGGCCGAGCCCCGACAGCAGGTCCGTCGAGCGGCTGCCGAGCACCGGCTCGACGGCGATGCCCCCGCAGACGCCCACGTAGCTGCGCAGGCCCGACACGGCAGGCCCGACCTCCAGCAGCGCCCCGGCGGGCACGCGCACCGGCGCGCCCCAGGCGACGGGCCGTCCGTCCACCGCGACCCGGCAGGGCGCGCCCGCCACGGCCACGGTGACGGTGCAACGGGGGCGTACCGCACAGCCGTTGACGGTCGTCTCCAGCACGGCCGCCGCGGGCGGGTTGCCCGTCAGCCGGTTGACGAGGTCCGCCGCCGGCCGGTCCAGTGCCCCGGAGCGCGGCACACCGAGGTGGGCGTGCCCGGGGCGCCCCAGGTCCTGCACGGTGGTCAGGGCCCCGGCCCGGACGACGGCGAGCGCGCGGTCGGTCATGGGTTCCCCACCGGCTCGACGGGGACGAACCGCACACGCGTGCCCGGCGACAGCAGCGCGGCCGGCACGCGCGTGTGGTCCCACAGAACGACGTCCGTCGTGCCGATCAGCTGCCAGCCGCCCGGCGACGAGCGTGGGTACACGCCCGTGTACGGGCCCGCCAGCGCCACGGAACCCGCCGGGACGGCCGTGCGCGGGGTGGCCCGGCGCGGCACGTCGTAGCGCGGCGGCAGGCCGGTGAGGTAGGCGAAGCCCGGGGCGAAGCCGCAGAAGGCGACCCGGAACTCCGTGCGCGCGTGAATGCGGGCGACCTCCGGCTCGGGCACGCCCCAGTGCGCGGCGACGTCGGCCAGGTCCGGGCCGTCGTAGCGCACCGGGAGCTCGACCGCCTCACGCGCGCGTGGGGGAGCGGGCGGCAGGTCGGCGGCGGCCAGTTCGGCGGCCACCCGGGCGGGGGCGTCGAGGCCGTCGAGCAGGACCGTGCGGGCCGCGGGCACGATCTCGCGGGCGGACAGTGAGCCCTCGGCGCGGCGGCGCAGCAGCTCGGCGTGCAGGGCCTGGGCCTCGTCGCCCGAGGAGACCTCGACGAGCAGGGCGTCTTCGCCGACCGGCAGAACCCTCATGCGAAGGCCTCCACCCGGACGCCCGACGCCTCCAGCCGCTCCCGGACGCGGCGTGCCAGCTCCACCGCCCCGGGTGTGTCGCCGTGCAGGCACAGGGAACGCGCGCGTACCTCGATCCGTGTCCCCGAGCGGGAGACGACCTCACCGGAGCGGGCCAGGCCCAGCGACCGCTCCACGACGGTGTCGGGGTCGGTGACCACGGCGCCCTCCAGGGAGCGCGGCACGAGCGTGCCCGCGTCGGTGTACGCGCGGTCGGCGAACGCCTCCGTGACGACCGGCAGCCCGGCCTTCCCGGCCAGCTCCAGCAGGCGCGAGCCGGGCAGGCCCAGCACCGGCAGCGAGGCGTCCGCGAGGAGCACGCCGTCGACGACCGCGGCGGCCTGCTCCTCGTCGTGCACGACGCGGTTGTAGAGCGCGCCGTGCGGCTTCACATAGGCCACGCCGGCGCCCGCCGCGCGGGCGAAGACCTCCAGGGCGCCGATCTGGTAGGCCACTTCGGCCGCCAGCTCGGCGGACGGTACGTCCATCGCGCGCCGCCCGAATCCGGCCAGGTCCCGGTAGGACACCTGCGCGCCGATCCGGACGCCGCGCTCGGCCGCCAGCTCGCACACCCGGCGCATGGTGGGCGGGTCCCCGGCGTGGAAGCCGCACGCCACGTTGGCGCTGGTGACGACGGAGAGCAGCTGTTCGTCGTCGGTGAGCCGCCAGCGGCCGAAGCCCTCGCCGAGGTCGGCGTTCAGGTCGATGCAGGCCATGTATCCAGTGTCTCCTGTCAGGCCACGCGGTGGTCAGGCCACGCGGTACTGCTCGTCGCGGGCGTCGGTGAGGAACATCTGCCCCGGGGCGTGCGTGAGGGCGAACGGCGGGCGCGAGGCCATCACGGCCGCCTGCGGGGTCACCCCACAGGCCCAGAACACGGGGATGTCGTCCGGCTCGGGGGCCACCGGGTCGCCGAAGTCGGGGCGGCCGAGGTCGTCGATGCCGAGCCCCGCGGGATCGCCGCAGTGCACGGGGCTGCCGTGCACCGCCGGCAGCAGACTGCTCTCCCGGATCGCCGCCGCCAGATGCGGGGGCGGCACCGGTCGCATGGACACCACCAGTGGCCCGTGCAGCCGCCCCGCCGGACGGCACTGCCGGCTGGTGACGTACATCGGGACGTTGCGGCCCTGCTCGACGTGGCGGATCGGCACGCCCGCCTCGCTCAGCGCCCACTCGAAGGTGAAGCTGCACCCGATCAGGAACGACACCAGGTCGTCCCGCCAGTACGCGCGCACATCCGTCGGTTCGTCCACCAGCTCGCCGTCCCGCCACACCCGGTAGCGCGGCAGGTCGGTGCGCAGGTCCGCACCCTCCGCGAGCACGGTGGTCCAGGACCCGGCGTCGGTGACGTCGAGGACGGGACACGGCTTGGGGTTGCGCTGGCAGAACAGCAGCATGTCGTAGGCCCAGTCGGCGGGCACCGAGATCAGGTTGACCTGCGTGTGGCCCGCCGCGACCCCGGCGGTGGGGCCCGTCAGGCCCTCCCGGAAGCGGGCGCGGGCCGTTTGCGGGCTCCACGCGCGCGCGTGCTCGTCGACGAGGACGACGGGACGGTCCCCCGTCTCGGTGCTGGTGCGGTTCATGTGAGCTCCTTCCCGCGCGTCTCCGGCAGCCCGAGCAGCGCCAGGGCCGCGATGCCGTACCCGATCGCCCCGAAGACCAGCGCGCCGCCCACGCCCCAGCTGTCGGCCAGGAACCCGACCGTGGTCGGGAAGACGGCACCCACGGCGCGCCCGGTGTTGTACGTGAATCCCTGCCCCGTGCCGCGCACCGCCGTCGGGTACAGCTCGCTCAGGTACGAGCCGAAGCCGCTGAAGATGGCCGACATGCAGAACCCGAGCGGGAAACCGAGCACCAGGATGAGGGTGTTGGCGCCGCTCGGGATGTTCGCGTACGCCAGGATGCAGATCGCCGACAGCAGGGCGAAGAGCCAGATGTTGCGCCGCCGGCCCAGTTTGTCGGTGAGGTAACCGCCCGTCAGGTAGCCGATGAAGGCACCCGATATCAGGAACGTCAGATAGCCGCCGGTGCCGACGACCGACAGGTCGCGCTCGGACTTGAGGTAGGTGGGGACCCAGGTGGCCAGCGTGTAGTAGCCGCCCTGGACGCCGGTCGAGAGCAGCCCCGCGAAGACGGTCGTCCGCAGCAGGCCGGGCTTGAAGATCGCCGTGAAGGAGCCCTTCTCCGCGCTCTGCTCACGAGCGGCGGTCGCCTCGGGCGCGTCGTGCACACTGCGCCGCACCCAGATGACGAGCAGCGCGGGCAGCGCCCCGGTCCAGAACATGATGCGCCAGGCCAGATCGTCGCCGGCCACCGAGAAGATGAGGGTGTAGGCGATCACTGCCATGCCCCAGCCCACGGCCCAGGAGCTCTGGATGGCGCCGAGCGTGCGCCCCCGGTGCTTGGCGCTCGCGTACTCGGCGACGAGGATCGCGCCGACGGCCCACTCGCCGCCGAAACCGAGGCCCTGGAGGGCCCGGAAGACCAGCAGCGTCTCGTAGTTGGGCGCGAAGCCGCAGGCGACGGTGAAGACCGCGTAGGTGATCACCGTGAGCATCAGCGCCTTCACTCGGCCGATGCGGTCCGCGAGGACGCCCGCGAGGGCGCCGCCGATCGCGGAGACCACCAGGGTGACCGTCGTGAAGAGGCCGGTCTGGCCGCTGCTCAGCCCGAAGTAGGCGGAGAGCGCGACCATGCTCAGCGGCAGCGTGAAGTAGTCGTACGAGTCCAGGGCATATCCGCCGAAGGCCCCGGCGAACGCGCGCCGACCGCGCGGGCCCAGGGCGCGCAGCCAGCCGAACGGGCCGTCGCCGGCGGGGTGTTCGGCCGCCACGGTGCCTGCGTCGTCGGTCAGGGCCTGCGGTGGAGGAGTCGAGCTCATGGGCACCTCGAAGAGGGGGACGGAGGGTGCTTCGGACTGAGCAGTGGGGGTGCTCGGGGAGTGAGCTCGGTCGCTTCGGGAGCGAGCCGTGTCTAGCACCGTAGAGGATTGTTCAACGATCCCTCAATACCCATGTTGGTTCGTTCTTGTGATCTGCGATTGAATTCCGGCATGGCAGAGCAGCTGAAGGACCTCTCCGACGACCGGGTTCTCCTGGGGCGCACCAGCACCGCCGAACGCGTCTCGGACATCCTCAGGAGCCGGATCGCCGAGGGCTACTTCCCGCCCGGGACCCGGCTGTCGGAGGACAGCATCGGCGGCGCGCTCGGCGTCTCCCGCAACACCCTGCGCGAGGCGTTCCGGCTGCTCACACACGAACGCCTGCTCGTCCACGAGCTGAACCGGGGCGTCTTCGTCCGGGTCCTGACCGTCGAGGACGTGGAGGACATCTACCGCACCCGCAGACTCGTCGAGTGCGCGGTCGTGCGAGGTCTCGGCGAGCCGCCCTACGGCCTCGACGGGCTGGCCGGCGCCGTGGAGGAGGGGCGGCGCGCGGCGCGGGAAGGTGACTGGAAGGGCGTGGGCACGGCCAACATCCACTTCCACCGGGAGCTGGTCGCCCTCGCGGCGAGCGAGCGCACCGCCGAGCTGATGCGGAGCGTCTTCGCCGAACTGCGCCTCGCCTTCCATGTGGTGGACGAACCGCAGCGGTTGCACGAGCCGTACATCGCACGAAATGTCATGATCCTGGAGGCCCTTGAGGCGGGAGACCGGGACAAGGCCGAGCGTCTGCTCGCCGGTTACCTCGACGACTCGCTGGAACGGGTCGTCGAGGTGTACCGGAGGCGGGTCGGCGAGGACGGCTGACCAGGCCCACCCGCGTCGTTTGGGCTGTTGTCAGACCCAGGACCTAGTCTGTGCACCGTGACTTCGCCTGTATCGACGGACAGCGTTCCGCCCCAGCTCAGCGCGGGGCCGCGCCCCGCCCCGGGGCCGGCCGCCGACGAGGGCCTGGCGCGGCGCCTGCGCGCGCTGGCCTGCACCGCGCCGCTGCACGACCTCGACGCGCGCAAGGCCAACCTCGCCGGCGAGTACTCGGTCTACGGCATGGCGGAGGTCGCCCTCGCGGCCATCGACCTCGTCACCCTGAACATGGACTTCGACACGGGCGCGGACCACGACCAGATCGTCGCCCGCCTCGTCCCGCGCATCGCCGCCCAGGCACCGCAGCGGCCCGCCGCCGAGCACGAGCGGGTGGCCCGCTGGGTCCTGGAGAACCTGATCAACGTCGGCAGCGTCGACCGCGGCTTCCGCGCGGTGTACGGCACGTTCGGGGCGGACGGCACGTACGTGCGCCGTGACTACGACTTCAAGCTGATCGAAGAGGTCCCGGGCCCGGGCGGCACGGTCTACCTGCGCACGACGGACGAGGCGGTCAACGTCCTCGTCGGCGCCCTCGACACGGACGTCACCAGCGCGCAGATCGCCGCCGAGGTCAAGCTGGAGGTGCTGATCAGCCGCGGCCGGCTCGCCGACGCCCAGCTCGCGGCCGAACAGGCCCGCTACCGCACCGTGCAGTACTCGGAGACCCTGCGCCGCGCCCTGGACGCCACCCGGCGCAACGTGCGCGCGGTGGACTGGCTCACGGCTGTGCCCGACATGATCGCCGAGGCCCTGGAGCACGTGGCCGACCGCTACCGCCACGAGAACGCGATCCTCACCAACATCCGCAAGGCCCGCGACGAGTCCGAGGACCCCGAGCACAAGCGCCGCGCCGCCGAGCTCGTCGACATCGTCAAGGACTGCATCCGGCGGCACACGCAGTTGCAGTCCCGGCTGCTCGAGGCCGGGCCGCTGTTCCGCGCCGAGCAGGACCGGCAGGCGTTCGCGACGCCGGCGACCACCTCGGGGATAGACCTCTACGGACACCTCGTCTCGCCCGTCCTGCCGCTGCCGCTGGAGCAGGCCGTGCGGGTCACGGACGCCTTTTTCGGGCGTGGCACCGGGCTGCGTACGCCGGTGTCCGTCCGGGTCGGGGACCTGGTCGACATACTGCTGACGCCGCCGGTGGAGCGGGAGCACCTGGGTGCGGAGATGCCCGAGCCGGACCTCATCGCCACGCCCGACGACAGCCGGTTCAGCGAGGAGCAGATGGCGGCGGCGCAGGAGCTGCTCGACCTGCCGGCGGACGCACCCCGCCGGTTGTCCGGGCTGCTGGCCGAGGCCCGGCGGCAGGATCCCGAGCTGCCGTATCTGGTGGCGCTGCTGGCGGTGCACGCGGCCAGTCCGCCGGTCGGTACCGCCTATCGCCAGGGCGAGCAGAAGCTGCTGTTCGCCGTGGACGACGGGACCGAGCTCGATGATCCGGAGTTCGGCGGGGCGGATCTGATCGTCGGCACCGCGCTGCTGGACGCGGCGGGGATGGCGGCGGACCGGACGGAAGCAGCATGAGTCAGTACGAGTGGCACAAGGAGTCCCGACCGTGAGCGAGCATGTCGAGTGGAGTGAACCGGAAGGCCCGGCCCCGACGGCCTCGGCCGCCGTCACCCCCGCCGACGCCGCCGACGCGGCGCGGCTCGTGTCCTTCGGGCTGCAGCCCAAGCTCCAGCCCGCGCGCGACCAGGAGTACGCGGATCTGCTGCGGCGCTACCGGGAGGACCCGCCCTTCGCACGGCTCGCCGACGCCGTGGCGACCGGGCTGGGGCTGATCGTGCTGGAGGTGTCCCCGCGCGCGGGCATGGCCGTGACCGCCGCCGAGGACTCGGTGTTCGCCGTCCGCATGGGCGACTACGCGCGTCGTACGTCCGCCGACGGCGGCGACCGGTTCCTGCACGGGCTCGCCCATCTCGCCGTCGCCGCCATGGCGTTCCCCCGCCCCGAGGACCTCGCCGACGACGGCTACATCGGCCGCGTCACGGTCAACGGCGTCGACGCCTTCGTCCGCCAGGCCTGCCGCCGCCTGGAGGAACGCGCCGCCGAACAGGGCGAGAACACCGACCCGGCCACCGACGCGCCCGGACTGGAGGCCGCCTGGCGGATCTGGGTGCGGCGCAGCTCGACCGGCGCCACCAAGGACGCGCGCCGGCTCGCCGGTTCGACCACCGGCATCGTCGCCAAGGCCGTCGCGTTCCTCACCGACTCCGGTTTCCTCCAGCGCACCGGCGACGACAACGGCGGCACGTACCGCACGACCGCCCGCTACCAGCTCCAGGTCCGCGACATGGCGGGCAGCGCCGCCCTGGCCGAGCTGCTGGAACTGGGCGTCGTCCCGGTCACCGACGGCACACCGACCCTGCTGCCCCCCGAGGAGAGCGACGACCTGGAGCTGGTCGCCGACGCGGGGCTGCCGTTCCACTCCTCCTGAACTCCCCGCCTCGCCGTCCCTGCTGAACCCCCACCTCACGAAGCCTTACGAGAGTCCGCCATGTACGAGCTGTCCCGGGTCCGCCTCTACTCCATCGGGCCCGCCGGTGCGCGCTACGCCGACACCGTGCTTGACCTGCGCGGCGTGGGCGAGCCCGTGCCCGACCCCGCGCCCACACAGGCGGAGTTCTTCGAGGAGGAGCCCGTCGGCCCGCCGCGCCGGCCCGCGCCCGCGGGCGTGCTCTTCCTGGAGAACGGCGGCGGCAAGTCGGTGCTGCTCAAGCTGATCTTCTCCGTGATGCTGCCGGGGCACCGCAACACCCTCGGCGGCGCCAGCTCCGGTGTGCTGCGCAAGTTCCTGCTCGCCGACGACTGCGGCCATGTCGCGCTGGAGTGGCAGCACGTGCTGACCGGCGAGTGCGTCGTCGTCGGCAAGGTCAGCGAGTGGCGCGGACGGCAGGTCTCCAACGACCCGCGGAAGTTCGCCGAAGCCTGGTACTCCTTCCGGCCCGGGCCCGGACTGAGCCTCGACAACCTCCCCGTGGCCGAGTCCACCGCCGTACGGGCCCCGGTCGAGGGCCAGTCGGGCGCGCGCGGCCGGCGTCGCACCATGAAGGGCTTCCGCGACGCCCTCATGGAAGCGGGAAAGACGTACCCGCACCTGGAGGTGCACTGGGAGGAGATCCACGATCGCTGGATCGAGCACCTCGGCGACCTCGGACTCGACCCCGAACTCTTCCGGTACCAGCGGGAGATGAACGCCGACGAAGGTGAGGCCGCAGGTCTCTTCGCGGTCAAGAAGGACGCCGACTTCACCGACCTGCTGCTGCGCGCCGTCACCGACACCCGCGACACCGACGGGCTCGCCGACCTGGTCAGCGGCTTCGGTAACAAGCTGGGCCGGCGCGCCGAGCTGATCGCCGAACGCGACTTCACCGCCGGGTCCGTCGACCTGCTCGGGCGGATCGTCGAGGCCGCCGAGGCCCGCTCCCGCGCGCGGGACATCCACACCGCGGCCGAGCGCCGTACCCGGACCCTGGCGCGCAGGCTGTCCGCGCGCGGCGTGCAGGAGAGGGTCCGGGCCGCCGACCTCGCGCAGCGGGTCACCGCCGCCGCGTACGCCGTCACCCACGCCGAAGCGGCCCGCGAGCGCAGCGCGCTGATCTCCGCCGAACTGGCCTACCGGCACGCCTCGCTGGCCCTCGCCGCCGCCGAGAAGTCCGCCGCCGCCCAGAAGCGCGAGCTCGCCGACGCCCGCACGCTGTACGCCGCGTGGCAGGCCGCCGAGGCCGTACTGCGCCACCGCGCCGCCGCCGACCGCGTCGCCCGCGTGTCCGCGGCGATCCAGGAGGCGGAGCGCGACGCCGCCCCGGCCCTGGCCGCCCGCTCCAAGGCCGCCGTCGACCTCGTACGGGCCCTGCACGCGGCCGCGGAGAACGCCGAGAACCACGCCAACGAGGAGGAGGAGCGCTCCGCCGCCCTCCAGGAGGTCAGCGACGCCGCCTACCGGGACTCCACCGCGGCCGCCACACAGGCGCAGCGGGCCCGCAGTGAGATCGGGCACCTCAAGCAGCGCCTCGCCGAAGTCGAGCAGGAGACCGCCGAGGCGGTACGGGCCGGCTGGCTCGACGACAGCGCGCCCGACGCCGACCCGGCCCGGGCCGCCCTGGCTGCCAGCGACGCCGAGAAGACCGCCGTAGCGGCCTGGGACGCGGCCCGCGAGGCATCCCACCGGGCCACCGAGCACGCGCGCGAGGCCGCCGCCACCGAGACCCGCGCGGAACTGACCGCGGCCCGCGCGGCGGACGCGGCGACGGCCGCCGAGCGGTCGTACGAGGCCGAGCGCCGCACCGCCGAGGCACTGGCGGGGGAGGAGCGGCTGGCGGAACTGCTCAGCCTGACCTCCGAGACCCGCCCGGGCATCCCACAGCCCCGTCACGGCACGGACAGCGAGCCGGCCACCCGGCCGGCCCCCGGCGGGCACGGCCTCAGCCCCGAGGAGCTCGACCGCTTCGCCGACGACCTGCGCGACCTGCTCGACGACGCCGTCAGCTCCGCCGAACGGCAGCTGTTCGACCTGCGTACGGCCGCCGCCGACGACTCCCGGATCCTCGGCGCGCTCGGTGACGGCGGGCTGCTGCCGCCCGGCCCGGACGTGCTGGCCACGGTCGAGTACCTCGGCGAGCACGGCATCCCCGCGCTGCCCGGCTGGCGCTACCTCGCCCAGGCCGTCGACCCGGCCGACCACGCGCGCGTGCTGGCCGCCCGGCCCGAACTGGTCGACGGCGTGATCATCACCGACCCGGACTCCCACGCACGCGCCCGGGAGGCGCTGGGCGACGCGGCGCTGCTGCCCCGTTCCGCCGTGGCCGTCGGCACGGCCGCCGCCCTGCTCGCCCCGACCCCCGCCCCGGACACCGACACCGGGGATGTGTTCCTCGTCCCGCCCAACCCGGCCATGCACGACGAGCACGCCGCCGACGAGGAGCGGCAGGCGCTGCGCGCCCGGGCGGCCGAGCGGGACGAGGAGATCCGCACACTCGCCGCCCGGCTCGGCAAGGACCGGGAACTGGCCGCCCGGCTCGCCTCCTGGCGCACCGGCTGCCCGGCCGGACGACTGGCCGAACTGGCACAGGCCGCACACGACACCCGCGCGTTCGCCGAGGAGTCGGAAGCCGAACTGGCCGAGGCGCGCACGGTGCGGGCCGAGGCCGACGAGGCCGCCGCGGAGGCCGCGCGCGTCCGGGACGAGCGGCAGGAGGCCGCCCAGAAGGCCCGCCGCTCCGCCGACGCCCTCGCCGGGCTCGCCTTCCGGCTGCGCGAGCGGGCCGGCTGGCAGGTCAAGCTGCGCGAACTGGCCGACGAGGCCACCGAGGCCGAGGCGAGCGCCCAGGCCTGCCTGGAGCGGGCCCGGGCCGCCGACGAGGACCGGCGGGCCGCCCAGCGCGCCGCCGACGACGCCCGCCGCACCGCCCGCGCCCTGCGCGCCGAGCGCTCCGAGATCGCGGGCGCCCCCGACGACGTACCCGAGGACGACGCCCAGACCCCGAAGGCCTCCCTGCCCGCCCTGCGCGAGGCCTACCGGGCGGCGTCGCAGCTGTACGAGAAAGTCGGCGTCGGCGCCGACCTGCGGGCCGAGCAGGCCCGCGCGGAGAGCGACGAGAGCGCGGCCCGCGCGGAGCTGGACCGGCTGAGCAACAAGGTCCGCACACGCGCCGAACAGCTCCTCGAATCCCCCGACGGCTCCGACGGGCCCAGCCGCCAGGCCGCCGCCGCCCGTGCCGAGGAGCTGGTGCAGCTCCTGGAGACCCGCATGTCGAGCGCGAGCGAGCAGCTCGGGCGGCTGCGCGGCGAGGCCGAGCGGCTCGCGCCCGAGGACGGCGAGGCGCACACCGACCTCCCCGAGGACCTCCGGCCGCGCGACGCCGAGCACGCGCAGGCCCTGCTGCGCACCGCCTCGGCCGAACTCGCCTCCCACACCGAGGCGCTGAACCAGGCACGCGAGGCGCACGCCGAACTCCTCGACGCCCACCGAGCCGCCGAGGACGCGGCGAGCGGCTTCGACGAGATCGCCGCCATGCTCCGCGACCTGCTGCGCGAGCACGCCACGGAGGAGGAGCAGGAGGAGACCGAGCCGTACCCCGGCAGCCCGGAGGAGGCCCGGCAGTCGGCCGCCGAAGCCCGCCGCTCCCTGCGCGGCTGCGCCGCCGACCTGTCCGCCGCGGAGGCCGCAGTCCGCGAGGCCAGCGACATCCTCGTCCGGCACGCCAACTCCACGCGCTACGAGCAGGTCCGCACCCCGGCACGGCAGCAGATCCGCGAACTGCCCGCCTCCGCACTGCCCGAACACGCCCAGAAGTGGGCAGACGCCTTCGCGCCCCGGCTCCGGGTCCTGACCGACGAGCTGGAGCAACTGGAGCGCAACCGCGACTCGATCGTGGACCGCCTGCGCGGCCTGGTCGAGTCGGCCCTGGCCACCCTGCGCTCCGCCCAGCGCCTCTCCCGCCTTCCGGAGGGCCTCGGCGAGTGGTCGGGACAGGAGTTCCTCCGCATCCGCTTCGAGGAGCCCGACCAGGCCACGCTCACCGAGCGACTGGGCGAGGTCATCGACGAGGCGACCCGCGCCGCCGTCAAGAAGAACTCCGACCTGCGGCGGGACGGCATGTCCCTGCTGCTGCGGGGCGTCGCCGCGGCCCTCCAGCCCAAGGGCGTCGCCGTCGAGATCCTCAAGCCCGACGCGGTGCTGCGCGCCGAGCGCGTCCCCGTCGGGCAGATGGGCGACGTCTTCTCCGGCGGTCAGCTGCTCACCGCCGCGATCGCCCTGTACTGCACGATGGCCGCGCTGCGCTCGAACGACCGGGGCCGCGACAAGCACCGGCACGCCGGCACACTGTTCCTCGACAACCCCATCGGCCGCGCCAACGCCACCTACCTGCTGGAGCTCCAGCGGGCGGTGTCGGACGCCCTGGGCGTCCAGCTCCTCTACACCACGGGCCTGTTCGACACCACGGCGCTCGCCGAGTTCCCCCTGGTCATCCGCATGCGCAACGACGCCGACCTGAGGGCCGGCCTCAAGTACATCAGCGTCGAGGAACACCTCCGCCCTGGGCTGCCGCAGCAGCCCGAGGCGGGGGAGGCGGTACACAGCGAGATCACGGCGACCAGGATGTACAAACGCCCCGCGTCCACGACGCCTTAGGGGCGCCGGCCGCTCCTCACGAGTGGGACAGCTGCCCGGCCCCGCCCCGTCGGCGTATCCGCTCCTGCGTCCGCTCGTCGGCACGGGCCTGCCGTCGGGCCCGGCGGCGCTCGCGTCGCAGGGCCCGTGCCGTGCTGCTCGGTGTGGACACCACGCCGTTGCGCTGGTTCCAGACCTGACGCGTCACCCACACGTCGAGGGCTCCCCAGGTCGCCACGATCGTGCTGACCACGCTGCTGATCACCATCGGGAACGCCAGCCAGGACCCGGCCATCGTGCACAGGAAGGCCACCATGGCCTGAATCAGTGTCAGAGCGATGAGGAGGACCGAGCGCACGGCGGCCGTCCGTACCGGATCCGGCAACCGGCGCCGCCGCGCCGGCTCCTCGACCCACAAGGGCCGGTAGTACTGCTGCTCGCGCACGTCACGGCCCAGCTGAGCCGGCACCCTTGCCCCTCGAGCCGTGCTCTCCGCCTCGTCGGCCGGGCTGTCGCGATCAGCCGCCTCGGCGCCCTGATGCGCTGTCCCTTGAACCCCAGCCGCCCTGGGCGCCCCGCGCCGCTCCGCCGTGCCCGTCACCGTGTCACTCCCCACCGCCAGCAGACTGCTCGTTCGCATCCGAAGACCCGTGCTTCCCAGTGGCTGCCCGGCTTGCGCTGTTTTACGCCGCCCGGATGCGGGATGCGGCTCCTGTGGCCGATTCCGCCCCCATTTCCCGTAGAGAAGGACGAACAACCCCCCACGAAGATTCCCAGAAAGCGAAAAATTTCAGCCAACCGTCTGGGCCCTCCACGGCCCTTGGCCCGCACGGCCGCCATCGGTTTCGGGGAGACAACTCCCGCAATGCCCTGACAACTCCACATGCCTCGTGGCTGGCGCGGAAGTTCACCTTCCGGACCGGCCTTCGAGTTCCCTGGGCGTCGGTAGTAGGCTCGCGCCGTTTGTTGACGCACATGTGTACCCCCGGTAGCCCGGGGGCCCGAGCTGGGGGAGGCCATGCGCTTTCGCGGGAAGTCCATCCGCCGGAAGATCGTGGCGCTGCTTCTCGTGCCGCTGGTGTCCCTGACCGCGATCTGGGCCTTCGCCACGGTGCTGACGGGACGTGAGGCGGGCGACCTGTTCAACGTGTCGTCCGTGGTGGAGAAGATCGGCTACCCCATCGAGGACACCGTCCGTGTCGTCCAGGAGGAACGCCGTCAGACCCTGGTCTACCTCGCCGACCCCCGTGCCTCCGACGGGCTCGCCGCGCTCCGGCGCAGCCGGACCGCCACCGACAAGGCCGTCGGCAGCATCCGTGAGAACGCCCGGAACCCGGACGTACGCGACGCGATGGGAGCGGACACCGACGAGCGGCTGACCGCGGTCCTGGACGCCTTCGACGGCATCGAGTCGCTGCGCCGCAGCGTCGAGGACGGCACCGTCGACCGCTCCCAGGCCCTCGACCTCTACAACCGGCTGGTCGACCCCTGTTACGTCCTGCTCGCCAACCTTCACGTCGTCGACAACGTGGAACTGGACAAGCAGTACCGCGCGCTGGTCAATCTCGCCCGCGCCCGCGAACTGCTCTCCCGCGAGGACGCCCTCCTCGGCTCCGCCCTGATCGTCGGCGAGGTCTCCCGTTCCGAAGAGCGTGACATCTCCGACCTCGTGGCCCAGCGCACCCTGATGTACGACACCAGCCTCCCGCTGCTGCCCGTCTCGGAGCGCGACCGCTATCAGAGCTTCTGGAAGAACGCCTCCACCGCTCCGCTGCGCGTCGCCGAGGAAGCGGCCGTCTCCTCCGCCGACGGAACACCGCGCGGCGTCACCGCCAAGAGCTGGGACAGCGCCGCCGGCAACGTGCTCGACGAGCTCGGCACGCTCAACGACCAGGCCAACGACCGCTATCAGAGCCGCGTCGAACCGGTGGCCATGGGCGTCATCGCCAAGGCGGTCATCGCCGGTGTGCTCGGCCTGCTCGCTCTCCTGGTCTCCCTCTTCCTCTCCGTGCGCGTCGGCCGCACCCTCATCCGCGATCTGCGACAGCTGCGTCTGGAGGCCCACGAGGCGTCCGGAGTGCGGCTGCCCAGCGTGATGCGCCGCCTCTCGGCGGGCGAGCAGGTCGACGTCGAGACCGAGGTCCCGCGCCTGGAGTACGACAAGAACGAGATGGGCGAGGTCGGCCAGGCCCTCAACACCCTGCAGCGCGCCGCCGTCGAAGCCGCCGTCAAGCAGGCCGAGCTGCGCGCCGGCGTCTCCGAGGTGTTCGTCAACCTCGCGCGCCGCAGCCAGGTCCTGCTCCACAAGCAGCTCACCCTGCTCGACGCCATGGAGCGCCGGACCGAGGACACCGAGGAACTCGCCGACCTGTTCCGCCTCGACCACCTGACGACCCGTATGCGCCGGCACGCCGAGGGCCTCGTGATCCTCTCCGGTGCCGCGCCCTCCCGGCAGTGGCGCAAGCCCGTCCAGCTCATGGACGTCGTACGCGCCGCCGTCGCCGAGGTCGAGGACTACGAGCGCATCGAGGTCCGCCGCCTGCCGCGTATCGCCGTCACTGGCCCGGCCGTCGCCGACATCACCCACCTCGTGGCGGAACTCCTGGAGAACGCCACGGTCTTCTCGCCGCCGCACACCGCCGTCCAGGTCCTGGGCGAGCGGGTCGCCAACGGCTTCACCCTGGAGATCCACGACCGCGGCCTCGGTATGGCCGCCGAAGCGCTCCTGGACGCCAACCTCCGGCTCGCCGAGACCCCGGAGTTCGAGCTGTCGGACACCGACCGGCTCGGCCTGTTCGTGGTCAGCCGTCTCGCTCAGCGGCAGAACGTCCGCGTCTCCCTGCAGCCGTCCCCGTACGGCGGCACGACCGCCGTCGTCTTCCTGCCGGACGCTCTGCTCACGGACGACGTCCCGGACACGAACGGCATCGGGTTCCGGCTCGACCGGCCCCAGCTGGCCAAGGAGAGCGAGGCGCACGACAGCCGCCGCGCCGCGCTGTCCCAGGGGCCCGCGCATCGGCCCGGCTTGCCGGCCTCCCTCCTGGACGGACCAGTGGAGCTGGAGGCCCCCGTCGACCTGGACGCCATCGGCGACTTCCCCGGCGCGCTCGACGACGAGGACAGTGAACACGGCGCGCTGTTCCGCCCCCGGCCCCTCACCCGCGCCCAGGACGAGGCCGCCGGCCGCCGCCCCGATCCGCACCAGGCAGCCGACCCCCGCAGCGCCCACGACCGGACCGACACCCACGACGACCCGGGCGCCCCCGTCCAGTTGCCGCGCCGCCACACTCCGAAGCTGGTCAGCTCACACGGGCGCCCGGTCACCGAGCAGCGCCCCCGGCGGGGGAAGGCGGACGAGGAGACCACCACGGGCACGGGCCGAGCGGAGCCGGGCGATGCCTCCCCGCTCCCTTCGCGTCGCCGGGGCGACGACTCCGTGAGCGGCGCGGCCACGGGCCGGTCCGGGCCGGAGCCCGCGTCCGCGCTTCCGGTACGCCGCCGCACCGAAGGCTCCTCGACCGGCAGTGGGCGAGGCGAAGCCCAGCCGGACGTACCGCCGCCCCTGCCGGCCCGCCGTCGGGGGGCGGAGTCCGGCCGCCGTGGCATCGGCGCGGCCGGGAACGACGACCGCACCGCCTCACCGGCCTCGTCCGGGACCCGGCCGGAGCCGCCCACACTCCCCACGCGGACACGCCGCGCGGAGATCGCATCGAGCGGCCCGGACGGCTTCGACCGTTGGCCGGACCCCGGGCAGGACTCCACCGGTGGGCCCGCCCGCCAGGTGACCGGCTCCGGTGCCGGGCACCAGGACACCGGGTCGACTCCCGGCACCGGACGACGGGGGCAGGCCCCCGGGTCCGCACCGAACGAGCCTCGCTCCGGCACCGCGCCGCTGCCCCGGCGCGTCCGCCAGGCCAACCTGGCACCGCAGCTGAAGCGGGGGTCCGAGCCGCGTACGGAGGACAGAGCCGAGCCCGTCGAGCGCGACGCCGACGAAGTACGCAGCCGTATGGCCTCGCTCCAGCGCGGCTGGCAGCGCGGCCGTCAGGAGAACGCAGCGGGCGACGCCGCCCACAGCGGCACAGCACGACAAGGAACGACAGAGGGGGACGGTCGATGACCGCACCGAAGGCCACCGGCCACACCGCAGCCAACAAGGGGGAGCTGAACTGGCTCCTCGACGACCTGGTGGACCGCGTCGCGAGCATCCGCAAGGCCCTCGTGCTCTCCAGCGACGGTTTGCCGACAGGCGTGTCCAGGGACCTGACCAGGGAGGACAGCGAGCACCTGGCCGCCGTCGCCTCCGGGTTCCACAGCCTCGCCAAGGGCGTGGGACGCCACTTCGAGGCCGGCAACGTCCGTCAGACGGTCGTCGAGCTCGACGACGCCTTCCTGTTCGTGACGGCCGCCGGCGACGGCAGCTGCCTCGCCGTCCTCTCGGACGCCGACTCGGACGTCGGCCAGGTCGCCTACGAGATGACGCTCCTGGTGAAGCGGGTGGGTGTGCATCTGGGTGCCGCTCCGCGCACCGATCTGCCCGCAGGCGGGTAGTGGGATGACATGAGCGCTGACGGTCAGGGAAGAAGCCACTGGTTCGACGACGAGGCCGGACCGGTCGTCCGTCCGTACGCCATGACCCGCGGCCGCACCAGCAGTCAGGGCCAGCACCGCTTGGACCTGATCGCGGTCGTGGTCACGGAACCGCACGCGGACGACCCGGAAGCGGACCATATGCTCTCCCCGGAGCATGTGGACATCGTCGAACTGTGTCGTGACGTCCCGCAGTCGGTCGCCGAACTCGCAGCGGAACTCGACCTGCCGATCGGGGTGGTACGGGTCCTTGTCGGAGATCTCGTGGACGCGGAATTCGTCCATGTGAACCGGCCCGTACCCCCTGCCGAACTGCCGGACGAGAGTATTCTGCGCGACGTGATCAACGGCCTCCGGGCGCTGTGAGCAGCGCGGAAGCGGGGTACTGACGTGACAGGCCGGCAGTTCCGGGTCGACCGAGGCGGCACCTTCACCGACACCGTCGCGCGTCGCCCGGACGCCCGGCTGCTCACCCACGAGCTGCTGTCGGACAGCCCGGCCCGCTACGACGACGCGGCCGTCGAGGGCGTCCTCACGCTGCTGGCCGGCTCCGACGACCCCGTCCGCATGGGCACGACAGTCGCCACAAACGCCCTCCCGGAGCGCGAGGGCGAACGCACCCTGCTGGTCATCGCCCGAGGCCTCCGCGACGCCCTGCGCATCGCCTACCGGAACCGCCCGAGCAGCTTCGCCCGCCGCATCGAACTGCCCGAGGCCGACGGCGCCGTGACCGAACTCGGCGGCAGCGACTCCGCGGACGTCGCCAGCGGCGACGTACTCGTCATCGAAACCCCAGGCGGCGGAAGCTACGGCCCGCCGTCGCCCGACCCCCATCAAGCAGGAGAAGAGATCGATGATCTTCGGGCGTTCTGAGCGCGGCAAGCCTCCGGTCGAGCCCGTCACGCTCAAGATCCTGGTGGCCGGCGGTTTCGGCGTGGGCAAGACCACGCTCGTCGGCGCGGTCAGCGAGATCCGGCCGCTGCGCACCGAGGAACTGCTCACCGAGGCCGGGCGCCCGGTCGACGACACCAGCGGTGTGGAAGGCAAGCACACCACGACCGTCGCCATGGACTTCGGCCGCATCACACTCCGCGAGGACCTGGTGCTGTACCTCTTCGGCACGCCCGGCCAGGAACGGTTCTGGTTCATGTGGGACGAGCTCTCCGAGGGCGCGCTCGGGGCCGTCGTCCTCGCCGACACCCGCCGCCTGGAGGACTCCTTCGCCGCCGTCGACTACTTCGAACGGCGCTCGATACCGTTCCTCGTCGGCGTCAACTGCTTCGAGGGCGCACCGCGTTACCCGGTCGAGGACGTGCGCCAGGCACTCGACCTCGACGATGGCGTGCCGCTCATGATGTGTGACGCCCGCGACCGCGAGTCCGTCAAGGAAGCGCTCATCGGCGTCGTCCAGCACGCCATGGCGTACGCGGCCGACCGCCGCCAGACGGTGACCACCTGACACTGGCCACCTGACGCTCGGCCGGCCGGCGGGCACGGACGGTACCCCCGCCGACAGGGGTACGGTCCGCCGTCCGGAAACGACCCTGCACGCGCGCGTGGCTAGCTGTCGGCGTCCTCCTCCCAGCCGAAGCTCTTCTCCACGGCCTTGCGCCAGTTGCGGTGCTCGCGGTCCCGCACGGACGCGTCCATGGACGGTGTCCACTCGACGTCCTTCTGCCAGTGCGCCTTGAGCTCGTCCAGGTCGTTCCACACACCGGTGGCCAGACCGGCCGCGTACGCGGCGCCCAGACAGGTCGTCTCGGAGACCTTGGGCCGCACCACCGGCACGTCGAGCACGTCCGCCTGGTGCTGCATGAGCAGGTTGTTCTTCGTCATGCCGCCGTCGACCTTCAGGGTGGTGATGTGCACCCCGGAGTCCTGGTACATGGCGTCCACGACCTCGCGGGTCTGCCAGCTCGTCGCCTCCAGCACCGCGCGCGCGAGGTGCGCCTTCGTGACGTACCGGGTCAGCCCGGTGACCACGCCGCGCGCGTCGGAGCGCCAGTACGGCGCGAACAGGCCCGAGAACGCCGGCACGATGTACGCACCGCCGTTGTCCTCCACACTCGCGGCCAGGGGCTCGATCTCGTCGGCGGTACGGATGATGCCGAGCTGGTCGCGGAACCACTGGACCAGCGCGCCCGTTATGGCGATCGACCCCTCCAGACAGTAGACCGGCGCCTCGCTGCCGATCTTGTATCCCATCGTCGTCAGCAGACCGCTCTTCGACGACACCGGACGGTTGCCGGTGTTGAGCAGCAGGAAGCTGCCCGTGCCGTAGGTGTTCTTCGCGGTGCCCACGTCGTAGCAGGCCTGGCCGAACACGGCGGCCTGCTGGTCGCCCAGAGCGGAGGCCACGGGCACGCCGGCGAGCTGGCCGACGGCCGTGCCGTACACCTCGGCGGAGGACCGGATCTCCGGCAGCATGGCCTCGGGGATGTTCATCGCCGAGCAGATCGAGGAGTCCCACTGCAGGGTCTCCAGGTTCATCAGCATGGTGCGCCCGGCGTTGGTCACATCGGTGACGTGCTGCCCGCCGTCGGTGCCGCCGGTGAGGTTCCAGATCAGCCAGGAGTCGATCGTCCCGAAGGCGATCTCACCGCGTTCGGCCCGGGTCCGGAGGTCGGGCACGTTGTCGAGCAGCCAGGCCGCCTTGGGGCCGGAGAAGTAGGTGGCCAGCGGCAGACCCGTCTGCTCGCGGAAACGGTCCTGCCCCTCCGAGCCGCCCAGCTGGTTGCACAGCGCCGCGGTCCTCGTGTCCTGCCACACGATGGCGTTGTGCACGGGCTTTCCCGTCGCGCGGTCCCACAGCAGGGTCGTCTCACGCTGGTTGGTGATCCCCATCGCGCTCAGCTGGTCGGCGCGCAGCCCGGCCTTGGCGAGTGCCCCGGCGACCACCGCCTGCACCTTGGACCAGATCTCGGTGGCGTCGTGCTCCACCCACCCGGGCTTGGGGAAGATCTGGCGGTGCTCGCGCTGGTCCACGGCGACGATGGCACCGTTCTGGTTGAAGACGATGCAGCGGCTGGAGGTGGTGCCCTGGTCGATCGCTGCTACGTACTTCTCGGAGTTGTCCGTCATGGCTACTACCTCTTGATCGCTTGGTCAGAAGGCTGCGTTGCAGATGAGGGCCCCGAGAATTCCGCCGGCCGCAGGCCCTGCCACGGAGGCGGCCCTGTCACGGGATCCAGGCGTACCCCCAGTCGGACGTTCCCTCGTCCGGGATCGGGAGGAACAGGTGCACGATGCGCACCCCCGGCCACGTGCCGGGTTGATCGCGGAGCCGGTGGGCCCGAGGATCGAGTGACGGCGGGATCGCTGTGGCCGCCCGGCAGCGGGGTGGCGGTGTGCGCGCCCGCCGTGCCGCCGATCTCGCCGACGAAGATGTGCACGTTGCTCATGGCGGCTCCTAGGCCGAGGCCCGGGGACGATCCGCCCCGACCCTCGTGTGCGGGGTGCGTTTCCCATGGCTCCTTCAGCCGAAGGCGGGGATACCCGCGCCCCGCCCGGCGTCCGTGACGAGCGTGCCGATCGCAGCCGAATCACCCTTGGGGCAAAGGACCTTGGCGTCGGCGCGCCCGCGCGCCGCATGCCGGATACGCCGAGTATGTACGGCGATGTCGACTGACACCGGAAGTGTTCACCGGCGCCCAGGGGGCGTCAAGGTCGCCGACCGCAACGGTTGACGGCCGTTGTGGTGGCGGCCGGGCCTTGCCGGGTCGGGTGACCGGTTGCACGGCCTGGCGGCGCCCGGTCGGATCGTTGTTCAGATGTGGTCGGGGCCTGCGCGGGCTTCGCCGAGCCGCGCGAGGCCGTGCTGGTGGTGTCGTCCGGCCTGCGCTGGGCTCCGCCCGCAGGCGATAGCCCAGCCGCATCCGACTCCTCGCTTGCTAGCCACCAGCATCCACCTGACCAGGCGGTCTCTCAACCGGACGAGCAGCGCCCCGCCCCTGGCCTCCTGACGGAGTCCTGCCAAGAGACTGAGTCAGGCCACGGGACGCCGCCTAAGAGGCCCCACACCGCGCCGCTGCCGACGTCGTCTCACCGCCACGGCGGGTCTCATGTCCGGGCGCGCCCGCGCGGCCCAGCACCCAACTCGCTCCGTGCAATGCCTTCGCCGCCTTCTTCAGGGGCGCCAGGCACGCCGCCGCCTGCCGGTGGTCGGTCACACTGCCCGGCGCGCACAGCACCGTGGCGAGCGACAGCGTGACCGGCCGACCGCCCGCCGACCAGGGGGCGTCCAGCACGGACGCGGCCAGCGGATCGAGACCCTCCGGCTCAGTGAGCACCAGGAAATCGTCGCCGCCGATGTGCCCCACACGGGTGCCGTCCATCGCGGCCTGCTGCAACGCATGCCCCACCGCCCGGATCAGCTCGTCGCCCGCCGCGAACCCGGCCCCGTCGTTGACCTGCTTGAAGTGGTCGACGTCCAGCCAGCTCAGCGTGAAGGCCCGCCCTGCCGCGATCCGCCGGTCCACCTCCCCGGTGATCACGTCCGAGCCGGGCAGCCGCGTCAGCGGATTCAGCCCCGCCGCCTCCTCCACCCGTGTCTCGGCCAGTGCGCGCACGAGGTCCGCGAGCCGGACGACGCCCACACACCGCCGGTACTGGTCCACGACGGCGACATCGTCCGACGTGCGGTCCCGCCCGCCGACCGCCACGACGTCCAGTACCTCCCAGGCGGTGGCGTCGATGCCCACCGTCCGCGGGGGATCACCGAGCTTGGCCGCGGGCCGGTCGGCGTAGAGGGCATGCCCGTAGCGCCCCGACATCGACAACAGGAACCGGGACCGGTGCACCGACCGGACCGGCACTCCGGCGGTGTCCACGAGCAGTACCCCGGACACATCCGGTGACCCGGTCAGCAGCGCCCGCACCTGCCCCGCGGACGCCGTGGCGGGCAGCAGCGCGGCGGGCCGCACGAACTCCCGCACCGACGGTCCCGACCGCGGCAAAGCCATATCGGCGGGGGAGCGGGGCGGGACGTAGACGTCGGCGGCGGGCAGCCGGGCCGGCGGGGCGAACAGCTCGCCCTGTGCCAGCTGCGCCCCGGCCGCCAGCGCCGCCGCGCACTGCCCTTCGGTCTCCACGCCCTCGACAGCCAGGAGAGCTCCCAGCTCGTCGCACAGCGTCCGCATCGACCGCACGACCGCCGGCCGCGCCAGCAGCGACGCGTCCAGCTTCACGAGGTCTGGCGTGATGTCCGAGAGGAGCCGCAAGGGCACGTCCCCGTCCCCGACGCCGTCCGCGCAGATCCGGAAGCCCTGACCGCGCAGCCTGGACACCGCCTCCAGCAGTGCCCGCTGCGGTACGTGCGTGTACGGCGGACAGACGTCGATCGTCACCTCCCACGGAAGCCGTCCCGCCTCGCGCACGGCGTCGTGCAGCGAAGGGAGTCCGCCGAGGTCGGCGAGGGTGCCGGCGAAGGCGTTGACGAAGAGCGGCAGCAGGGTCTCCTTGCGTATCGCTGCACGGAGCGCGGACACCGCCAGCCGACTGTCCAGCTCGGGATCCCGGCGGGCCTCGGCCAGGATGTCGCCGGTCTCCGGGCGGGCGAGTATCTCCAGTCCCGTGACCGCGCCGGTCGTCAGATTGACCACCGGTTGGAAGGCGAAGCGGAGAGTGTCCGTCCAGGAGTGCACGGCAGCATGATGACTCGACCGGCGCACGCCCAAGCCCAGTTCATGAGACGTTCACGCAGGATTCCTGAGCGGTCACGCAGCGTAGGACGCGGCGCCCTCACTGCCGCACCATGCGCCCCTCGGCGGTACGGCCCCGCCCGCGTCCAGTCCGCCTCGCCGCTCACCGCAGCGCGATCACCGCTGATCCGTGCCCGAACAAGCCCTGGTTCGCGCTGATGCCCACGCGCGCTCCCGTGACCTGCCGGTTCCCTGCCTCGCCCCGCAACTGCCAGGTCAGCTCGCACACCTGGGCTATCGCCTGCGCCGGAACCGCCTCACCGAAGGAGGCCAGGCCGCCGCTGGCGTTCACCGGTATGCGCCCGCCCAGGGCCGTCGCCCCGTCGCGCAGCAGCTTCACGCCCTCGCCCTCACCGCACAGTCCCAGGTCCTCGTACCACTGCAACTCGAGCGCCGTGGACAGGTCGTAGACCTCGGCCAGCGACAGATCCTCCGGCCCCACTCCCGCCTCCTCGTAGGCCGCCCGGGCGATGGACATCCGGAACGGCTCGGCAGGCGGGTCGACCGCCACCGCGGAGTCCGTGGCGATGTCCGGCAGGTCGAGCACGGTGTTCGGATACCGCGGCGTCAGCGTGGCCACGGCCCGGATCCGCACCGGAGCCGCATGGCCGTGCCGACGTGCGAACTCCATGCTGGAGAGCACGACCGCCGCGCCCCCGTCGGAGGTCGCGCAGATGTCGAGCAGCCGCAGCGGGTCGGCGACGACGGCGGAGGCGGCCACCTCCTCGGCCGTGACTCGCCGGCGGTAGCGCGCATGGGGGTTCAGCGCGCCCATCGCCGCGTTCTTCACCTTCACCTGTGCGAAGTCGTCCGGCGTGTCCCCGTGCATGGTCATGCGCCTACGGGCGTACAACCCGAAGTACACGGGGTTGGTCGCCCCGAGAATCCGGAACCGCAGCCAGTCGGGATCGTCCGGCCGGTCCCCGCCCGCAGGGCGGAAGAATCCCTTGGGAGCGGCATCAGCCCCCACCACGAGGACCACCTCGGCGAGCCCGGAGAGGATCTGAGCCCGCGCGGCGTCCAGGGCCTGGGCGCCGGAGGCGCACGCCGCGTACACGCTCATGACCCGGGCCCCTTGCCAGCCCAGTGCTTTCGCGAACGTCGCCCCGGCGACATACCCGGGATAGCCGCCCCGGACGGTGTCCGCGCCGATGATCGAGCCGATGTCCCGCCAGTCGAGCCTGGCGTCGGCGAGCGCCGCGCGGGCCGCCGCTACGCCGTACTCGACGAAGTTCCGTCCCCACTTGCCCCACGGGTGCATGCCCGCACCCAGCACCGCCACCTCACCCGTCACGCCTTCACCCCCGTCGGCCGCCAGTGCCACGTCGTCCACGTCGTATCCGCGTCCTCGTGGAGCACGCCGGGCACGACCTCCACCTCCATGCCCACCGTCAAGTCCGCGGCGGTGACCCCGGGAGCCGCCTGTCCCAGCACCACGAGCCGCTCGGCCTCCAGCATCACAGCGATCAACGTGCACGGCTCCCACGAAAGTTCCGGGTCGCTCACGTAGGGTGACGGCGGCCGATACCGGCTGTCCGTGTACGACCAGACACGGCCGCGCCGCGACAACGGGACCTCCGTCAACTCTCCGCCCCCGCAAGCGGGGTTGCGGCAGTGGCGGTCCTCGCGGGGGAAGAAGACCGACGAGCACGCCGCGCAACGCGTGCCCAGCAGCCGGAAATCCTCCCCCTCCCCGGCGAACCACCCCGCTACCACCGGCGTTCGCGCACGCGACACAGTGCCTCCCCGCGGACCGAATCTGACGGAACGTCAGAAGTCTGCCACGCCCTTCCGGATTTCGGCATCCCTTCCCCGGCGGGACCGTCTCCTGGTAGACGCAGGAGCCATGACACGACTCTCCACTGTGGCACGCGGCCTCATCACCGCCTTCGCCGCCGTGCTGGCAGCGACCGCCCCCACCACCACCGCCCAGGCCGAGACCGGGCCCCATGCGCCTGAAGACTTCGTGGCCCTGAGAAGCGTGGACCCGACGATCGTCCAGGAGATGCGCTACTTCACCCCGCACAACTTCGTCGGCGAGCGCATCGACGGCTACGCCCAGCCGATCTGCGTCCTCACCCGCCCCGCCGCCCAAGCCCTCCACCGGGCCCAACTGAAGCTGCTGCGCCAGGGATACACACTCAAGGTGTACGACTGCTACCGGCCGCAGCGCGCGGTGAACCACTTCGTCCGCTGGGCCGAGGACCTCGACGACCAGGCCATGAAGGGCGAGTTCTACCCGAACGTCGACAAGACCCGGCTGTTCACCGACGGTTACATCGCCGAGAAGTCAGGCCACAGCCGCGGCTCGACCCTCGACGTCACCCTCGTGAAACTGCCGGCGAAACCGACCCGGCCGTACCACCCCGGAGAGCCCCTCGTGCCGTGCTTCGCCCCCAAGGACGAGCGGTTCCCCGACAACTCCGTCGACATGGGGACCGGCTTCGACTGCTTCGACACCCTCTCGCACACCCTCGACCCTCGCGTCCAGGGCGCACAGCGCGCC
This sequence comes from Streptomyces sp. NPDC006235, assembly GCF_040613735.1. Classification (NCBI taxonomy): domain Bacteria; kingdom Bacillati; phylum Actinomycetota; class Actinomycetes; order Kitasatosporales; family Streptomycetaceae; genus Streptomyces; species Streptomyces sp. NPDC006235. The sequence goes on from NZ_JBEXSR010000044.1 coordinate 73,922, forward strand.
AACCGGCTGCTGCTCAAGAGCACCCTGGAGGGCCTCGGCTTCGTGAACCTGGCAGAGGAGTGGTGGCACTACACCTACAAGCCCGAGCCCTACCCGGACACCTACTTCGACTTCCCCGTGTCCAGGAAGGCGCTCTCCAGCGCTCACTGAGCCGCCCGCCCGAGACGTCCTCTCCGTGATCGGCTACAGTCCGCCGCGTGTCCGAAACTCAGCACTCCAGTTCCAACTCCGCGCCGGACTCCCACTGTTCGAGCTGCGGCGCGCCCTACGGAGAGGGCGTCTCCGGCTGGCCCCGCACCTGCCCGGCGTGCGGCAACGTGGCCTACCGCAATCCCCTCCCCGTCGCGGTGGCCCTCCAGCCCGTGTACGACACCAAGGGCACCGCCCTGGTCGTCATCACCCGAACCGTCGCTCCCGCGCGCGGGGGCACGGCCCTGCCCGGTGGCTACATCAACGACCGGGAGGACTGGCGGCACGCCCTCGTACGCGAACTCAAGGAGGAAACCGGCATCGACGCGGCCGCCCGCGACGTACGCCTCGTCGACGCGATGAGCTCGCCCGACGGACACCTGCTGCTGTTCGGCCTCCTCCCGGAACGCCCTGTCGAGGGCCTGCCGCCCTCCGCCACCACGGACGAGACGGAGGGCTGGCACCTCCTGCGCCGGGCGGATGAACTGGCCTTCCCCCTGCACACCGTGGCCGTACGGGCCTGGTTCGAAGGCCGCTACATCTGAGCTCAGCGCTCCCCGGCCCCGCGGACGCGCACCGGGTGGGACGGCACGCTCCCGCCGTCCTCACCCTCCCGCTCGACGACGACCCGGGAGCCCGCCCACCGAGCGGTATAGCGCTCGATCTCCGGCTCGTCCCACCCGTCGCCCCCGTCCTGCACGACCAGCCCGCCCCCGGTCCGCCCCCGGGCGGGCGCCCACACCTCCAGCTCCAGCCCGCCGTCCTCCCCTTGTACGGGGAGCACCGCACCCGCGCGCGCGAACACCGGGATCCGCGACAGAGGCGCGTCGACGAGCACCTGCGCCGGCCCCTCGTACGCCCGCTCCGTCACCGTGTCGTACCAGCGCCCCCGCGGAAGCTGCACGGCACGCCGGTCCGCGCCCGGGTCGAGCACCGGCGCCACCAGCAGGCTGTCACCCAGCAGGAAGGCGTCCCCGCAGTCACGCAGCGCCCGCTCCTCCGGCGCCGCCCACCACAGGGGCCGCACATAGGGCGCTCCAGTACGCCGCGCCAGATGCGCCAGCGTCACGAAGTACGGCAGCAGCCGCCGGCGCTCCAAGAGCGCCACGCGCGCGTGCTCCAGCACCTCGGCACCGAACTCCCACGGCTCCCTGCGCCCCGCCCGCAGACTCGCGTGCGTGCGGAAGAGAGGCAGGTACGCACCGAGCTGGAACCACCGCAGGTACAGCTCGGGGGAGGGGTCCCCGTCGAAGCCTCCGATGTCCGGCCCCGAGTACGGCACGCCGCACAGCCCGAGCCCCATCACCAAGGCCAGGGAAGCCCGCAGTCCCGGCCAGCCGGTGGCGACGTCCCCCGACCAGGTTCCGCCGTAGCGCTGCATGCCGGCCCACCCGGAGCGGGAGAACAGGAACGGCCGCTCCTCGGGCGCGAGCTTCCGCAGTCCCTCGAAGCCCGCCCTGGCCATGCACAGCGCGTACACGTTGTGCGCCTCGCGGTGGTCACCGCCCCGCCCCTCCAAGGAGTGCCGCGCCGAACGCGGCAGCGTCGACTCCCCGAAGGCGGCGAACGACGTGGGCTCGTTCATGTCGTGCCAGAATCCCGAGAACCCCTGGGCGAGCCGCTCCTCGTAGAGACCGCCCCACCACGCACGCACGCGCGCGTGCGTGAAATCGGGAAACACCGCATCCCCGGGCCACACCACACCCCGCACGACCTGCCCCGAGGCGTCCCGCACGAACGCGTCCCCGGCCGTCCCACCGTCGTACGCGGCATTGCCGGGCAGGGCCTTCACGGCCGGGTCGATGATCGACACCAGCCGGATGCCCTCCCGCCGGAGTTCCTCGGCCAGAACGGGCAGCTTCGGGAAGCGGTCCTGGTCGACCGTGAACACCTGATGCGCGTCGAAATGGTCGATGTCCAGGTGCACGGCGTCGAGCGGCAGACCGTGCTCCAGGTAACCCGCGACGACCCGCCGCACTTCCTGCTCGCTGCCGAACCCCCACCGCGCGTGGTGATGCCCGAGCGCCCACTCGGGCGGCAGGGCGGGCGCGCCGGTGAGCGAGGCCCAGGCGAGCAGCACGCGCGCGGGGGTACCCACCATCACCCAGCAGCGCAGAGGACCGCCGTCCATCCGCAGCTCGCTCGTCCCGACCCGGTCGTGCCCGGAACCCGCCCCCTCCTCGCCCTCCCGCAGCGTCACCGTGCCGTCCCACGAACTGTCGTGGAACACCAGATGCGTACCGCCGTCGGACACCACCATCTGCACCGGCATCGTGATGTACAGCGGGTCGTCACCAGGCGCGAAGGCGAAACCGGGGTCGGTGTTCCACAGCCGGTACGTCCCGTCCGGCAGCCGAGGACCCGAAGCACGACCACCGAGCCCGAAGAACCGCGCGTCGGCAGCCACCTCCGACCGCTGCATCCACCGCGCCGGACCGCCCCCGACCGGCTCCCACCACCGCGGCGGAAGATCACGGCGCAGCGTCACGCCACCGGGGGTGCGCACCTCCACCGCGCCATGCCGCGACACGACGACCGTCACCCGCTCGGCCACCACCCGCCAGCCGCCGTCCTTGTCCGGCTCCAGCACCGCCCGGGGATCCGCTTCCGGACACCGGCCGGCCAGCGCGTACGACGGCTCGGGCTCCGCCCCGTCCCAGCCCCAGAAGACGGCTCCGCTCACGGCGACGAGAATCCGCAGCTCCGACCGGCTGAACCGGACGACACCGCCCCCCGGCCCCGGCTCCGCCTCCTGCACGGCCCCGGGCACCCGGGCACGCTCCGCCCCGCGCGACGGCAGCCCGGTGGCGTCGGCCCGCCGCCTGCGCCACGCTGCTCGTACGGTACGCACACCCTGTGCCGCGCCCACCGAACCCACCGCTTTCACCGAACGCACCAGGTCACGACCGTTCATGCTGCTCACCCTGCCACTGACCGCCCCAGAAGCGCGTGTCGTTCAACTGCCGTTCATCCGTGCCGGGACCACATCTTCACGACCTGGACTATGTGGGGCGCACCCTGGTGCCGAAGTCGATCACGTGGCATTGTCCGTGCCAGCCGCGTCACGCGCACACCCCAGCCCGTGCGCGGAGGACGCACACGACGCGCACAGTCCGGGAGCCGACCATGTCGACCGATAGTCCTCAGCCGCTGTGGCAGCCAGACCCCGAGCGCATCGCACGGGCACGGATCACGAGGTTCCAGGCCTGGGCAGCCGAGCACCACGGCGCCCCCGCCGAGGGCGGCTACGCGGCCCTCCAGCGCTGGTCCGTCGACGAGCTGGACACCTTCTGGAAAGCCCTGACGGAGTGGTTCGACGTCCGCTTTTCGACGCCCTACGCGCGCGTGCTCGGCGACCGTTCGATGCCGGGCGCCCAGTGGTTCCCCGGGGCGACCCTCAACTACGCCGAACACGCGCTGCGTGCGGCCGACACCCGCGCTGACCAACCTGCCCTCCTGCACGTCGACGAGACGCACGAACCGAGCCCCGTCACCTGGGCCGAGCTGCGCCGCCAGGTCGGCTCCCTGGCCGCCGAACTGCGCGCCCTCGGCGTACGCCCCGGAGACCGCGTCAGCGGCTATCTCCCCAACGTCCCGCAGGCTGTGGTCGCCCTCCTCGCCACAGCCGCCGTGGGCGCCGTCTGGACGTCCTGCGCGCCCGACTTCGGCGCCCGCAGCGTCCTCGACCGCTTCCAGCAGGTCGAACCCGTCGTGCTGTTCACGGTCGACGGCTACCGCTACGGCGGCAAGGAGCACGACCGCCGCGAGATCGTCGCCGAACTGCGCCGCGAACTGCCCACCCTGCGCGCCGTCGTCCACATCCCCCTCCTTGGCACCGAGGCACCCGAGGGCGCCCTGGACTGGGCGGCCCTCACCGCCGCCGACACGGCCCCCGTCTTCGAGCAGGTGCCCTTCGACCACCCCCTGTGGGTGCTGTACTCCTCCGGCACGACCGGCCTGCCCAAGGCCATCGTCCAGTCCCAGGGCGGCATCCTCGTCGAGCACCTCAAGCAACTCGGCCTGCACTGCGACCTTGGCCCCGAGGACCGCTTCTTCTGGTACACGTCGACCGGCTGGATGATGTGGAACTTCCTCGTCTCCGGCCTGCTCACCGGCACCACGATCGTCCTCTACGACGGCAGCCCCGGCTACCCGGACACCGGCGCCCAGTGGCGCATCGCCGAACGCACCAAGGCCACCCTCTACGGCACCTCGGCCGCCTACGTCATGGCCTGCCGCAAGGCGGGCGTCCACCCGTCGCGCGACTTCGACCTCTCCTCCGTCCAGTGCGTCGCGACCACCGGCTCCCCCCTGCCCCCCGACGGCTTCCGCTGGCTCCACGACGAGGTCCGCGACAACCTGTGGATCGCCTCCGTCAGCGGCGGCACGGACGTGTGCTCCTGCTTCGCCGGAGCCGTCCCGACCCTCCCGGTCCACGTCGGCGAGCTCCAGGCCCCCTGCCTCGGCACCGACCTCCAGTCCTGGGACCCGAGCGGCAACCCCCTGGTCGACGAGGTCGGCGAGCTCGTGGTCACCAACCCCATGCCGTCGATGCCCATCCACTTCTGGAACGACCCCGACGGCAGCCGCTACCACGACAGCTACTTCGACACGTACCCCGGCGTCTGGCGGCACGGCGACTGGATCACCGTCACCTCCCGCGGATCCGTCGTCATCCACGGCCGCTCCGACTCCACGCTCAACCGCCAGGGCGTACGCATGGGATCCGCCGACATCTACGAGGCCGTGGAGCGCCTCCCCGAGATCAGGGAATCCCTCGTCATCGGCCTCGAACAGCCGGACGGCGGCTACTGGATGCCCCTCTTCGTGCACCTGGCCCCCGGAGCCGTCCTCGACGAGGCCCTGCTGAACCGCATCAAGCAGACCATCCGCGAACAACTGTCACCGCGCCATGTGCCCGACGAGATCATCGAAGTGCCCGGCGTCCCGCACACCCTGACCGGCAAACGCATCGAGGTCCCGGTCAAACGCCTCCTCCAGGGCACCCCGCTGGAGAAGGCGGTCAACCCGGGCTCCATCGACAACCTCGACCTGCTCGGCTTCTACGAGGACCTGGCCCGCAAACGCGCCTGACCGGCCCCCTGAGACCACTCGTCGTAACCATGGCTGTCGATGTGATCATGCCAGCTTCGTAGCTTCTGACCTGCCGTTTTCACGGTTGCCCGGATGTGTGATCACCATGCCCACCCCCGTTGTCAGTGCCGCCGGTTACTGTGAGTGAGCATTGATCGACCGTGCACAGGGGGAACGATGACGCACACGGACAGCCGGACCATGCGACGTGTCCTGCACCGAGAAATCGCCGGCACCATCGGCCTGATCACCGACGAGCACGACTTCCGGGCCATGCGGCGCTACCGAAGCTTCACCTTCCACGACCACGCCGCCTACCTCGAACACGTGGAAGGACTCCTCAGGGCACGAGCCCTGCAAGGCAGTCACACCACGGTGGCCCTCTTCGACCCCGAGGAGTACGCCGAGTTCTGCAAGCAGAACGGCCTTGATCCCGACCATCCGTCGAGCCGCACACGCTTCACGGCACGACTCGCGGTCACAGGCCCGACCCTCCCCTACGAGGGCCAGCCGCTGGCGGACCTCCTCCCGGCTCTCGTCGACGAGGCCGTGCGACAGGCCACCTGGGAATACGCGACCACACTCCTCGCCCGCCTGGGCGCCTGCACCGCCTGCGGCGAGGACATCGGACACGCCGCCTTCACCCGGGCCTCGGACCTCCTCGTCCGCATCCTCGACACGGCCCCACCCGGCGACCGGCACCTCGTATGCAGCGTCACCGGACCGCCCGAAACCCTCGTCGCCGCCCTCCACGTCGCCGACACCGACGGCGCCGTGAAACTGGACGAGGCCGAATTCCTCGAGTTCACCACGGTCCTGGCCCTCGGCCTGGCCACCGAAAGCCCCGGAGGCCTCGTCATCCGCGCCAGCTCCCCAGGCACCCCCGACCGCGTCTACGGCTGGCGCCTGCGCGCATACGGACTCGAACCCCTCACCGCGGGAGAGGTCTTCGACGCCTACTGCACCGACGTCGAATCCGGCGACCTGATCTCCCCCGAATCCAACGTCGACTACCGAGAGCCGCCGGACCTGGGAGAGGTGAAACCCGAACAGGGACACCACCACTGAAAAGCGGGCGGGGCGCCCCACCGCAGTGGAGCGCCCCGCCCGGGCAGCCTCGGCCGGCCATGGCGACTCACTCGCCCGACAACACCGCCTGCGCCGCGCTGCGCGCGTCCTCGGCACTGTCCGTGGCCCGGGCCGCCGCCGCGGCACGCTCGCACTGCGCCAGCGTGTACTTCGCCAGCGTGGCCCGGACATAGGGAATCGACGCCGCGCCCATCGAAAGAGAGGTGACGCCCAGACCAGTCAGCACACACGCGAGCAGCGGGTCGGACGCGGCCTCACCACACACGCCACAGCTCTTGCCCTCGGCCTTCGCGGCCTCGGCGGACAGCGCCACCAGGTCGAGCAGCGCCGGCTGCCACGGATCCTGGAGACGGGAGACCGCACCCACCTGACGGTCGGCGGCGAAGGTGTACTGCGCCAGGTCGTTCGTCCCCAGCGACAAGAACTCGACCTCCTGGAGGATCGAGCGCGCCCGCAGCGCGGCCGACGGGATCTCGACCATCGCACCGAACTTCGCCCGCAGCCCGGCCCCCCGGCACGCGTCCGCGAAGGCCCGGGCATCAGTGCGGTCCGCGACCATCGGGGCCATGACCTCGAGGTAGACCGGCAGCCCCTCCGCGGCCTTCGCGAGCGCCGTCAGCTGGGTGCGCAGGATCTCCGGGTGATCCAGCAGAGTCCGCAGACCCCGCACGCCGAGCGCCGGGTTCGGCTCGTCGACCGGCGTCAGGAAGTCGAGCGGCTTGTCCGCGCCCGCGTCCAGCACCCGCACCACGACACGCCCCTCGGGGAACGCCTCCAGCACCTGCCGGTATGCGGCGACCTGCTTCTCCTCCGACGGCGCCTGCTTGCTGTCGTCCAGGAAGAGGAACTCGGTCCGGAAAAGGCCGACCCCCTCCGCACCGGCCTCGACCGCTGCCTCAACATCCGCCGGGCCACCGATGTTCGCGAGCAGCGGCACCTTGTGACCGTCCGCGGTGGCACCGGGACCGGTGGAGGCCGCCAGCGCCGCCTTCCGCTCGGCGGCCGCGGCCTCGAGCTGAGCCTTCTTCTCATCGCTCGGGTCCACGAAGATCTCACCGGTGCTGCCGTCGACGGCGATCATCGTGCCCTCGGCGAGCTCACCCGCACCCGGCAGCGCGACCACGGCCGGCACCCCGAGCGCCCGCGCCAGAATCGCACTGTGGCTGGTCGGACCGCCCTCCTCGGTGACGAAGCCGAGCACCAGAGTCGGGTCCAGCAGCGCGGTGTCGGCAGGCGCGAGGTCACGGGCGACAAGAACATAGGGCTCGTCGCTGTCGGGCACACCCGGCATCGGCACCCCCAGCAGACGGGCGACGATACGATTCCGCACATCGTCGAGGTCGGCCACGCGACCGGCGAGGTACTCACCGGCACCCGCGAGCAGCTCGCGGTACGAGGCGAACGCGTCGTACACCCCACGCTCGGCCGTGCTGCCGACGGCGATGCGTCGTTCCACGTCTGCCATCAGCTCGGGGTCCTGGGCCATCATGGCCTGCGCCTCGAGCACCGCCTGGGCTTCGCCCCCCGCCAGGTTCCCCCGTGCCATCAGGTCGGCCGCCACAGCCTCCACGGCCTTGCGGGCGCGCCCCTGTTCACGCTCCGCCTCCTCCGCGGGGATCTGCTTCGCGGGCGGCTCCAGCACCGCCGTTCCCATGTGCCGAACCTCGCCGATAGCCACACCGTGGCTTACGCCGACGCCTCGCAGCGTTGTGTCCATCTCACCCGTCTCCGATAGTGCGGCGGATCCGACCGCCGCGTTGGTTCTCCTGCTAGCCGCCATACGACGGCACTGACGTCACTTCCAGAGGAAGAGACTGTCGCCGGCCTTCACATCGCCGTCGTCACGAAGATCGGAGAGTGCTTCGGCCGTGGCCTCCAGCGCCACGATCGGGCAAATCGCGGACTTGCCGGCGGCCTCGACGGCTGCCGGGTTCCAGCGCACGATGCCCTGACCGCGCCTGACGGTGTCACCCTTGTTCACGAGCAGCTCAAAACCCTCGCCGTTGAGCTGGACTGTGTCGATACCGAGGTGGGTGAGAACACCGTGACCGTTCTCGTCGACCACGACGAACGCGTGCGGGTGCAGGGAGACGATGACGCCGTCCACGGGTGAGACGGCCTCGGAAGGCTCACGTACGGGGTCGATCGCTGTGCCCGGGCCGACCATGGCCCCGGAGAAGACCGGATCCGGCACGGCTGCCAGTCCGATGGCGCGTCCTGCGAGCGGGGACGTCACGGTGGTCATGGGAAGCCTCCCAGGGGTGGAGATCGATATGGGCCGTCCCTGTCGGTACCGGGCGGCACACTGTTCAGCAGGGTATGTCACCTGAAGTGCCGGTTCCGCAGGAGCGCTTCAGAGTGGTCTAGACCATACCGCATATCAATTTGCACCCGCTCCGCGGCCGCGTGTACAGTCGTACTCCTGCTTGGGGCTGAACGACGCCTCGCGTCCTGGCCCGGCAGCACCCAACTTGCCAGATCCTATCTCGGGGTCGCCTTCTGCATGCCTGCAGGACGGTGGTCAGAGGGCCGGAAAAACACTGGTAGAGTTGGAAACGCAAGACCGAAGGGAAGCGCCCGGAGGAAAGCCCGAGAGGGTGAGTACAAAGGAAGCGACCGTTCCTTGAGAACTCAACAGCGTGCCAA
>NZ_JBEXSR010000045.1:0-81013 GCF_040613735.1 Streptomyces sp. NPDC006235
GTGGTGCGCGACGGCAAGCCGCAGCCGCTGTCCAAGCTGGGCTCGCCCAGGCCGCCAGCTCCTACCTCCGCCCTCTTGACAGGGCGCACACATCCTTAACGCACTGGCGTTGCACGACGGGGGACACGACCACGCCCTCCGGCTGCGACACAGCGGCCAGTTCCTTCAGACCCTGCGCCGTCAGGGCCCAACCGTCCACGGCAGGACCGGGAGTCTCGGACAGTAGCCCTCCTCCGCCAGCCAAGCGCGGGCCCGGCCACGCTGCCGCTCATCGCAGAACCGGCGATACCGGCGCCAGGCATGCTCGTCATGGACGAGCATGCCTGGCGCCGGAACGCACCCCGCCCGCCGATTGCGATCCGCAGCCGGGCGGCGAGTACGGCGTCGCTGAACCCGTCGATGAACAGTTCCATGTCCCGGTAACCGGCCCGGGAATCCTGCGCCGACACGTACAGCCTCTTCGGCGTGCAGCCCGGGGACTCCGGGGGGGTCAGACCCCACCAGTGCTGTCGTGTCGCTGACCCATGCGCCGCCAGGCCCGCACCGCCACATGCCCGCTGACGCTGAAGGACAGCACAGGGTCAGGGGCACCGATGTACTCGATCAGCCATTGGTCGTCCGTTGCCGTCACACGGTAACGCTCTGAGGGCTGCGGTAGCTGTGGGGCATTCGTCGCCGTCCAGATGTCAGCCGTCCGACTCAGGAACTGCCATCCGTCCGCAGCCCCTACGACCCGGTACAGCTGGCCCACAGATTCGGCAAGGTTCTCGGTGATCTGTGTGGCGAGGTTGTCTGTCGTGGAGCCCGTGTCGGCGAGGAGAAAGCGTTGGCCCTGTTCGGCGGTGAGCTCACTGCGGACGCCGGCCTGCTGGGGACCGATGAGGAGCGAGACAGTGCCAGTGCACTCAGTGTCGGGGCAACTGGTGGACCGCGCGGGCACTGTGTCGGAATCGACACTACCGGCGACGGCAGCCTCGCCGACCCAGCGTTCGGCGAGATGCTTCCAGCGGTGCGCCGGCAGACTTCCCTCGTCGGCGGGTAGTTCCTCCCACCACCCCGCGCACAGCCGTGCCAGCGTGCCCAGAACCGCTGGGTCGGAGAATCGGGCGGCGGGGCTCAGACTGCCTTCATCGGCGGGAGCACCTAGCAGACCTGCGCCGATGACGGCCACAGGGCCCGTCGGTGTCGTGGCGAGCACGAGATCAGCGGCAGCGTGGGCTGGTGTGCGGTTGAATGACACTTTCCCGCTTCCGGCCGCGCTCCGTGCCGCGCCAAGTACCTCGGCGATCTCATTGGCAGAGCTGTTCTCCGTCGCGTTCGCTGTGTCGCAGGACCACAAAAGATCCACGTTCACCCCCCGTTTCCGGAGTGCGATCACGAGGTCGCGGGCGGTGCTGGCCCGTTCCCGGTCGAGTCCTGCCGCCAGGATGAGGACGTTGGTGGAGGTCCCGTCGAGTACGGACTCGGCCAACTGTCGACCGTCGCCAGCAGTGAGTGTGACGTCCCCGCAGGTCACGGATGCTTCTGCGTATGGAGTGGTGCGCCGTGGTGCGGCTGGATTATGTGAGCCGCGCTGTTTGTTGACGAAGTCGGAGCCGCGCATCAGGTCGCTTAGCTTCTCCTGAAAGTCGCCGTCACTGGCGAGGTCCTCATAACGCTCGGCTACTTCTTCCAGGATCAGTGAGCCGAGGTGTCGCCACTGATGAGGCAGCCCAGCGACTTCGGACTTCTCCAGGTCGGCGAGGACCGGTAGGTAGTACAGATCCGTGTTAAGCCGGGCGATCGAGTCGATCCAACGGATCCACTCCTGTCGACTGCCCGAGCGTGGGAGCAGGCGTTCGGTCTCACCGCCGTTGATCTTCGTGCGGTGCATGCGTGGGGTAAGGGTGTGCTTCAGTACGGGGTGATTCATCGCACGTCTGACAGTGGGGCCGGTGATGAGCGCTAGGTCCGCAGATCGCGCGAGTTGGCCGGTGAGTCGTTCCCTGACGATATTGGCACGGGCTGTTCGGACGCGCAGGTTGCTCGGTCTGCGCTTGTGGGCGATCGTCAGCCGTCCCTCCTCAGTGACGAGGTAGTGCATCTCGCGCCCCTCTTGCACCATCGCCACCCAGCCTTCCTGGATGAGGGTGACCAGCCCTTCGGTTAGCAGCCGGTCATGGACCTTGAACACCTCCCGCAGATCACGGTAGGTACATCCTGTCGGTCCCTGGAAGTCGTTCACCGCCCGCAGCAACAGCTCCTCCAACTTGCTGTACGGGCGGCCGTGGGCGAGTTCATAGGTCACGCTGTACATGTGCAGTGGCAGCAGCACGCGCATCATGGGGATGTCCTCCATGGTCCAGGTCATCGCTCAGACTCGGCGTGACGGGCTGTCGAAATCCGTCAGGTCCGCGGGGATGCGCACGGCTCGGCCTTCGATGAACCACTTGTCCAACTGGTCCACGGCCACCGCCAGATGACGGAGCGGATCGTCCTCTTCTTTCTTCCGCGACACGTGGGCAACCTGGTTCCGGAAGAATTCCCATGAGCCGACAAGTACCAGTAGGAGTTCGGCACGGGAGATGAGCACGTTCATCCGCGGCGCTTCCTTCAGGAATCCAAGTCCCTTTTCGGGCAGCTTGGTGTTGTTGCGGACCAAGCTCACTGCGATGATCTTCGATTGGTTTCCCTGGAACGAGTCGACAGTGAAGAATCCGTCCTGGCGTTCCTCGGCAGGGTCGGACCACGAGCGGCGAGGATCGGGCGTGAGCACCAGCCCGGCGGCAGCTAGCGTCTCGCGTAGCTCGGGTGTGTTGAGCTGCTTCCGAAGGTGGCCTACCTGCTGTGCATAGGGCGAGAGGACGGCAAGGTCCAGCGGTCGGCTGGGGTCGCCCTGCAGCGAGCGCAGAAACTTCTCCAACGCGTGGGCTTCAGCCATGTTGCGGTACTTGGGCACTGCGTCCTCCTGCGCCCGCGGATCATCTGTGGCAGCCGGGAGATCAAGCCAGACCACGGCCTTATTCCGAAGTTCCGCCGGGGTTGTCAGGCCGTGAAGGATATTTGCGTGCGGCGCCTTGGTTTTGGGGTCGCGCGTGTAGTGCTGAAGCCTGCCGTCGTAGTACGTCTGAGAGACCAACTCACCGATGTCGGGATGCATACGGTGCTGCCCGGTGAGCAGTCCCTCGTCATGTTCATGATACGAACAGAGCTTGTGTAGCTGCTCGAAGAGGGTCAGCCATTTCTTGCAGTACTCGCCGAACTCCCTGCGCTGCTCGTCGGTCCGGGATCGCCAGGCGTGCAGCAGTTCGGTGTCCAGTAGCCGGCCAAGTCCCTCCATTCCTTCGAGCGCCGCGACGGTTTCGTCCAGGGCAGATACAGCCTTCTGGTAGTCCTCGATTCGGTACGGCGGAAGCTGCTTCGGGTCACCAATCAGCAGCCAGCGGTGGCCCAGATAGAGCGGGAGCGCCAGCTCGAAGCCGTGGGCCTTGCCCGCCTCCTCCACGATCGCCCAGTCGTAGGTCACCTCACCGGCAAGCGCGGCCAGGTCACCGTCTGCTGCGGTGCTGTACGTGATGCTGGCGCTGCGCTTGACCAGCTCTCGAAACTCCTTGGCCAAGGAGGCGTCTCTGGTGTGTAGGTCCTTGAGCATGGTTCGGCATGCAGCCAACCAGTCGACCTGTACCCTGGAGAGCTCCTGCTTCTCAGCGGCAGCCTCCAATCGTCTGATCGTGTTTTGGAGGAGGGTCCGCGTCACCTCCTGTTCGGAACCGGGTTCGTCTTGCGGCAAGGCGCCGGACTGGTCGGTGTTGGTTCGTCGCAGACGGATGGCGAGTGGCCTGCGGTCCTCCGGGATGTTCTTGAAGGCCTCTTGCTCGACCTTGGAACGCAACACGTCCACGGCAGGGTGGGCCTGCGCCGTGATGAGAATCTGGGCGACCGGGTCCTCTTCCAGAATCTCACGCAACAGCCAGGCAACCATGTGCGTTTTGCCCGTTCCGGGCGGCCCTTGCAGGGCGTAGATGGGCCTTACCCCGAGAATCTTCTTGATCTGGTTGCGCTTGCTGGAGTCGACGATATCGTCGGGGAGCGGCACCGGCAGTTCCACCGGTCCACTGTCCATGATGACCTGACCCGGCGCTGAGAGACTCTCCAACAGATAGGTATGTTTCGCCAGTCTGCTGATGGCTTCCTTGCGCCGGTTGATCAAATCGACCTGGCCCTTCAGCCCCTTGGTGCGCAGCACCCGGATGTCGTCAACTTGAGGGGGATCGAGGATCTCCGACGCGGGGCGGAGGGTGGCACTACGGCCCCGGACATCGACATCGGCGACCTTCCACTCTGGGACGGCAGCCAGTTGCGCAATGCTTTCTGACTCGGGGGAACACAACTGGATGAGGCTGCTTCCCTGTTTGCCACTGTACTTCTCCCGGAACAGAAAGGCCGCCATGCCGCCGTCCGGCTTGAGCATAGACATTGGCTCATGGACGCGGGGCACTTCCCGCACCTTGATCGAAGTGACAGTCCCATTGGCGGCGAACCGGACGTCAGTCACCTGGCAGCGGAATAGTTCTGCATCACGGATCAAGATATCGATCTGGTTGGTGATGCGAACAAACTCGGCGAAACGCTCCTGGTCTTCGCGCCGCTCACGCGCCTTGTCGATCTTAGGAAGCAGCAACTCCCAGCTCGGCGCGGAGCTGAGCACATGACCCTGCTCCCGGTAGTGCTTGGTACTGAAAAACCCGATCCGGCCCGCCGGGATGTCCACCTGTCGTGAGGGGTCGGCGGTGAAGAACTCGCGAGTTCCCGTGCAGAACGCGTTCTGCCAACTGGTGGTACCGCCAGCCAGGCTGCGGGCCGGGCCAACAGTCAGGTGCAGTGATCGCCCAGACAGGGTGTACTGGTCCCGGTTGGCGATGGGCGCCAGCATCGCGCCGTCAGCGAAGTCCTCGTACAGGAAACTATGGAGCTTACTGACATGCTCGGGCCGGTTCGGGTCGAAGGGGTCAGCGGGTCCGAGTCGCAGCGATTCGCGCAGGCCCAGTTCCAGACAGGTGCGCACGAGCGAGCGGTTGCCCGGATCGATCACGACGATATGCCGAGGTGCGGTGTCGGAACCGGTCGACGGCTGCTGGAGCACGCGCACGATTTCCCGGATGGCGGTGGAAATCTCTGTGCCGTGCTTGGGGCGGATCGCGGGTTCGTCGGCAATAAGTTGACCGATGAAATCGTGCTCTGGGGCCGTCAGTTTACGCTTGGCCTTGGCCAGATGGTCCAGGACCAGACGGTAACGCGCCATCGGGTCCGTGGTGGTGCTCAGGTGCTCGATGGGAAGCATGCAGCGAGCCACAAGCATGCCGAAGGCGAACCAGTCGGCGTCGGGCCCGAACGCTGTGCCACCGCCCAGCGCCTCTGGCGCCGTCTCCCAGCCAACTCGGGACGGGGGCGCCGACGCGGGATGCCCGAGTCTGACACTCCATTCGAATCCACCAAGTAGGCAGGATTCTGGCCCCTCGCCGGGGTCAAGAAAGACAGACTCCGGTGCAACGCAGCGATGGACCACTTGCTGCTCGTGCAGAAGGGCAAGGCCCTCAGCGATCCGGCCGAGCATTTGCCAGAGCTCTCTACGTCCGGAAGACCGCCCGGACAACCATTCATGGCTGCTGCGTTCGCCAAGTCGCGACGCCAGTGTGTGTAGGCCCTCCGTCTTGAAGACCATCACGAAGCACCGGTGATCATTGTCAATGCCGACGTCCTGCAGCTGAAGGAGCGAATCCTCCGAGCCAGGCGTGCTGCGCACCTGGTAGAGCGTGCGCAGCTCCGCATCCCACAGCGCGCGCTGAACATCGTCGGGTTTCGCCTCGTAGAAGTGCCATGCCTTGAGTAGATAGGGCTTAACGAATTCCGTCGTGTCTTCAGCGCCCCACAGCTGACCCTCCCCCGCGGCGGAGACCACTGACCCAACGATCTTGTAGCGGCCTTTGAGCAGGGAGACACCCGCCGTGAGAGTCACTGGACCTCCGCTGTACACGCACCACGATCTACCAGGGTTTCGGACGATAACACCGTTTGGCCTGCGGAGAGTTGAGTTGTCAAAACTTGTGGACGCGGAGGAGCGCGTTCGATTCCCGGACGTAGAGGTGCGAGCAGCTCCCGCGCCTTCGCTAGGCCTGCTGCTCCGCCGAGAACCGGCATGAAACCAGACGAAATCACGCACTGAGGGTGTCGGCAGCGATTGAACCCAGAGTGAGAAAGCCAGCCCTCCTCAGCCGCGCGGGCCCGACCATGCTGTCGCTCATCGCAGGACCAGTGATACCGGCGCCAGTGTGTTTATCACCGGGCAAGCACGTCCCTGGAGAGCCAGAAGTAACCCGCCTGAGCGCACTCCTCGGCTGCTACCAGCCGACACCGCGTTGGTCAGAGCAAGGCGTCGGCCGCCAGAGGCCACGGACGCGGCCCGCCTCCCGGGCCATACGGAGCGACGGCAGGTGCGATTCCTCTACGTGGTGGGGGCCGCGGCTGCGAAGAGGTGACGGGGCTACTCGGCCTCGCTGTTCGTCTCGCCGTCGAGGTCCTCGGGCGTGATGGTGCGTCGGTACTGCGGGTGGTCCTTGTCCATCTGGAGGGCCGCGTGGAGGGGGATCGAGTAGCGGGTGCGGTGCTTCCAGGCGAGGGCCTGGTGGCAGAGCCTGGCGGTCACCATCATCAGTTCTCGGCGGTGGTCATTGTTCAGGGCGATCGGGAAGATCTCGGTCGCGGTCATGGCGTAGTAGTTCGCCTTGATCTCGTTCTTCCCCTTGTTCCAAGGCAGTGCGCCATAGCGGGTCTTCTTCGAGCCCTGCCTGCCGGCACCGTTGCCGTCGAACTGGTGGGTGGTGTTGACCAGCAGCCAGGTGCACTGCTCTCCGAGATCCGGATCCGGGTCGATGCGGAAGACCTGTGTGGTGCGTTCCTTGGTCTTGATCTCGCTGTCGTCCTCGTCGGTGATGGTCACCTGCACCGGGCGCGGGACCTCCTCGTCGGTGGTGTTGAGGCGGATCACGGCGACCGGCCGGTACCTGGGGGCGATCGTGGAGCCCGGGAGCCAGGTGGTGTTGGGCTCGGGTGGCTGGCCCTGGGCCTTGTTGTTCAGGCCCTTCCACAGCCGTCGGCAGGCGACGCCGTCCACTGTGACCGTGTACGGGAGGCCACCCAGGTAGTCGGCGAGGTCTTCCAGCGCCTGGTCGATGACCTTGGCGGTGCTGGAGTAGCCGGCGAAGTTGTCCATGAACTCCGTCATCTTCCCGGCCGGGTAGTCGGCGGCGTGGAAGGCGGCTTCGGCCAGGTGGTAGGGCCTCCAGGTGCGGTCGGTGTAGGACCATCCGTGGAGAGTCCACGCACCGTCCGGCGCGGTGGGGGGCTTGAGGACGCTCGCGGAGACGGAGATCCTGGCGTCCCTCTCGCCCGGGCGGCGTGACTGCCTCCGGACGTGAACGCCGCAGTGCGCGACGCCGTCGGCCGGGAGCTCACCGATGGGCTTGGTCAGAACACGGGAGATCCGCCGGTCGATGAACCCGAGGTTGCGGTAGAGATCCATCACGCAGGACAGGCTCTGGTGGTCCATGCCGGTGGACTTGTCGATGCCGGTCTGGACGGCCCTGTCGATGTACTGGACGACCAGGTCCATTTTGGCCAGGACGCGGTGGGTCTGGTGCTTGGCGTCTTCGCTGTCCTTCGGCCTCTGCGGGGAGCCCTTCTTCCCGTCGCCGTACTCGGTTTCCGCCCATACGCCGACGATCTCCCCCGACGCCGCCTTCAAGGAGACCAACTCGGCCGTGTGCGCGGACCGGCCGGCCGCGGGCCCGTGCTGGAGGAAATCGGGAACATGGTGGAAGACGACGCTGACCCGGGCTCCATGCAGCGTGACGCTCTTGCCCTCGGCGGGATTGAGGCTGGCGGGGTCGAGTCCGTAGGCGCGGGCGAGTGCGTTGATCATCCGCTGACGGATTTCGTCAGTTGCCCACAGGCACACGATGCGCAGGTGGTTGAGACCCATGGCATCGAGGGAGCGTGTGACGTCCAGCGGCTCCATGAGGACTTCGTCCTTCTTGGCCTGCTTGAAGTTGCCGCCTTCGAAGAAGCCGTACAGCGGTTGGCAGTTGTCACCGAGGGTGGTCTGGATGTGGTCGTACAACCCCCGGTAGTAATCCATGCCGACACCCGAGCCGACGGGGAAGTAGAAGTTCTTGGCCATGATGGGCCGCACGGTGCCCAGTGGCTGCGGGGCAGGCCTGTCCTCACCGTTCTCCTGGGCTTGCTGCCGGGCCAGCCGGTCGGCCTGGATCTGCCGGTCGACCTCGTGGAGGACCGATCGGCCCATGCCGAGCCGGGAGAGAGCTTGGAGGGCGAGCCTGTTGACGTTGCGCACGCGTCCCCGGCCGTCGAGTTCGACCTCGACCAACGGCCGGTCCGCGCGGTCCTGCTCGGCGAGGACAGTGCGGGCGAAGTCCATGGAGCTGCCGATACGGGTCGCCGAGGCGGAGACGAGGATCAGAGGGTCCTTCACGTTGGGCTCGGTCTTCATCCGCAGCCGGATCCGTGGAAGGGCGAACCGGGTCTCGGTCTCGTCCGGCCACGGGTCGTCCCATGCGACGAGGCCGCCCGCAGTGTCGGGGCGAAGCCGGACGGACAGGCCGTCGATCGTCCACGGTTCGGCCGCGATCCGGCGGGCGAGGTCCCAGGCGACAGTCTCGTATACCCAGTTGGGGGCGTCTGGCTGCCTGCTCGGCGAGGGCCGCAGGTAGTCGGCCAGCGCGCGCTGCTCCTGGGGGGTGGAGGCGAACTTGTCCGCGATGCTGACGGGCCGGTTCAGGTCGATGTCATCGATGTCTTCGCCCGTTGCCAGCCCGTACAGCAGAGTGAAGACGTCGCGAACCGTGTCGTCGTCGATGGGGTCCCGGCTGGCCAGGACGGCTCGTTTGGCGTCGAGCCAGACGTACCCGCCGGTGAGGGCGCGAAGGGCCGTCGTCGCGACAGAGTGTGGGGCCTGGACCGCGTCCCGCCCGGCCCGTCGACGGTAGGCGTTGTCGAAGGTGTTCCACAGCTTGACGCCGGCCGGGCCGCAGTCACGGACGTGGACGGTGGCGTCCGACAGGAGGCCGCGCGTGACCCGGACGGCGAGGAGATCGAGACGCTGGGTCGCCTTGGGCGGGCGGGAGGACATGTGGACGGGTTCTCCTTCGGAGGTCATGCGGCCGGGTCGATTCCGGCGTAGGCGAGGAAGGCGGCGAGAGCTTCGCGGTAGATGTCGTTCATGCGGCGGCGTTCGTCCTCGTCCCAGTTGGTGTGCATCCGCTTGAGGATGCTGGCGAGGTCGGCCTGCCACGAGTCACGGTGGAATGCGTAGTCCACGAGGTGCAGGGTCATGTCCGTTCCGCCGCGCCGTGCTCGTCCGGCGAGCTGGATCATGTCCACGACCATGCCTGCGACGATCTCCTCCTGCAGGATCTTGTGGGTCGACCCGAAGCCGGGCGCGGAGCGCATGATCAGGCTGAGGCGTCTCCACGCCTCGGTGCGTGCCGCTGCGAGGGCGGCGACGGGGTCATCGCTGGGTTCCTTCGGCAGGCTGTTGAGGCCGGCGGCGTTGACCGAGGCGTACATCTCCGGAGGATCACTCAAGAGCGCCAGGGGGCGAGTGCACAGGTAGACGGGGGTGATCGCTGACTTGGTGCCGATGACGATGTTCAGGCCTCGGGCGATGCGTGCCATGGGGACGACGAGGATCTTTCCCTTGGTGGGGAAGGTCTCGAACTCCTCGGGTGTCAGCTCGACGATGCCGGCGGGCAGCGGTGGCAGGTCGCTGCGGCGTTCCTTGTCCGGCGGGACGGCGACGCACAGGCCTCCGGTGTAGTTGCCGGAGTTGTAGATGCCCAGGGCGATGTAGCGGCAGTGTAGGTAGGAGTTGACCACTACGGCGGCGTGCGCGCGGTCCTTGTCCTCCTTCTCCAAGCGTTCGAGCTCGGGATGGATGCGGGTGTCGTACAGGCTCTCGCCGAGCGCTTTGAGGGCGGCGGCCTTGAGGTTCTGTGGGAGCCCGGAGATCTGGATGGGGTTGTTGAGGGAGTCGGTGATGGTGTGCTTTTTCGCACGGATGCTGTCCGGCGCGGCGTCGGTCATCCACCACTTCACAGTGCTGTGGATGTGCTCGCGGACGGCTTGCGGGAAGTACGCAGTCGCGGACAGGCCCATGACGGGCCGCTCCACGCCTGCGAGAGCGAGGGAGACGATGCTGCCCAGCTGGGCGGTGTAGGTATGCGGGTCTCCGGTGATGCTCTGGGAGGTGAGCTCGCCGGTCTTGGCCGGGTCGTCCAGGCCGGTGACGCGGTAGCCGAACAGGGCGCGGCCGAGCATGCCGAACGGGAGGATGTTGGCTCCGATGCCTCGTTCGAGGCGTTCGGCAAGGGCTCGGGCCGAGGCCAGACCGCTGGAGCGAAGTTGGGCCGTCTTGCCCGTGAGGTCGTTGAGGGTGTCGTCCAGTTCGGACAGCCAGGTGCGGACGATGAGCAGTTCGACCGCCTCGGCGCGGTCGTGCTCGTTCTTGACGATGTCGCTGAGGAGGTCGCCCAAGCAGTGCTGAGTGTGAGTGAGCAGATCGGTGCCGCGGTGGCCGAGAAGGTCGCCGAGGAACCTGCGGACTTCCAGGTAGTGGTCTTCCAGCTCCACGGTGCTGAATGGGTCGTCGAGCGGGTCCTGGCCGGGCTTGGGCGGTCTGAGCGCGTTTAGCTTGTCGAACAGCTCTTGCGGGATCTCGTGGTCGTTGGTGATGCCTGATTCGGGGAACAGCAGGTGGATCAGACGGCGGTCCCGGCCTCCGGAGATGTGCCATCCGGTGCTGTTCATACCCGCCCGGTCGCCGACGGGGCCTCCGTCGCCTTCGTAGTGCCTCAGGTGGAGCTGACCTTCGCAGACGGCGGCCAGCAGGAACTCGGTGAGGTAGCGGGCGTAGGTGACCGGCGGGACGAGTTCCTTGACCGTGGCGGGCGGCTGTTTGCTCAGCTCGTCGTGGAGCTGCTGGAGCGGGATCTTCTTGTCGAGGCGCGAGTCCAGGACCAGCTCGCTGGAGCACTTCCCGATGGCCGTGGACTGGAACTGGTCGATCTCGTCGATGAGGGTGGCGTGGCAGCGGCGCAGCAGGAACTCGGCCACGCTCAGGCCGTCGGTGGGCCGGCCGTCGAGGTCGATGCCGATGGGCATCCGGCCCATCATGAAGTTGTGGTGGTTGGTCACCACGACGGAGGCGGTGCACGCGTTGTGGTGTTGCTGGTACTTCCCGCACACCGGAACGAACGGGCAGCGTCGGGTTCCCTTGGCTGGGGGCAGCGGATAGAGGCTCATGCAGGATTCCGAGCCGGCCGGGTAGGGGTGCGTGGATTCGGTGAAGCGGTTCAGCGAGCAGCCGTAGGACAGCTGGCTGATCTTCCACCGGATCTTGTCCGACTGCTCGGCGATCGAGCCCTCGATGCGGGAGGCGACCTTCATGGCGCGTTCGTGCAGTCCGTACGGTGACATCAGGGGCGTGCACGTCTCGGGGTGGCCAAGGTATGCGAGGTCCTGGCTGATGTCCCAGGCTGCCGCGAGTGTCGCCTCCACGGTGGGCAGGACGATCGCAAGAGTCCGCCGGTTGATGGCGAACCACGACGCCATAACGCGGACGAGGACGCTCTTCCCGGTACCGGTGGGGGCGTTGAAGACCTCGGTCGCGCCAGCGCAGAGGCGGACCATCTCCTTCGGAGAGATGGTGTCCGTGGTGTTGAGCTGGCTGAAGAGCGCCTTGAGGACCTGGTGCAGGTGACGGCCTTCGGGTTTGAGTCGCTGATCCAGCTGCCGAGCGAGGTCGAGAAGGCCACTGGTGGGGATCTCGACGTTCGGTGTGTGGGCGGTGGTGTACACCTGCGGCGGGCTCTGGCACGGGTCGGTTTCGGAGCTCCTCGCGAACGTGGGGAGGACGGCGCGGCCCTGGATCTCGCCGATGCCCCCGGCGTAGAGCTTGCGGGTCATCCACACCCCGGCCCCGGCGGGCGATGCGGGCTTGGAGCGGGGGTGATCCTTGTGGACCCGTTTCAGGGTGCGGTCCACATAGTCCAGGAGATCGTCTCCGACCCGGGGTGAGGCTGCTTCCGCCACGGGTGGTTCACCGACTGGAACGAACTGGGGGGCCTGCCCGGCAGGAGGCGTGGCCAGTCTTTTGCGGGCAGCCTGCGTGAAGGCCGGTGCGCTGGCGAACTCACCTGGAGCGTTGACGAGAACGTCCGCGAGTCGTTGCTTCTCGTCGTGTGGCAGGCTCGCCCAGGCCGACCACTTGTCGTACTGGCCTGACAGGAGGAATGCGGCGTGCCTGAACCTCGCGGTGGGCTGCCCGTGCTCGTCCGGTGGACCGGGGAAGTAGTGGGCGGCGAGTGCCAGCGCGCAGAAGACCGCCGCGTCGTCCTTGCGGAGCTTGCTTGTCAGGCCCATCGGACTCCCGCCCTCCTGCAGATCTTCTCGCCCATGTCACCTGCGGTGGCCACGTTCAGGCCGAACTCCGCGCACACCCCGCGCAGCAGGGGAAGAGAGGCTTCGCGGTGGTCGGGGACGACAATCCACTCCGCTCCACCCGGGTCGCCGCCGTCGGCCTGGATCTTCTTGGCCAGCAGCTTCTCCGAGGTGAAGTCCTTGATGTCGAGCAGGAAGGACTTCGTCTCGTCGTCTCGGTGCCACACATCCACGTGCAGGTCATAGGCATCCTGGTAGGGCCACACGGTGATCGTGCCGGGACATTCGGCCCCGACGCCCAGGGCGTCGGGGTTCATGTAGGGCTCCGGGGCTGCGACGAAACCGCGTGAGCGCAGCGCGTCGTACAGGGCGATCTCGACAAGGCCAGGGACGGTGGTGTAACGCCACGGTCCACGCGTCAGCGCGAGATACCCGGCGGCTGGCAACGGCTGCGGCACGGGCGCGCGCAGGTCGAGGGCGAGGACGGACGCCGCGCCGGTGGGGGCCGGGGGCGGGGCGCCGGGGATCAGCGACGGCGGCTTCCCGGCCCGTGGGATCTTGAAAGTGTAGGAGGCTCCCATCAGCTCCGCGTGCGGCCGGTAGAAGCAGCGGACCCTGCCAGTGACCGAATTACGGGAACGGTGTTGGGTGACCTTCATCGGCCAGCGGCACACGGGGCAAGCGAACCACCACTGCTCGTAGAGCGCGGCAAAGCTGATGGGCCGGTAGAACTGGCCGACGACGCTGGGGAGGTTCAGGCGCCGCACCTCCGTCTCGGTCCCGGCCGGCATACGAGACAGGTCGGAACGGCCCTTGACGTATGCCTCTTGGGTGCCTCGCTTCCGTAACCCCTCATAGACGGTGACCTGATCCATCTCCTGTTCGAGTTCCGCGAGGGAGGTGGACCGGCCGTCCCGGGTCGCCTTGTGGACGGCTCGCGCGACCTCCCTCTGTTCATGGTCCAGGTCGAACAGGTCCTCTTCGAACAGGCCGTCGTCATTGATGAGTTGGACGCCGGTCATCTCCTCCGGCGGCACCCCGTCAGGGAGGAGGAGGGCGAGTTCGCCGGTCAGCATCTGCAGGAAGGTGTCAAAGGGGAGCGGTTGGCCGGGTCCGCGGGCAGCGAGGACCTCCCCGTGGCCCTCCATCAGAGTGCGCAGGCGGCCTTCGGGAGACTGCTCGGTGTTCGTGAAGGCCTCGGCCGACATGGCCGCCGCCCGCATCACCATCTGCCGGATTACGTCATGACTGATCGGCTCGGTCATGGAAGTGAACATCACGCTCGGCAACATAGACCAGGGGTCTGACAATCGAGCGGCGATCGGGGCCGTTACAGCGAATCCGGGACGTTGACCTGGACATTTGGATACGCAATCTGATAGGCGGGGCGGTACGCGTTGATGTGCCGCCTTCCAGCCTCGGTGATCCGCCACCGGTACTCAAGGACGAACGTCCCGCGCCCTTTCTCGGTGCGAATGGCGACACAATCGATGTAGCCCCGACTCGGTTTGCCGTTGGGGCGGTAGTCGGTACCAAGGTAGTACTTGGCCTTACCTCCCATCACGTCCTCCGGCAGCCCGTCCGAGCCGGCGGCTGCGACCCTGGCCAGGTTGCCCCACAGCCACTCCGACAGTAGGTGCTTGGGGCGGCGCGGCGTAGGGGCGATGCCTAGTCCGGCACGGGCACATGCCCGGCCCGCACGGGTCAGTTCCACCAGGACGCGGGTGACGAGACCGACCTCCGGAACGTCGATCCGATCTTCTGTGATCTTCAGAAGTCCTCTGCGGGCGAGAGCGTGCAGGGTGGCTCCGGCTCCGGCGTCGAGGTGGCCGTCGTCGTGGAGGCGTCTCTGAATTGTGGTGTACTCCGCGAACGGAAGCTCGGCTTTGATCGAAAACGGCAGCTTGCGCCATACGGAGGCCGGCCCTGGGTCCTGATAAGTGGACCGAGCCGCCCTGGCTCGGCGCTCCGCTTCCTGGTCCTCACGAAAGCAGGCGAGCAGGTAGCTACGCTGACGGTTATTCAGACCATCCCACATCGCGTCAGCCTTCTTCCGCAGGGTGCATCACATCCAGAGCTATCGTCCGGCGACCACCCGAGTGGCTGGCAGCACCCAGGCGACGTTCCTACGCCTCAGAACCATGCCGAAATCAGCCGCCCCCGCGCCGCCTTTCGGGCCGCGCGGGGCGGCTTAGCAGCATGCCTGTCAGGCTACGACAGCCCAGTGACAGCCCTCGGGCAGCGGCCCCCGCGAGACGCTGCTCAAGCGGGTGATTCAGGAACAGATCGGCTCCGACGTCCTGTCGGCGACATCGACAGGACCAGCCACCGGTTCAGTGCCCGTTGGAATAGATCGAAGCCCGGACGGATTGTCCCGTAGTTGGCTCGATGCAACAGGGGGAACCGCTGGTGAGCGAACTGAAGCTGTCCCGGTCGACGCCGATGGCCGGGACGTCGAGCTGCGCGGTTCGACGATGGCACTGGAGGTCGAGCTGCAGCGCCGGATCGAGGCCGGCATGGAGGCCATGCTCGGCATCCGTTTCCTCGCTTCCGAGTACCCGACCGGGCCGTGGCACCGGGGCCGTATCGACTCGCTCGGCCTGGACGAGAACGGCACGCCGGCGCTGATCGAGTACAAGAAAGGCGCCGACAGCGGTGTCCTCTCGCAGGCCGTCTCCTACCTGTCGTGGCTGGACTCCGCACGTCACGAGTTCGAGGCGCTGGTCAAGGAGAAGCTGGGTTCCGAGGCCGCCGAGTCGATCGACTAGCGGAACCCGCGGATGGTTTGCATCGCGGCCAGCTTCTCGCAGCACGACCCGGTCGCGGTACAGCGCCTGCGCGAGCGGGTCGACCTGGTGCGCTACCGCGTCTTCGACGGCGGGCTGCTGAGCTTGCTGCTGGTCCAGTCTGCCTCTGGGTCTCCCAGCCCCGCTCCGGCTCGGCAGCAGAGTCGGCAGAGGGAGGTGACGGCCGGTGTCGGCATCGGTTCGGTGCAGGCGCCCCCGGGCGCGGCTCCCGCTTGCCTGCAGGATCTGTACGCCGAGCTGGACGAGGCCCTCACCGCCTGGGGCGAGGTCGAGGTGGCTCAGCTTCGGCACTACATCGCCTACCGCCGGATGGTGAACACGGTCGAGCTGGAGGAGGGCTTCTCGCGCGACATGCGCGGTATCGGCCACCTCGGGACCGGCGACCTGGAGGTGCGCCTCGCCTCGGCAGCCGACATGGAGAAGGCCGGACCGCTGATGCGGCGGGCGTTCGAGGCGGCCTGATGCAAGAGGAAGGGCGGCTGGTGCGTCGGTTTCTCGATGCACCAGCCGCCTTCATCCGTCTGCGGTCCGTCGGCCCCGGTCCGTTCGCTCTCACGCTCATGCCTCCGGTCCAGCCAGGACGAAGTCGTCCTGGGTCAGCTCCGCTCGGAGCCTCGCCTCGGCGACGTCGGCGTAATGCGAGGACAGCTCGACGCCCAAGGCTTGCCGGCCCTCGCGCAAGGCGGCGACGCCTGTGAGCCGCTGCCGGTGAAGGGGTCGAGGACGGTGCCGCCTTCGGGGCTGGCTGTGACGTTGTGCAGCGGCCCCGGCATGTTGGCTTCGAGCGGCCCCAGTTGGTGGGTCGCACGGGTGCATTGAGGGGTGGTGACGGGGCGAAGTGGCCCCACCTCAGCTCTTGCGGTGAGACGGTTCCTGTGGTTTCCGGCAGGGGCGGTGCCGTGGATGTCTTTGTCCAAGCAGGAGCTGTTCGACCGGATCAGGCGGGACAGCTGGCAGCGGCAGCTGTCGATCCGGGCTCTATCAAAGAAGTACGGCGTTCACCGCCGCCTCGTACGGGAGGCACTCTCCTCGCCGGTGCCCACCCCACGCCGCCAGCCGGTGAGGACGTCACCGCGGATGGAGCCGTACAAGAAGACGGTCGACGCCTGGCTGCGGGCTGATCTCGAGGCTCCGCGCAAACAGCGGCACACCGTGCGGCGGATCGTCGCGCGGATCGAGGAGGAGTTCGGCGAGGCGATCCCGTATCCGACGGTCCGGGACTTCGTCGCGGCCCGCCGCAAGGAGATCGCCGCGCAGGCGGGGGCACCCGTTGAGGCGTTCGTGACCCAGCGCAACGCACTCGGCGCGGACGCCGAGGTCGACTTCGGGGAGTCTACGTGGACCTGGCCGGCCTGCCACCCCGAGATCACACACGCCGAGGGATTGCGCTGGCCGTCCAGTGAGAAGACGCCTCAGGTGGTCCCAACGCAAGCCAATCCCCGGGGCCACTTCAGGCCGAAAGCCTCGAAATCCCCACCAACTGGGGCCGCTCGAAGCCAATATGCCGGGGCCGCTGAACAACGTCACAGCCACCTATCTCCACGGCTCTCACAGCATCATCCCCTGCAGGCATAGACGAACCCGTCCTCGTTCCTGTCTTCAACCCGGCGAGGACGCGCGGGTTCAGCGCTTGGCCCACACCAGAATCCGCGAACTCGCGCGCTTCCCGCACGCCATGACCAAACTGAACGCCCGCGACTGCACCCAGCTCGTCGTCATCGCGTACTGGAGCGGCCTGGTCAAGCCGCACCCTCACGGCTGACCCACATGCAGCAAGAATCTGCTCGCCGCCCGCACCGCACGCAGAGCGATTATCACATCGTCGGTCGTGCGTGCCTCGAGCTGATCGGCCTGGTCACACGCCATTGGCAGCAGTCGGATAACTCTCGATCCATTCGAGTCCGCCGAGGTCCAGGTGGCGCCGGGCGCGAGTGACGGCCACATAGGCGAGCCGGGCGTCCGTATCGCTCACGGGTTCCGGAATCGGGCGACCGCTGTCGTCCTGCTGGTTGCTGCCCGGCGGGGGGAAGTCGTCTGCGATTCTGACCTTGGGCCACTCCCTGCCTTTTGCCTTGTGGGCTGTGGAAACGGTGACCTCGGCCTTGGTTTCGTCGATCAGTGCGTCGACGGCGGCAATGATGGCTTCGGGTCCGTGGGTGTCGACAAGTTCAACGAACGGTTGGAGGTCTCGTCCTGCGGGATCATGCTCCGCATAGTCCTGCAGCTCACCCCAGGAAGCGAAGAGCACGAGTTCAGGGTGGCCCGTACGGCGGCCCTCCTTAAGGTCGCGGGCGGCGAGCGCCAGTGTGCTCAGCGTCTGCCCGACTCGGCTCAGAGCCACTCGACGTCCGGAACCCAGCTGCCGCATGACTTCGGTCATTGCGCCGATGTTGGTTCGGCACAGCACCGCATCCGGAGAAGTGACCAGACCGACTTTCGTGGGGATCGTGTCGGTACCAGTCAGCCGGATCGGCGCGTCCGTAAGCGCAAGCCACTGGTTGGCCTGTTCGGCGAGGAGGGGACCGAACCGGAAGGAACGCGTCAGAGTGAGGTGGGTGGCATCGAAGCCCGTCATCACGTCCCGGGCACCGCGCCACCCGTAGATGGCCTGGGCAGAGTCACCAACCATCACCAGCTGAGCATGACCGCGTTGAGCGGCGAACACCTGTTCAAGGACGGGGTTGGTGTCCTGGGCCTCGTCGAGGAGAAGGAAGTCGGCCTCGATCTTCGGTTCGGTCAGGGCCCATAGCTTCAGGTAGTGGTCGTGATCGAATCGGACCGCGCCGTCCTCGGGATTCTGCAGATCTCTCCATGCCTTCTCGACGAATGGCATGACGGTCTCAGCAAGTTGAGCTCGTTCGTCCGGTGCTCCGAGCCTCCGCAGCATCGGTACATGGTGCGGTGCCGGGAACCTGTCGGCGGACTGGCAGAAACGGGCGACCGTGCTCAACACGGTCTGAGACTGAACTCTGGGGCTGATCTCGTGAACACCGATACGGACGGGGGATGTGATGCCGAGAGCCTGCCCGATCCGCCAGGCAGGCCGTCGAGGGCTGTTGAGACGGCGAGCGAAGCGGTAGCCGACTGCCGCGTAGGCCGTGGCATGCGCGGTCTTGCACAGGACGGAGCGCGGGAATCGGCTGGCGGCGTCGTTGGCGATGTCCTTGTTGAACGCGAGGTATCGGCCACGACGTGCGGTACTCGCGGCAAGCATGCCCAGTGTGCTCGTTTTGCCTGTCCCAGCGCCGGCCTGCAACACCAAATGGTGGCCGTTACGGAAGGTATCGATGGCGTGGACTTGTTCGTCTGTGGGCGTATGCAACAAAGGCTCCGACGTGTAGAGGGATCAGGGGGTCGCGTCGCCGCGATTCAGACGGTGACGATCCGCGTCGTGCGAAGCAGGTGAAGCGGAGCGCTGGCGGTTGAGCAAGAGACGGGCCGCGCAGGCAAGTACCTCTTCAGGCGCGTTGTCGGCAATGAGACCTTGGAGTTGCTCGGTCAATTGCCGAGCACGCAACTGTCTGTCCCGTTCAACGGCGGCTACGAAAGTCCGGGCCACGAAGTCGTGGGGCTCCTGCCCCTGAGCTGCTGCGGCCTGGCCGATTGCCGAGCGCACGGCCGGAGTGAGGGCAACGTTGACTAGGACGTGGTCCGACGCATCTGGATAGTGGGTCGTCAAGACGTCGATGGGTAGCAGCCGACCGAGTTCCCGGCGAAGTGACCGCAGCGCATGTCTCGGTGACTTGGCCCGCCACATGGTCATGAGACAGGTGCGATCAGCGTTGGCCGCGAGCGGTACGGCTCGGCAAGCCTTGTGAAGCTCTGCCCTGGTGGCCGGCCTGACCAGGATGATCTCTACGGCATGTCGCCCTCTCACCGCTGTGCTGCCTTCCGCGGATCGCCGCCATCGTGTGGCCTACGAATGTGAGCGCGAAGACGAGGGTGCGCGTGCCCTTGGTGGATGAGCGGATCGAAGCGTGCCCAATCGGTCAGGGCCAGGTCCGCTGCGGTCAGCGCGGCCGCGTGCTGAGGGCAGCGCTGCCTGTGCCAGCGCAACTGCTCGGCGTACGGGAGACAGGGCAGGTCGTACAACGCCATCACATCGACGGACAGAACCAGTTGGCGGCGGGCGGAAGTTGCCGTAACCAGCTTCCAGAGCCCGGCCAGGCCGTCCCACGTGAGCACCGTGTGGGTGCATAGGTCACGGTGCAGCGTCTGGGCTACGCACTGGATCTCGTCCACAGGGCGTGCGGCGAGGTAGCGAACGTAGAGGAGTTGGAGGACGGGTCTGGCAGGACGACAGGCATCGTCGGGCTGTTGCGTCGTATGTGTCGGTGCGTTCGGCGTGAACACTCCGGCCTCGGTCAGGCGACACGTGTTCACCATCAGCACCAGACGCAGCCCGGTCAGTTCAGGGGCATTGGTGGCATCGACCGCGCGAGCGGGGCGCACCACACCATGGGCCAGCCGACACCAGGGGCTGCCATCCCCGGCGTGATGCACCAAGCTGGCGCTGACGTGCCAGTGGTAGCCGACGGGCACGTCAGCCACTGACAGCTCATGTGGATGCAGGCGGACGAAGCGGTCATCAACTCGGCGGTACCACGCGATGTGGTTGCCGCATTCACGGCAGCGACTTTGGTGGGCGCAGCGGAGGAGCCTGGACGGGCTGTCTGGAGCGACGCACAGCGGACGGGATCGGCGGCTGTTGATGGGGCTGCCGTCCCAACAACGACGAAACGGTGGAGAGGAGTGCATGTGGCCGAAGGTGTCAGGTGACACGCCGTAGGGCCTGCGGCCGGGCTGGTCTGATCCCCCGGATGGCCTCAATCACTAAGACACACCTTCGATTGGCCGCTCATACCTTCGCATGCCGTCGCCGGTTTGGGTGATCCTCCCGCAGAGCCTGGGTTGGCTCTCAGGCCTGGTTCCGCCCGGGAGGCTCGTGGTCGCCACACAGGGTTCCGAAGAGCTCGTCAAGCGGAGTGCTCAGCGCATGAGCGAGGGCATGCCACGTCTTGAGGGTGCCGATGGTGCGCCCCTGCTCGATCTCGATGAGCGTCCGTCTGGCCAGGCCGCTACGGTCCGCCAGCTCGTCATACGTCCACCCATGCTCCGCCCGCAGCCGCGCGAGTTCCAGACGCAAGGCCTCGAAGTCGGGGTCGGGCGGGAAGATCGTCACCTGACTATCCGACGGTGCAGACACCTGCCCTGTCAGTGCAGATCTCTGCCCTATTTCGTCTGCGACATCCAATACTCAAGGGCAGAGCTCTGCACTAGCCTGTGCGCGTGCTCCAGCCCGACAGAGGGCGGCACAGCGAATAACGGGAGGTAGACGCCCGCCATGAGGCTCTGTCTTGCGCGTTCCGGAGTCCGGCGGACCTGGACGGTTGAACTGCGACCGGAGCCCGGCGGACCGGTCCTCGTATGCCATCAGTGCACGCATCGCGGGGGACAACTAGCCGGCTCTGCGGCTCGAACAGAACTAGTGGCTCATTTGGCCCTGCACGCTCGCCGAGACCCGCTCCCTGCCCATCTGCGGATCTGCCAGTGTCACGAGCGGGGCTGCAGCTGGCATCCCCGCCACCGCGGTTGCCACGGCCCGATCCGGCTTCTCCTGGTCCGGGAGCAGGGTGGACGCTTGTGGCGCCTGACCGACGCATGCACGGCGTGTGCGGCCTCTACTTCCCAATCCGCCGTCGTTCCCGACACGGTCCTGGGCACCGCCGCTGCGCCCCCTGGACACGTGAAGGTGCGGCGCAGGCGGCGCCCGAAGGAACCCGACAGCCAGACCCGGGTCCGCGAGATGCTGAGCTACTTCGCCGCTGCGTTGCCTGCCGAGACGAGCGCCGGTGCACGAATGCTCGCCCTCCAGTGCGCACTGCGCATGAATGTCTCGGCGCAAGCCAGGCTCAGCTTCGGGGTGCTGCGCAGCCTGCGCCTCGAAACCGCTGCGGACGCATGGTGTGAACTGCGCGACGCGGGGCTGATCCGCACACTGCCGTCCGATGAGCGCGCGGTGGTGGTTCAGATCCTCGACGCAGGTCTACTCACACAGCATCCCGCGCGCCCCGACCGGCTCCGTGCCGCTGACTGGGCAATGCGCGGCTTCTGCCCTGCTCGCACCGGATCGACCCCGCCGCTTCAACTCGCCGCCCTTTTCGCCATCGCCTGGACCGACAGAGGAACCGGACAGGGAACAACGGAGATGGAGCAGATGGCACGGGAGTGCGGGTCTACTATCGCCGCGCTGCCACCCCTGCTGGATCAGCTGGTAACTGCCGGCGTTCTCACCACCTGGCAGGCGGTACGGGAAGATGGAGAGCTGAGGTGGCGTATCGGCCCAAACGGCTTCTATTACCACGCTGGTAGCGAGATTTCGTGATGCATCAAGTCTCCTGAGGGCGTCGGCCACACGGCCGACGTGGCACGCCTTCACGCATCAGGATGTTGCGTACTGTGGCGCGGCACATTCCTGTCGCATCGGCGATATTTTGAAGAGACTCGCCGAGATGGCTGTACCGATGGATCACCTCCTGAATCAGGTGCCCATACACGCGCTCCGGAGCCCTGGAACGGATTTCCACCCCCATACGCCTTAGCTCTTTAAGGATCCTCGTCCTGCTTCCGCCCGCCACCTGACTGATTTGCGCTACAGAGAGACCGGCGAGATACAATTGACGCCATTTCTCGTTGCGCTGCGCTAATGGGCTTCTTCTGTTGAGCGGCTGCCTGTCCAGGATGCATCGCACATGGGCTGGGCTCGTTTGGAGCTTTCTGGCCACCGCCGAGGCGCTCAAGGCTCCTTCAAGTATCACATCGTGTACCTTAGAGTGATGGATACTTTCACGTACGACGCCGGGTAGCTTTGCGTTAACCGCCACAGCATACGGAACGTCTGGCTCCCAGGTAAAAGGCTCTACAATCCCCTCGGCGGACAACAGTTTTCGACCAATCTTGACCAGCCCATCGATTTCGACTGGATCCAGTTCAAATGTGAATTGTGGATATTTCTTTACTGTGTCAAGTGGGTCGGATCCGGGAGGAGAAGGAAACTGGCGGATGGGATTTCCGGTGAGGCGTTGATAAATCCATCGATTCGCCTGCTGAACATAGGCCCGCGCATCGTGCACGGGCCTGGCCAGTCGCCGGATCCTAGCCCATTCTTCAGGATCGATGAACTCCCTCCGCTGTCCGAAGACTTCGCGTCGACGTGCGTAGTCGATCGGGGAACCTGATTGATCGAGGACGTCGGCCAGCGTGGTCACGGCGCGCAGGATTTCCACGCTGGCCTCGTGGGCATGAAGGGTTTCTAGTGTGCGGGACAGAGTCTTGCGGCTGAGATCAGTACCGAGTAACTGCTGGGCCTGCGGCAAGTTGATCCATGCCCCGACCTGGAGAACACTGATCGCGAGGGCTTGCTGAACAGTGGTCCAACGGAGGTTTCCGCCAGCGTTGAGGGGCATCATCTGCAACGCCCAGTTGTCCCACAGGCTGGCGGGGACCTTTTGTGCACGTGCGCGCGGCACGGCGAGTCCCTTCGCTGGTCGCTGCGGCCGGCCTGTCGTCGTCCGGTAGTGCAGTCGTACCGCCCTGCGCCCCTGACTGCGGTGCACGGCGCCCAGAACAATGGTCACGAGGTCCGGGGAGATTTCCGCACTCCATTTACCAATGTCGCAGTGCGCAGCGCTCTCGCCTCGCTCCTGCAGTCGATCGGTGAGCCAGGCGATCCGGTCGATGACAGTGTCAGGCTCAGCACTATTCAGACTGTCGAGCGCTGCGGTCAGCGCCAGGCCGGTTGCTGCGGCATCAGTGGGCGCAACCCACGATCCGCGGGTGTGTGCTTCCCGGCGGCCACGGTAAGTAGTCAGCGGGGCTTCACGGTAGGAATTGCAGCGGCGCACAAGGTCGGTGGGGCCCCAACGGGCGAAATCATCGTCCTGCGCATGCGCCAGCACGCGGGAGGCAAGCGTTTTCAAATCTGCCAACACACGCACGATTGGGACAGGGTTGCTGCCATAGACGCCTGCGAAGTCCGTTGTATTGGGTGCTTCGCCCTCGACGAGTCCGGTGAGTTTTTGCTGCGCCAGAAGAATCGGCCCATCAGCCTCAAGTTGAGGGGTATCCACCTCACCTAGGTTGTATCCGCATCGTACTGATGGGGCGTTCCTCGTTTTACTCGGACAGACTCCTGGTGCGAGCGCGGTCCCGGAGTAGATGTTTCTGCTGCGCGGGATCTCTCCGCAAGAGGGGCAGGCATCCACGAGCAGCAGGTGATGGCGCGTACAAGCGAAAGTGAAGCTCAGGCGCCACGACAACTGCCAGCGCCCACCAGATTCCCTTAGACACTCCGGGCAGTAGCGAGAACCGCATGCGCGGCCCCAGAGCCGCTTCTTGTCGACGCGGCGGCGATCCCAATCGATGAAGAGTGCCCTCCCGTGCCAACGAGCCAGCGTCATAGCCAATAGCAAGTCCCGGTCGATTCCGGAGGCCATCGCGAGGTGCTCCACCTCTCCGTCGGCCAATGCAGTTGTCCAAGGAGGCCTCGCTGATGAGTGCCGACTCGCCGGTCCGCTAAGGCCCAGCGCCTCGGTAATGTGCGTCAGGGGTGCTCTGCTACGGCAGGCGACGACCTCGAGCCAGCTGTCGAGTGCCTCACCATCCACGGGCTGGACCCGGAGGGGCAGTGTACGTGCCGCATTCAACGGCTTGCCTGCTTCTTGGAAGTCGCGGACGGGACTAGGTTGACCTTTGAGGTCCAGCTGCGGGCTCGTAGTCCTGCATCAAGCTGTTTTCGTGCCTGCTCTGAAGCGGCATCAATCTTGACGCTGTTGAGCAGGTCGGCATCCAGCCGCTCCGCTCCGGTCCGGACTGCCCGCTGGCAACCGCGGTTGATCAGGGTCATGAGCGAGCCGATGTGTCCGGTCGTGCGGGCATAGATATAGTCCGACAGCTCATCGGCCAGCATGCCGGGAAACTTGTTCGCGAGAATCAGGCGTTTCTCCAGCCAGAGCAGCAGGCCCCGCCATTGCCGCCGAGATTGATCGTCGTTCACTGAGAACGGCGCCATCGTCAGGGGCGTGGTACGACGAGCGGTCTGAGCTAGGGTCACGTCCCCGCCCATATCCATCTCCGAGTACAGACCTCGCGCCTCCAATTCAACACCTACGAAAATCAAGGTCACGGGAAACTCGTTGGCGATGTGTTTGAAGTGGTTACTGACCTCTCGACCGTTCCGGTCCGACCACTTCAGGAAGTGGAGGTCGTCAATGATCAGGATTCGCGTCTCGCAGTCCAGGACGCAGTCAAGGGCCCGCTGCAGGAACTGCGCGGAGGTTCCCCGGAAGCGGGCCGGGTGGGCAAAGAACTCTAGGATGGAACGATTGAAGTCCTTCATGCCGATGTTACTGGTCAGACCTACCCGACACACCGGCCACCGCTCATTTCCATCCTGAGTCAGCCGCCCCAGTTCCGCGATTTCCCGACGATGGAACTCCTGAGCAAAATGCAAGACAGCAGTGGTCTTCCCAAGACCTGGAAACGCGTCGACCGCAACTGCTCCCTTGGGCTTGTCACCATCCTGCACATTACTGTCGATGATGTCCCACAAATCGTCCTGAAGTGCATTGAGCTGCGGCGTCTTGATCGGCCCGAGATTGGCGTGCCAATCTCGCCTAAGTCGGTTGTAAGCGGCATGTGCCGGCTCGTCGAGCAGAGCGACCTGCCCAACGGTCATGAGGTCGGGCTGGATACGTTTCGGCGCCTCGGCCAGTTGGCGAAATCCTTCCTTTCGGGACAGTGTCAGGTTGTCCAGCGGCAGGCTCGCACCATTCGGCGTTCTATCGGTCATGCGTCCTCCAGAGCATCCGCGTAGTAGTCGTCCTCGCCATCAGGACCGTCCGACGGACAGACAAGAACATCCAGTTCGTCGTCCTCGTCGTCATCGCCTGCTTGGGCGCCTTCGTACGGTTCGGGCTCTGGCTCCTCTTCGTCCTGCATCGTTTCCACGTTGGTGGCCATCACCTTGGCCACGGAGGGCAGCATGGCGACCTCGCTGTCAGTAGCGGGCAAGTCGATAGCCGACTGCTCACGCGCCATACGCAATGCCACGCGTCGCTCAGACCTGGTCAGGCCCAGCCCGAGATTCCAGCGCTCCAGCAGCTGCGTCAGCGCGTTCTCGTCGTCCGGATAGCGATACTTGTGCCGCGCCATCTTCCGGGCGAGCTCCAAAGCGTCCTCACTTACCGGAAAGTTCATGGCCGGAGCGTGCTCCCAGTCCAGCGTGTGCCACTTACGGGTATCAGGGCGGCGGAAGTAGACGCGGGTGATGTCGTCAGGGTCGACGTGAATAGGCCAGCGTCCTTTGGCACGGGGGGAGGTATAAGGGCTCGTCTGGTTGCGGAGGCCGTTCAGTCCCGGCCCGTTGTAGCGGCAGCCGCGGATTTCGACGCCGTAGTGCTGGATTGACCTCCAGTCAGTCTTGAGGAATTCGAATCCGAGGTCGGGATCGCGAGGGACCTCGATGTAACCAGCTCGGGCGATACCGTGATCGAACATTGCGGCCGGAGACAAATCCAGTCCTGGGATCCGAGGATCGACGAGGCCGTCGTGAGGACGCTGGTGGTAGACCAAGGCCACCCACTCCCGGATGATCGCTTCCAGTTCGTTGAGGAAGAAGAAGGCCTCGCCTTCCGGATTCACCCCCCGCCCGTAGATATCTGGTCCTTTGTATCCGGGAAGGTTCTCAAGCAACCCTTCACGAAGTGTTCGGAAGAACCGCTCAAGAGGGCCCTTGTCCCGTCCTGTACGCAGTCGGGCAGGTTGGATGGAGATGCCCAGCCGCTGGCAGACACTGGTGATGTGCTCGGACACGTAGGGCTTGCCGTGGTCCACCACGATGGTCTCAGGGACCAGGCCTGGCCCCTGAGAACCCCGTCCTGTTACACGGGCTGCGGCATCCGCCATGGGGCCCTCGATGGCATCCCGATCCAGCAGGACTGTCCGGGGAATGCCGTGGTCGGGCCAAACCGCGTCACGCGGCCAGTCCTTGCCCGCCGGACGGGGACGGTAGGTTTCAAAGAGTGTCGCGGCTACGTCAACGGACTTGGTGGATGCGGGGGTCATCCGCAGTCCAGTAATACAGCGGTCGTACCAGTCCATGGCTGCCGTCAACTCCGGCTGCACCCACTTCAATGTCAACGGGTCGAGCGCGAAGACGTCCAGCCGATTCGTGTCCAGCAACAGGAACTCACCAGGTCGTGTCGGCCGCAACTTTCCGTATACGCCGGCTGGCCGGGAAGCAATGTCACGGTTCCTCTGTGCGCTAAGGCGGAAAGTCGGCCGGCGCTTCTCGAGCTCGGAAAGCCATCGATACGCCGTTGCCCTGCTAGGGAGCGGTACCTCACTCTTCCCGTAGCGGGCTTCGAGGCGGGGACCAATGGTTCGGATGACCTTAGATTGGGTTGGCGTCGCATCATCTTCGTGCTCTGCCATGCTCTCCAAGGCCATTTCCACCCACCGGGGGTCAGCTCGCCCCACTCCTGCCGAGTCGGTGGACCGCTCAGGCAAGTCACGCACCAGAGCTGCTTCACGTTCGGCCTCGAACGCGGCAATCCAGCGTCTGAGCGTCCTCACGCCAACACCGAGTTCCTCCGCCTTGGCCCTGTAACGATCCATCTTGGGCGTGCCCGGCGTGTACTCGGGCCGTGGTTCCCCCGGGCCCGCCAACTCCGGCGTTCCGGAACGGTAGCCGTACAGCACCTCGTTAAGGTGCGCCGCCCGCTCGCGAATCGTCTCCAGCTCGAAATCCTCGAGCAGGGCAAGAGTTACCGAGGCTGTTTCGCCCGGATCTTCTGAGGAGGGCCCTGGGTTTTCCGCAATGACACGGGCACGGCCCGAGGCCAGCACCTCTCTTAGGGAGAGTCGGAACCTGCGACCGCGTCCGTCCTTGACCAGGATCTCGTTGCCACGGGAAGAGCCAAACATCTCCACCACCGTGACGACTTCACCGTCGTAGTGAAACCGTGTCCCCACCCCTACACGTGCTGCGCCCTGTCCGCTTCTCCGTTTGCCACCCAAGTCATCGACTTGGTTCGACACGGCGGCTTCTTGGTCATCCTGTTCTGGATCGTGGATTGGATCAGGCATCACACTCACCCCTGCACCTACAAGAGTTGCCGCTTTCCCGCTCAGTACACTCCGTTCGGACAGAATCCCATCAAAGTCAGTAGAGAGATGCTGCGACCAAAGAAGGTGGAAGATGCTGGCACGCACAAGCTCTTTGGACCAGTTCGGGAATGAGCGAAATGCATCACCCAGGGTCACTCCTTCTAGGTTCGCACCGCGGATTTCTTGCAGCAGTTCCGCACGGAACAGCCAGTCGCACCTATATCCGGCCAGGAATCGCAGATTAGCCCGCTCATCATGCGGCGGTTCACACCATACTTGATACTCCCAACCCCAGGACTCGACCACCTCTCGAGCCCACCCAAGCGAAAATGACACTTTCGGTCGGGTCAGTAACTCACGCGGCTTGACATCAACCACCATAGGCACCGAGTCATCGCGCAGCAGCAAGAAATCAGGCACATGCCGTCGCCGGACCTTATCGATCTCCGCCGTAATCAAAAATGGCTGAGCGTGAATCGACCTAACTTCAGGCGAGAAATCTGCATAGATCAGGCGCGTCAGCTCCAGCCGTGATTCATAAATCACGTGAGCACGCATGGTCGAGGACCAGTAGAAACCCGAGTAATGCTTCTGGCCGTAATACCAGCGGAACGTGCGCCACGGAACCAACGATTCCATTCTTTCAATGTCCGTATACGGCCATGGCGCCGCCGCAAGCTCACCGTCACTCCGGCGTACCGTCAACGAGACAGAGTCGACCGCAATGCTCACACGTCCCCCAGCAACTCATGTGCTGGCCTCATAGCATGGTGCCGTCAGGCCGTCCCTCCGACGGTTACATGGGGGCACGCAGACACACAGAGGGGGCCGCAGGGTTCATACTCATGAGCGATATCTCGAACAACTGTCCGTCTCATTTAGTTGGCCAGTTGGCCAGACAGTGGCCAACTGGAATGAGAATTGGTCACTCATTTTGAGAACCTACAACGGGGCCGGGGTCAGCCGGTCCGGCGGATGAGCGAGAGGTACATCGCGTCGGTCCCGTGCAGATGCGGCCACAGCTGCACGTCGGGCCCCTCTCCCAGGTCCGGTACGCCGGGCAGCAGCGGCCGGGCGTCGAGGAGCTCGGTGTCCGGGTGCTGCTTGAGGACGTCGGCGACCACGGCCCTGGTCTCGGCGAGGTGCGGCGAGCAGGTCGCGTAGCCGACGACACCGCCGACCCGCACGGACTCCAGGGCGGTGCGCAGCAGGCCGCGCTGCAACGGCGCGAACCCCTCCAGGTCCTCCGGCCGGCGCCGCCAGCGTGCCTCGGGACGGCGTCGCAGGGCCCCGAGCCCGGTGCACGGCACGTCGACCAGTACACGGTCGAAGCTGCCGGGCCGCCAGGCCGGACGCGTCCCGTCCGCGGCGATCACCTGGTACGGCCCGGGGTTCCCCTCCAGCGCCCTGGCCACGAGCCCGGCGCGGTGGGTCTGCTTCTCGGAGGCGACGAGCAGCGCGCCCCGCTGGGCCGCGAGGGCGCCGAGCAGCGCCGCCTTGCCGCCGGGCCCCGCACACCCGTCCAGCCACCGCCGGTCGGGCCCCTCCAGCGGCGCGTTGGCCAGGGCGAGCGCCACCAGCTGGCTGCCCTCGTCCTGCACGCCCGCGCGCCCGTCCCGCACGGCCGCGACGGCGCCCGGCTCACCGCCCTCGGTCAGCCGCACGGCATACGGCGACCAGTGTCCCGGCAGAGCGGCGTCCTCTTCGAGCAGTTCCTCGGCGGTGGCCCGTCCGGGCCGCGCCACCAGGGTCACCTCGGGCCGCTCGTTGTCGGCGCGCAGCAGGTCCTCGATGCCGGCGCGACCGCCGCCGAGGGAGTCCCACAGCGCCGACACGACCCACCGTGGATGCGAGTGGACGACGGAGAGATGGTCCTCGGGGTCCTCGTCGTAGGGCGGCGCGACCTGCTCCAGCCAGCCCTCCAGATCGTGCTGCGCGACCTTCCGCAGCACGGCGTTGACGAACTTGGCCCGCCCGTCGCCGAGCACGACCCGGGCGAGCTCGACGGTGGCGGACACGGCCGCGTGCGTCGGGATCCGCGTCCCGAGCAGCTGGTGCGCGCCGAGGCTCAGCACGTCCAGCACCGGCGGGTCGACCTCCCGCAGCGGCCGGTCCACGCAGGCCGAGAGGACCGCGTCGTACGTCCCCTGCCGCCGCAGCGTGCCGTACACCAGCTCGGTGGCGAGCGCCGCGTCCCGGGCGTCGAAGTTCTCGGGTCCCTCCTTCTCCCGCGCCTTGCGCAACAGGGGCGGCAGAACGAGGTTGGCGTAGGCGTCCCGCTCGTCCACGGCCCTCAGCGCCTCGAAGGCGAGGATGCGGACGGGGTCCTTCTTGGGCCGACGGTAGGGCTTGCCGGGCGTACGGGGCCGACGGGGCTGGTCGCTCACGAAAAAGGTGCTCCGGGTGTGAGAAGAAGTGCGCCGTCCAGCCTACGCCGCCCCGGACGCGGCGCCGTGTCAGCCCCCGAGCCGCTCGCCCTCGGCGATCCGCACCCCGCGGGCCCAGTCCGCCGCCCGCATCGGCTTCTTGCCCTGGGCCTGCACCCAGACCAGCTCGACCGCGTACGAGCCGGTGCCGACGTACACGTTGTTCTTCCCGGCGGAGATCTGCCCCGGGGCGAGATCCGTCCGGTCCGGCACGGGGGTGACCTGGATGAGCTTGAGCCGCTCGCTGCGGAACGTGGTCCAGGCGCCGGGCGCGGGAGTGCAGCCCCGCACCATCCGGTCGACGCGCAGCGCGGGAGCGTTCCAGTCGACGTGCGCGTCCTCGACATTGACCTTCGGGGCCAGGCTGACGCCCTCGGCCGGCTGCGGTACGGCCTTCAGGGTGCCGTCCTCGATCCCGTCCATGGTCGCCGCGAGCAGCCCGGCACCGGCGAACGCCAGCCGCGTCAGCAGGTCACCGCTGGTGTCGGTGGGCCGGATCTCCTCGGTGACCGTCCCGTAGACCGGTCCGGAGTCGAGCCCCTCCTCGATCAGGAACGTGGAAGCCCCGGTGATCTCGTCCCCGGCCATGATGGCGTGCTGCACGGGCGCGGCACCGCGCCAGGCCGGCAGCAGGGAGAAGTGCAGATTGACCCAGCCGTGCGCGGGGACGTCGAGGGCGACCCGGGGCAGCAGCGCGCCGTAGGCGACGACGGGGCAGCAGTCCGGCCCGATCTCCCGCAGCCGCTCCAGGAACTCGGGGTCCTTCGGCTTCGCGGGCTTCAGCATCTCGATCCCGGCCTCCTCCGCCCGCTCGGCGACGGGCGACGCGACGAGCCTGCGCCCCCGCCCGGCCGGCGCGTCGGGCCGCGTGACGACAGCGGCCACCTCGTGCCGCTCAGAGGCGAGAAGAGCGTCCAGAGCGGGAACGGCGACCTCGGGTGTACCGGCGAAGACGAGCTTCATGGGGTGGTGGGAGCCTCTCGGGCAGGGGTGGACGGCGGGCAGCTCACAAGTCTATGAGCCCCGCCGTGGAAAGCCGCCGACGGCGCCCGGCCCCCACGGGAGACCTCAGCCTCTTGGCCAACTGTTACGGGCGGTGCGCGGGTGGGAGACCAAAACCGAAGGCCGCAGGCCGAGGCGCACGCCGGGCGCAAACAGGCGCACGCATAAGCCCCCACGCCCCCACACCGTGACCCGCGGAGCGAAGCCGCGTTGGTCAAGACAGAGTTGACCACTTCGGGCCGCGATCGCGGCCCATTCCTTTCAACGCCGGTTCGAGAGGCTTGTTCATGGCCGACCACGCAACCCACGACGCCCAGGCTCGGGCCAGCCTGCACTTGCTGGTGCGGGACATCGAGCGGGTCCGCCGGCAGGTGGACGCACTGCGCACACTCACCGCCCAGTTGGGCAACGTCTACCGCCCGCGCCGCTCCGGCCCCTCCACGGGCTTCGTCGTCTACGGACGCGCTCCCGCCCCGACGGTACGTCTCGCCCAGGAGCTGCGGGACAGTGTCGAGACCCTGGTGACGGCGGCCGTGGACTTCGACCGCTCACTCGGCTTCTCGTGGGACGCGGTGGGCTCCGCGCTCGGAGTCACCAAACAGGCGGTCCACCGCCGTTACGGCGCACGCCGGACCACGGCCCAGCCGGCCGCGGCCGAGGCGGAGCGCACACCGGAGCCGTCGGGCTCCCGCACGGTCAGTGTGAACACCGGCCTCCCCACGGTCCCGGTGAACACCGGCCTCCCCACGGTCCCGACGGTCCCGACGGCCCGCTCCATGCCCACTCAGCCGACGGCGGGCAGCCCGGCCCTCCGCGACGAGGCGAGGCCGACGGCCTTCCCCGGCCCGCGCAACGGCTGAACCGCACCCCGTCCCGACACGCCGCTGCCCTCCCGATGCGTCCGGGAGGGCAGCGGCGTGTACGGGGAAGAACAGCGGCGGGCGCCGGGCGACGACAGCCACCGCGCCACCCACAGCGCCACCCACCACTTCACCCGATGTCAGCCGGATCGATCCGCACCCACACCGGCTCCGCACTCCCCCGGGCCATCCGCGCGGCCTGCGCCGCCTTCAGCGCACCGGCCAGCGCCGCGCCCTTCCCCGGCAGCACCCTGACCAACGCACGCTCCCACTGCTCCCCGGCCGGCGGCGCCCCCGCCCGCCGCGGTCGCCCCGCCGCGGGCACGGGCAACGGCACCGGCCCCAGTACCTCGGCCTCCGGCGGCAGTTCGGCCGCACGGAGAAACTCGGTCACCGCCTCCGCCGGACCCGACACGGCCGCCATCCGCGACACCGGGGGAAACCCCAGCTCGGCCCGCTCGGCGAGTTCCCGCACCGCGTGACCGACGGGGTCCCACCGCACGAGCGCCTGGACGGGCCGCAGCGTCGGCTCGGCCACGACCACCACCGTGCCACCGGCCGGCTGCGACCGGACGAGCGCCCCGGCCGCGATCCACCGCCGCAACGCGTCCTCCCCGGCCCGCAGGTCGGGCCGCCCGAGCATGGCCCACCCGTCGAGCAGCAGCGCCGCCGCGTACCCGCCCTCGGCGACGGGTTCGGCCCCGGGCGTGCTCACCACCAGCGCGGGCGCTCCCGGCACCGTGTCGAGCACGTGTTCACGGCCCGAGGTCCGCACGGGGACGGCGGGGAAGGCCCGTCCGAGTTCCTCGGCGGTCCGCCGGGCGCCCACCACCGAGGCGCGCAGCCGGAAGGCGCCGCACTCCGGGCAGTGCCAGCTGCCCTCCTCACGGCCGCACCACCCGCAGCACAACGCGCCGCCGTCCCTGGTTTCCAGCGGTCCGGAGCAGTGCCGGCAGCGCGCGGGCGCCCGGCAGTTGGCGCACGCCATGCGCGGCACGTATCCCCGCCGGGGCACCTGCACGAGCACCGGGCCATGCCGCAGGCCTTCCCTCACGACCTGCCAGGCGAGGGTCGGCAGCCGGGCGGCCCGGGCGGCCTCGTCCCGTGCGAGGTCCCCGTCCCCGACGGTGCGGACGAGCGGGGCGGTGGCGCGCACCTGCTCACGCCCGGCGACCAGCGGGCGCGCCCATCCGCTCTCGACGAGCTGCGCGGCCTCCACCGTGCAGCCCCAGCTGCCCAGCAGGAAGCCGCACTTGTCCTGGGCGGCCCGCAGCAGCAGCACCTCACGGGCGTGGGGCTGCGGGGCGTGCTGCTCGCTGTGGCTGTCGTCCCCGTCGTCCCAGATGGCGACCAGGCCGAGGTCCTGGACCGGTGCGAACATCGCGGCGCGGGTCCCGATCACGGCTCGTACGGAGCCCCGCCGGACCGCGAGCCACTGCGCGTACCGCTTCTCGGGACCCGCGTCGGCGGTGAGCACCGCGTGCCGCCCCTCCCCCAGCAGGGCGGTCAGGGCGGCG
The DNA here is from genome assembly GCF_040613735.1 of Streptomyces sp. NPDC006235. NCBI lineage: Bacteria > Bacillati > Actinomycetota > Actinomycetes > Kitasatosporales > Streptomycetaceae > Streptomyces > Streptomyces sp. NPDC006235. The sequence continues at coordinate 33,273 of NZ_JBEXSR010000045.1, forward strand.
TCGGCCCGCGCGACCGCCCGCCCGTCGGGCAGGACCACGAGCGCCCCGCGACCGGAGGCCAGCGTCGCCCCGACGGCCCGGGCCAGCTCCTCGCTCCACTCCGGGCCGGGCAGCGCGTTCCACACGGCCCGTGGCGCACCGCCCGAGGCCAGCGACTCCAGGAAGGCCGCCCCCTGCTCGTACCGCTGCCAGGTGCCCGTCTCGGGCGCCGGGGGCGGCGGCAACGGTGCGGGCGAGGGGCGCTGCTCGGCCCGGGCGTTGCGCGGCGGCACCGCGAGTTGCAGGACGTCGGCGAGGCTGCCGGCGTACCGGTCGGCGACCGCCCGGGCCAGCCCCAGCAGCTCTTCGCTCAGCACCCGCTCGGGCGACACGACCTGGGCGAGGGCGGCCAGCGGCCCGGAGTAGTCGGACTCGGCCAGCCGCTCGACGAGGAACCCGTCGATCAGCCCCCCGCCCTCGCGCCGCCCGTCCCGCACCCGGTGCCGCCCGGCCCCGAACCGGACCCGCACCCGCACGCCCGGCTGGGCCTGCTCGTCCAGTTCCTCGGGCACGGCGTAGTCGAAGTACCGGTCGAGGTGGAGCACGCCCTTGTCGACGAGCACCCGCGCGACGGGCAGGTTCTTGGCGAGCGCGGCCCCCCGCCAGGTCCGCGGCTTGGCCCGGGGCGTCTTGGCCTGGCGCACACTCTCCCGGATGAGCGCGAGCTGCTCGGGCGGCGCACCTTCCGCGCCGCCGCACGCCTGTTCGTTCTCGCTGCTCACGCTTGCATTCTTACCAAACACCACTGACATCCGGCGGGCCCCGAGTACCCGCCGCCCGCGCACCGGACGCACGACGAGGCCCGGCGCCCCGAAGGGTGCCGGGCCTCGCGAGGTACCGCGGCGGCGTCGGGCGCGTGGCCTCGCCGCCCTGCCGGGACTTACAGCCCCGCGGCCTTGCGCAGCGCGTCCACGCGGTCCGTCCGCTCCCAGGTGAACTCGGGGAGCTCGCGGCCGAAGTGGCCGTAGGCCGCCGTCTGGGAGTAGATCGGGCGGAGCAGGTCGAGGTCGCGGATGATCGCGGCCGGACGGAGGTCGAAGACCTCGTCGATCGCCTTCTCGATCTTGTCCGTGTCGACCTTGGCGGTGCCGAAGGTCTCGACGAACAGACCGACCGGCTCGGCCTTGCCGATGGCGTACGCCACCTGGACCTCGCAGCGGGTGGCGAGACCCGCTGCGACGACGTTCTTGGCGACCCAGCGCATCGCGTACGCCGCGGAGCGGTCGACCTTGGACGGGTCCTTGCCGGAGAAGGCGCCGCCGCCGTGGCGGGCCATGCCGCCGTAGGTGTCGATGATGATCTTGCGGCCGGTCAGGCCGGCGTCACCCATCGGGCCGCCGATCTCGAAGCGGCCGGTCGGGTTGACCAGGAGGCGGTAGTTCTCCGTGTCGATCTTGATGCCCTCGTCGAGCAGCGCCTTGAGCTCCGGGTCGACGACGAACTCCTTGATGTCCGGAGCCAGGAGCGAGTCCAGGTCGATGTCGGAGGCGTGCTGCGAGGAGACCACGACGGTGTCCAGGCGGACCGCCTTGTCGCCGTCGTACTCGATGGTGACCTGCGTCTTGCCGTCCGGGCGCAGGTAAGGGATCGTGCCGTTCTTGCGCACGTCGGACAGGCGCTTCGACAGGCGGTGCGCCAGGAAGACCGGCAGCGGCATCAGCGTGGGCGTCTCGTCCGTCGCGTAGCCGAACATCAGGCCCTGGTCGCCCGCGCCCTGCTTGTCGAGCTCGTCCTCGTCGCCCTCGACACGGGACTCGTAAGCCGTGTCCACGCCCTGGGCGATGTCCGGGGACTGCGCGCCGATGGACACCGAGACCCCGCAGGAGGCGCCGTCGAAGCCCTTCTTGGAGGAGTCGTAGCCGATTTCGAGGATCTTGCTCCGGACCAGCGTCGCGATGTCCGCGTACGCCTTGGTCGTGACCTCGCCGGCCACGTGCACCAGACCGGTCGTGATCAGGGTCTCGACGGCGACCCGGGAGGTCGGGTCCTCGCGGAGCAGCGCGTCGAGAATGGTGTCGCTGATCTGGTCAGCGATCTTGTCGGGGTGACCCTCGGTCACGGACTCCGAGGTGAACAGACGACGGGACACAACGCTCCCTGGGGTTGCAGCGGCTGCTGGCTGATCAGTGGCGGACGGCGGGGGCTGCACCCGACGCCGTCCGTGGAACAGTTTATCGGTCACGCTTCGGCCACGGCCCCCCTGTCTCGCCACTCGGAAGTGCTGTGACCTGCGGCACGGGCATTCTGCCCAATGCCGAGCGACGTTGGCCAGAGGCGCCACGCCCCGATCGGCCGGGTTTCACGGGGTCGCAGGGCGCATGAAACATCAGCGGAGACGCTCGGCCACCAGGTCCCATACGGTTTCGGCCAGGGCTTCCTTGGGTCCGTACGGCACCGCGGTCTCACTGCCGTCGGCGCCGAGGACGACGGCCTCGTTCTCCTCGGAACCGAAGGTCCGGCTCTCCCCCACCTCGTTCACCACCAGCAGATCGCAGCCCTTGCGCTTCAGTTTCGCGCGGCCGTTGGCGAGCACGTCGTCGGTCTCCGCGGCGAAGCCGACGACGACCTGTCCGGGGCGGGCGCGCTCGGTGGAGATCTCCGCGAGGATGTCCGGATTCCGCACCAGGGTGATCGGCTCCGGCTCCTGGTCGTCCTTCTTCTTGATCTTCCCCGCCGCGTACACCGCCGGGCGGAAGTCGGCCACCGCCGCCGCCATGACCACCGCGTCGGCGTCGGCGGAGGCCCGCAGCACCGCCTCGCGCAGCTGCACGGCGGTGCCCACGGGGACGACGTCCACGCCGGCCGGGTCGGGCAGGGCGCTGTTCGCCGCGATCAGCGTGACCCGGGCGCCGCGGGCGGCCGCGGTGCGGGCGAGGGCGTAGCCCTGCTTGCCGGAGGAGCGGTTGCCGAGGAACCGGACGGGGTCCAGGGGTTCGCGGGTGCCTCCGGCGCTGACCACCACATGCCGGCCCTTCAGGTCGGGCTCGGTCACGCCCCGGACCAGCACCCGGCGGCAGACCTCGAAGATCTCGCCGGGGTCGGGCAGCCGGCCCTTGCCGGTGTCGACGCCAGTGAGGCGGCCCACGGCCGGTTCGATGACGACGGCGCCGCGGCGGCGCAGCGTCGCCACGTTCTCCCGGGTGGCCGGGTGCTCCCACATCTCCGTGTGCATGGCGGGGGCGAAGACGACCGGGCAGCGGGCGGTGAGCAGCGTGTTGGTGAGAAGGTCGTCGGCGAGGCCGTGGGCCGCCTTGGCGAGCATGTCGGCGGTGGCGGGGGCGACGACGACCAGGTCGGCGTGCTGTCCGATGCGGACGTGCGGGACCTCGTGCACTTCGTCCCACACCTCGGTGGAGACCGGGTTTCCGGAGAGCGCGGACCAGGTGGCGGCGCCGACGAAGTGCAGCGCGGAGGCGGTGGGCACCACGCGCACGTCATGGCCCGACTCCGTCAGCCGCCGCAGCAGCTCACAGGCCTTGTACGCGGCGATGCCGCCAGTGACCCCCAGAACGACCTTCGGCTTGTCCACGTCTCTCCCCGGACCTCGGCAACCGGCACACCGTACGACTCCATGACACACCACAGGCCCGGCAGTCGGCCTGCCGGGCCTGTGGAAAAGTCAGCGTCAAGCTGCAAATAGTACTTACTGCGCCGGGCCCTCGACGGCCTCGGACGTCAGCAGCCCCGCGTTGATCTCGCGAAGGGCGATCGAGAGCGGCTTCTCGTGGACGTGGGTGTCGACGAGAGGACCGACGTACTCGAGGAGACCCTCGCCGAGCTGCGAGTAGTACGCGTTGATCTGGCGGGCCCGCTTGGCCGCGTAGATCACGAGGCTGTACTTCGAGTCGGTGGCCTCGAGGAGCTCGTCGATCGGCGGGTTGATGATGCCCTCGGGCGCGGAGATGGAAGAGGACACGCTCTACCTTCCGATGGATGGGAAAGATTCTGTCGGGGTGATCAGCGAGACCCGGAATCGATCAGCGATGGTCACACGACGTCCACCAAGGCTAGCAGCTCGCGAGCCACGTCCTCGACGGAGGTGTTCACCAGGGTCGTATCGAACTCGGGCTCGGCGGCCAGTTCGGTCTTCGCCACCTCGAGCCGGCGCTCGATGACCTCGGGCGGTTCGGTACCCCGCCCGGTGAGTCTGCGCACCAGCTCCTCCCAGGAGGGCGGAGCCAGGAACACCAGCTGGGCCTCGGGCATCGACTCCCGGACCAGACGGGCGCCCTGGAGATCGATCTCGAGCAGTACGGGCTCACCCTTCTCCAGGCGCTCCTGTACGGCCGCGCGCGGCGTGCCGTAGCGGTTGCCCGCGAACTCGGCCCACTCCAGCAGTTCGCCGTTGGCGATCAGCTTGTCCATCTCGTCGTCACTGACGAAGAAGTAGTGGACTCCGTGCTTCTCGCCGGGGCGGGGCTTGCGGGTCGTCGCCGACACCGAGAGCCAGACCTCGGGATGTTCCTTGCGCATATGGGCGACGACCGTGCTCTTGCCGACCCCGGAGGGGCCGGAGAGCACGGTCAGCCGCGGACGTACGTCCGGGGGCACGGGGGTGGTCCCCCGGGGTGTTGCAGCCATGCAGCGATTATCCAGCAATCCCGGAGTGCCCGGGACTCGCTCCCCCGGAATGCCCGGTTCAGGAACCGGTGCTGCCGAACTCACGCTCAAGGGAGGCGATCTGGTTGGAACCGAGACCACGCACGCGGCGGCTCTCGGAGATACCGAGTCGCTCCATGATCTGCTTGGCGCGGACCTTGCCCACGCCCGGCAGGGACTCGAGGAGGGCGGAGACCTTCATCTTGCCGATGACGTCGTTCTCCTGGCCCTGCTTGATGACCTCGTGAAGAGAGGCGCCGGAGTGCTTGAGTCGATTCTTGACCTCGGCCCGCTCCCGGCGAGCCGCGGCGGCCTTTTCGAGCGCGGCTGCGCGCTGTTCAGGGGTAAGGGGCGGAAGAGCCACGCCTACGTCACCTCGGATGTCGAACTGTCGGATACGGACCGGTGAGGAACCTAGTCGCCCCACACCTGGGGAGCTACGAGCAACACGCTTGCCCGTTCACTCTCGTCGGAGACTAGCGGGCAAGTCCGCCAGAGTCAGCGAGAACAGCGGAAAAGTCCTGGTCAGCCTTCATCTGAACGGACATTTAGGACATACTGCCCCGGATTTGAGGATGTATTCAGATTCAAGCGCGCCCCGGACCACTCATCGCAGGACTTCGGAGAAGAGCAGGAAGTGGTCAGGAGGAGGTCACGGCGTGCCGGATCTCCTCCGCGAAGCGTTCCGCGGCGTCACGCAGCGCGACCGCGTCGGGACCGTGGCGTAGCACTCCCCGGCTGACGTTCGGCACGACATTGCGCACCGCCGCCCCGAAGACCCGGGGAAGATCGGCCGGCGTCGCCCCCTGGGCGCCGATGCCGGGCGCGAGGAGCGGGCCGTTGATGTCCAGGTCGTACGAGGACAGATCGCCGAGGGTGGCGCCGACGACCGCGCCGAAGGACCCCAGGGGCTCCTCTCCCGCGTTCTCCGCGGACAGGTGCGCCAGCATGGTCGCTCCGACGTTCCGCCCGTCGGACCGTACGGCGTGCTGGACCTCGCCGCCCTCCGGGTTGGAGGTCAGCGCCAGCACGAACAGGCCGGCGCCGTTCTCCCGCGCCAGCGCGACGGCCGGGCTCAGCGAGCCGTAGCCGAGGTACGGCGAGACGGTCAGCGCGTCGGAGAACAGTGGCGCGTCCTTGTGCAGGAAGGACTCGGCGTACGCGGCCATGGTCGAGCCGATGTCGCCGCGCTTGGCGTCCATCACGACCAGCGCGCCGGCCGCCCGCGCCTCGGCCACCGACTTCTCCAGGACGGCGACGCCGCGCGAGCCGAACCGCTCGAAGAACGCGCTCTGCGGCTTGAGCACGGCGACCCGGTCGGCCACCGCCTCGACGGCCGTGCGGCTGAACCGCTCCAGGCCCGCCACGTCGTCGTTGAGGCCCCACTCGGCGAGCAGGGAGGCGTGCGGGTCGATGCCGACGCAGAGCGGGCCGCGCTCGTCCATGGCGCGGCGCAGGCGGGCACCGAAGGGTTCCAGACCACTCATGCCGTCTTCCTCACGTCGGCGCCCACCGCGTCGGCGAGCGTGGCGTACGGGCTGGTGCGCAGGCGCGCGGCGAGCCCCTTGTGGAGGGCGCGAGCGTAGAACGGCCCCTCGTAGATGAAGGCGCTGTAGCCCTGGACCAGCGTGGCACCGGCCAGGATGCGCTGCCAGGCGTCCTCGGCGTTCTCGACGCCCCCGACGCCCACCAGGGTGATCCGGTCGCCCACGCGCGCGTACAGGCGGCGCAGGACCTCCAGGGAGCGTTCCTTCAGGGGCGCGCCGGACAGGCCGCCGGTCTCCTTGACCAGGGAGGGGTCGGACTTCAGGCCGAGTCCCTCGCGCGCGATGGTGGTGTTCGTGGCGATGATCCCGTCCAGGCCGAGTTCCACGGCGAGGTCGGCGACGGCGTCGACGTCCTCGTCGGCGAGGTCCGGCGCGATCTTGACCAGGAGCGGGACACGCCGCGCGGACACCGCGCGGTCGGCGGCCTCGCGGACGGCGCTCAGCAGCGGGCGCAGCGCCTCCGTGGCCTGGAGATTGCGCAGACCGGGCGTGTTCGGGGAGGAGACGTTGACCACGAGGTAGTCGGCGTAGGGCGCCAGCCGCTCGGCGGACTTCACGTAGTCCGCGACGGCCTCCTCCTCGGGTACGACCTTGGTCTTGCCGATGTTGACGCCGACGACGGTCTTGAAGACGGGCGTCCGGGAGGCCAGGCGGGCGGCGACGCGGAGCGACCCGTCGTTGTTGAAGCCCATGCGGTTGATCAGCGCCCGGTCCTTGACGAGGCGGAACAGCCGCTGCTTGGGGTTGCCGGGCTGCGGCTCGCCGGTGACCGTGCCGATCTCGACGTGGTCGAAGCCGAGCATCGCCATGCCGTCGATGCCGACGGCGTTCTTGTCGAAGCCCGCGGCGAGCCCGAAGGGGCCGTGCATGCGCAGCCCGAAGGCCTCCGTGCGCAGTTCCTTGTGGCGGGGCGCGAGGGCGGCCGCGAGGAAGGTGCGCAGCACGGGCACGCGGGCGGCCAGGCGGATCCAGCGGAAGGCCAGGTGGTGCGCCTGCTCCGGGTCCATCCGCTTGAAGAACAGACTGAAAAAGATCTTGTACATGGTGTCCTCACGAAGACATGGCGTCCTCACGAAGAGGGGGACACCGTTTCCGGTGTCCCCCTCTTCGGCTGCTAGTCGCGGGCCGCGGTCAGGTGTTCCGCGTGTTCCTGGAGCGATCGGACGCTCACGTCGCCGCGGTTGAGGGCGTCGATGCCCTGGACCGCCGCCGCGAGCGCCTGGACGGTCGTCAGGCAGGGCACGGAGCGTGCCACGGCCGCCGTGCGGATGTCGTAGCCGTCGAGGCGGCCACCGGTGCCGTACGGGGTGTTGACGATGAGGTCGACCTCGCCGTCGTGGATGAGCTGGACGATGGTCTTCTCGCCGTTGGGGCCGGTGCCCTCGGACTGCTTGCGCACGATCGTGGCGTTGATGCCGTTGCGCTTGAGCACCTCGGCCGTGCCGGAGGTGGCGAGCAGCTCGAAGCCGTGGGCGACCAGCTCGCGGGCCGGGAAGATCATCGAGCGCTTGTCGCGGTTGGCGACCGAGATGAACGCGCGGCCCTTGGTGGGCAGCGGGCCGTAGGCGCCCGCCTGCGACTTGGCGTACGCCGTGCCGAAGACGGAGTCGATGCCCATGACCTCACCCGTGGAGCGCATCTCCGGGCCGAGGACCGTGTCGACGCCGCGGCCGTGGATGTCGCGGAAGCGCGACCACGGCATGACGGCCTCCTTGACGGAGATCGGCGCGTCGAACGGCAGCTCGCCGCCGTCACCGTCGGCCGGCAGCAGGCCCTCGGCGCGCAGCTCGGCGATGGTCGCGCCCAGTGAGATCCGGGCGGCGGCCTTCGCCAGCGGCACCGCCGTCGCCTTCGAGGTGAAGGGGACGGTCCGGGAGGCGCGCGGGTTGGCCTCCAGGACGTAGAGGATGTCGCCCGCCAGCGCGAACTGGATGTTGATCAGGCCGCGCACGCCGACGCCCTTGGCGATGCCCTCCGTGGAGGCGCGCAGGCGCTTGATGTCGAAGCCGCCGAGCGTGATCGGGGGCAGGGCGCACGCCGAGTCGCCGGAGTGGATGCCGGCCTCCTCGATGTGCTCCATGACGCCGCCGAGGTACAGCTCCTGGCCGTCGTAGAGCGCGTCGACGTCGATCTCGATCGCGTCGTCCAGGAACCGGTCGACCAGGACCGGCCGGGACGGGCTGATCTCCGTCGACTCGGCGATGTACGCCTCCAGGCGCGTCTCGTCGTAGACGATCTCCATGCCGCGCCCGCCGAGGACGTACGAGGGGCGCACCAGGACGGGGTAGCCGATCTCGTCGGCGATGGCCTTGGCCTCGGCGAAGGTGGTGGCGGTGCCGTGCTTGGGGGCCGGGAGGCCGGCCTCCTTGAGGACCCGGCCGAAGGCGCCCCGGTCCTCGGCGGCGTGGATGGCCTCCGGGGAGGTGCCGACGATCGGCACGCCGTTGTCCTTCAGCGCCTGCGACAAGCCCAGCGGGGTCTGGCCGCCGAGCTGGACGATGACGCCCGCGACCGGGCCGGCCTGCTGCTCGGCGTGCACGATCTCCAGCACGTCTTCGAGCGTCAGCGGCTCGAAGTACAGGCGGTCGGAGGTGTCGTAGTCCGTGGAGACGGTCTCCGGGTTGCAGTTGACCATCACCGTCTCGTAGCCCGCGTCGCTGAGCGCGAAGGAGGCGTGGACGCAGGAGTAGTCGAACTCGATGCCCTGGCCGATGCGGTTCGGGCCGGAGCCCAGGATGATGACGGCCGGCTTCTCGCGGGGCGCGACCTCGGTCTCCTCGTCGTAGGAGGAGTAGAAGTACGGCGTCTTCGCGGCGAACTCGGCGGCGCAGGTGTCGACCGTCTTGTAGACCGGGCGGATGCCGAGCGCGTGCCGGACCTCGCGGACGACGTCCTCGCGCAGGCCTCGGATCTCTCCGATCTGCTGGTCGGAGAAGCCGTGCCGCTTGGCCTCGGCGATCAGGTCGGTGGTCAGCTCGGGGGCCTCGGCCAGCTCTTCCGCGATCTCCTTGATCAGGAAGAGCTGGTCGACGAACCAGGGGTCGATCTTCGTGTACTCGAAGACCTCCTCGGGCGTGGCGCCCGCGCGGATGGCCTGCATGACGGTGTTGATCCGGCCGTCGGTGGGGCGGACCGCCTCTTCCAGGAGCCGGGTCTTGTCGCCGGGGTCGCCGACGAAGGTGAACTGGCTGCCCTTCTTCTCCAGCGAGCGCAGGGCCTTCTGGAAGGCCTCGGTGAAGTTGCGGCCGATGGCCATGGCCTCGCCGACCGACTTCATGGTCGTGGTGAGGGTGGAGTCGGCGCTCGGGAACTTCTCGAAGGCGAAGCGCGGGGCCTTCACGACCACGTAGTCGAGCGTCGGCTCGAAGGAGGCCGGGGTCTCCTGCGTGATGTCGTTCGGGATCTCGTCCAGCGTGTAGCCGACGGCGAGCTTGGCGGCGATCTTGGCGATCGGGAAGCCGGTCGCCTTGGAGGCGAGCGCCGAGGACCGGGACACGCGCGGGTTCATCTCGATGACGATGACCCGGCCGTCCTCGGGGTTCACCGCGAACTGGATGTTGCAACCGCCGGTGTCGACACCGACCTCGCGGATGACGGCGATGCCGATGTCGCGGAGGGTCTGGTACTCGCGGTCCGTCAGCGTCATCGCGGGCGCCACGGTGATCGAGTCACCGGTGTGCACGCCCATGGGATCGAAGTTCTCGATGGAGCAGACGACCACGACGTTGTCGTGCTTGTCGCGCATCAGCTCCAGCTCGTACTCCTTCCAGCCGAGGATGGACTCCTCCAGGAGCACCTCGGTGGTCGGCGAGAGCGTGAGGCCCTGACCGGCGATGCGGCGCAGCTCCTCCTCGTCGTGTGCGAAGCCGGAGCCGGCACCGCCCATGGTGAAGGACGGGCGGACCACGACCGGGTAGCCGCCGAGCTCCTCGACGCCCCTGAGGACGTCGTCCATGGAGTGGCAGATGTAGGACCGGGCGGACTCGCCGTGGCCGATCTTCTTGCGGACCTCTTCCACGACCTCCTTGAACTGGTCGCGGTCCTCGCCCTTGTGGATCGCCTCGACGTTGGCACCGATCAGCTCGACGCCGTACTTGTCGAGCGTCCCCGCCTCGTGCAGCGAGATCGCGGTGTTGAGGGCCGTCTGGCCGCCCAGGGTGGGCAGCAGCGCGTCCGGGCGCTCCTTGGCGATGATCTTCTCGACGAACTCGGGGGTGATCGGCTCGACGTAGGTGGCGTCGGCGATCTCCGGGTCGGTCATGATCGTCGCCGGGTTGGAGTTCACCAGGACGACCCTGAGGCCCTCGGCCTTCAGGACCCGGCACGCCTGGGTGCCGGAGTAGTCGAACTCGGCGGCCTGGCCGATGACGATCGGGCCGGAGCCGATGACCAGGACGGACTGGATATCGGTGCGCTTAGGCACGCTGGCCCTCCATCAGGGATACGAAGCGGTCGAACAGGTAGGCGGCGTCGTGCGGGCCGGCTGCCGCTTCGGGGTGGTACTGGACGCTGAAGGCGGGGCGGTCGAGGAGCTGGAGCCCCTCCACCACGTTGTCGTTCAGGCAGACGTGGGACACCTCGGCGCGGCCGAACGGGGTCTCGGAGACCTGGTCGAGCGGGGCGTCGACGGCGAAGCCGTGGTTGTGCGCGGTGACCTCGACCTTGCCGGTCGTACGGTCCTGCACCGGCTGGTTGATGCCGCGGTGGCCGTACTTCAGCTTGTAGGTGCCGAAGCCGAGCGCGCGGCCCAGGATCTGGTTGCCGAAGCAGATGCCGAACAGCGGGGTGCCGCGCTCCAGGACGCCCCGCATGACGGAGACGGGGTGGTCGGCGGTGGCCGGGTCGCCCGGGCCGTTGGAGAAGAACACGCCGTCCGGGTCGACCGCGTAGACGTCCTCGACGGTCGCGGTGGCCGGGAGCACGTGCACCTCGATGCCGCGCTCGGCCATGCGGTGCGGGGTCATGCCCTTGATGCCGAGGTCGACGGCGGCGACGGTGAACTTCTTCTCGCCGATCGCGGGGACGACGTACGGCTCGGTGGTGGCGACCTCGGCGGAGAGGTTCGCGCCCTTCATCTGCGGGGCTTCCTGCACGCGCGCGAGGAGTGCGCTGTCGTCCCGGACCGCGTCACCGCTGAAGATGCCGACGCGCATCGCGCCGCGCTCGCGCAGGTGGCGCGTGAGGGCGCGGGTGTCGATGCCGGAGATGCCGACGACGCCCTGCGCGGCCAGCTCCTCGTCCAGCGTGCGCCGGGAGCGCCAGCTGGAGGGCACGCGCGCGGGGTCGCGCACGACGTACCCGGAGACCCAGATGCGCTTGGACTCCATGTCCTCGTCGTTGACGCCGGTGTTGCCGACGTGCGGGGCGGTCATCACCACGACCTGGCGGTGGTACGAGGGGTCGGTGAGGGTCTCCTGGTAGCCGGTCATGCCGGTGGAGAACACCGCTTCGCCGAAGGTCTCCCCCACGGCCCCGTAGGCACGGCCGCGGAAGACCCGGCCGTCCTCCAGGACGAGTACGGCGGGAGTTTTGGCAGCTCCCCTGGTGGAGGTGGTCATCGTTCGGCGCCTTCCCTGCTGTTCGTTTCGATCATGGAGTTGATGGTGTCGACCCACTCGTTGTGTTCGGCCGCGTGGTCGGAGCGGAAGCCGGAGTCGATCAGCTTGTCGCCGTGCTCCCAGGTGACGACGAGCAGGCCGCCCTCGGTGAGCACCTTGCCGGCGATGCCCTTGTCGAGCCGGGCCTCGCGCAGCTGTGCGGCCGGGACGAAGAAGTCGCTCGCCCCGGGGCGTACGACGTCCAGTCCGGCGTCCGTGAGGGTCAGCTCGGCGCGGCTGCGGGTGCCCAGACCGTGCGCGACGATGCGGTCGAGCCACTGTCCGGCGGTGGTGGAGCCGTGGTAGCGGCCGCTCATGGTCAGGCGCTCCGGGCCCGTCTCGTCCGGGGCGACGGGCAGCTCGGGCAGGTCGCCCTGGAGCGTGCCGCGCCACTTCCAGCCCTCGCGCATCAGCCAGTAGACGAGCGCGACGAACAGGGCGAGGCCGACGACCCAGCCGATGCGGGCGGCCCAGTCGGTCACTTGCGCCGATTCCTTCTCGGCGGCCAGCAGGAGTACAGGTGTCACGTGAGCTTCCCGTCGACGAGCGTGGCCTTGCCCCGCAGCCACGTGTGCGTCACACGGCCCGGCAGCTCACGACCCTCATAGGGGGTGTTGCGGCTGCGCGAGGCGAAGCCCGCGGGGTCCACAGAGCCACGGTATGCCGTGTCGACGAGGGTGAGGTTGGCGGGCTCACCTGCCGAGACGGGACGGCCGTGCCCCTTGGCCTGTCCGATCTGCGCGGGCTTGAAGGACATGCGGTCGGCGACGCCGGCCCAGTCCAGCAGGCCCGTGTCGACCATGGTCTCCTGCACCACTGACAACGCGGTCTCCAGGCCGACCATGCCCATGGCGGCCGCGGCCCACTCGCAGTCCTTGTCCTCGTGCGGGTGCGGGGCGTGGTCGGTGGCGACGATGTCGATCGTGCCGTCGGCGAGCGCCTCGCGCAGGGCCATCACGTCGCGCTCGGTGCGCAGCGGCGGGTTGACCTTGTAGACGGGGTTGTACGTGCGGACCAGCTCGTCGGTGAGGAGCAGGTGGTGCGGGGTGACCTCGGCGGTGACGTCGATGCCGCGGGACTTGGCCCAGCGGACGATCTCGACGGACCCGGCGGTCGACAGGTGGCAGATGTGGACGCGGGAGCCGACGTGGTCGGCGAGCAGGACATCCCGGGCGATGATCGATTCTTCGGCCACCGCGGGCCAGCCCCCGAGGCCCAGCTCGGCGGAGACAATGCCCTCGTTCATCTCGGCGCCCTCGGTCAGCCGCGGCTCCTGCGCGTGCTGCGCGACGACACCGCCGAAGGCCTTCACATATTCCAGGGCCCGGCGCATGATCACCGCGTCGTGGACGCACTTGCCGTCGTCGGAGAAGACGGTGACCCCGGCGGCCGACTCGTACATGGCGCCCAGCTCGGCGAGCTTGCGGCCCTCCAGGCCGACGGTGACGGCACCGATCGGCTGGACGTCGCAGTAGCCGTGCTCCTTGCCGAGCCGCCAGACCTGCTCGACGACACCGGCGGTGTCGGCGACCGGGAAGGTGTTGGCCATGGCGAACACGGTGGTGTAGCCGCCGGAGGCCGCGGCCCGCGTACCGGTGAGGACGGTCTCGGAGTCCTCTCGGCCGGGCTCACGCAGATGGGTGTGCAGGTCGACCAGGCCCGGCAGCAGCACCTTGCCCTCGGCCTCGACGACCTCCGCGCCGTCGGTGGGCAGCCCGCTGCCCACCTCCGCGATCGTCCCGCCGTCGATCAGCACGTCCTGCGGCTCGCCGCCCAGCACCTTCGCACCACGGATCAGGATCTTGCTCATCTGTCTTACTTCTCCTCGGTACGGGTCTGGGTGACGGCGGGTTCGTTTCCGCCCAGCAGCAGGTACAGGACGGCCATCCGGATGGAGACTCCGTTTGCGACCTGCTCGACGACGGTGCAGCGGTCGGAGTCGGCGACCTCGGCGGTGATCTCCATGCCGCGGACCATCGGGCCGGGGTGCATCACGACGGCGTGCTCGGGCATCCGCGCCATGCGGTCGCCGTCGAGGCCGTAGCGCCGGGAGTACTCGCGCTCGGTCGGGAAGAAGGCGGCGTTCATGCGCTCGCGCTGCACGCGCAGCATCATCACCGCGTCGGACTTGGGCAGCGTGCTGTCGAGGTCGTACGACACCTCGCAGGGCCAGCTCTCGATGCCGACGGGCACCAGGGTCGGCGGGGCGACGAGGGTGACCTCGGCGCCGAGGGTGTGCAGCAGGTCGACGTTGGAGCGGGCGACCCGGCTGTGCAGGACGTCGCCGACGATGGTGATGCGCTTGCCTTCGAGGTCCTGGCCGATCCCGGCGTCGGGGCCGATCAGGCGGCGGCGCATGGTGAAGGCGTCCAGCAGGGCCTGGGTGGGGTGCTGGTGGGTGCCGTCGCCGGCGTTGACGACGGCCGCGTCGATCCAGCCGGAGTTCGCCAGCCGGTACGGGGCTCCGGAGGCGCCGTGCCGGATGACCACGGCGTCGACGCCCATGGCCTCCAGGGTCTGGGCGGTGTCCTTCAGGGATTCGCCCTTGGACACGCTCGAACCCTTGGCGGAGAAGTTGATGACGTCCGCGGACAGCCGCTTCTCGGCGGCCTCGAAGGAGATCCGGGTCCGGGTGGAGTCCTCGAAGAAGAGGTTGACGATCGTGCGGCCGCGCAGGGTCGGCAGCTTCTTGATCGGCCGGTCGGCGACCCGGGCCATCTCCTCGGCGGTGTCGAGGATCAGGACGGCGTCGTCGCGGGTGAGGTCGGCGGCCGAGATGAGATGACGCTGCATCTGTCAGGCTCCGTAAGGCAGTTCAATCGGGAGATTCGGGGCAGACGGGCGCGCATGTGCGCGCACTGAGCCGGCGTACGACAGCGGCGTACGCCTGGAGCGCTACTGGGCGGCCGGCTTGGCACCGAGCAGCACGGTGTCGCGACCGTCCTCCTCGGCGAGCTGGACCTTGACCGTCTCCCGCAACGACGTGGGGAGGTTCTTGCCGACGTAGTCGGCGCGGATGGGCAGTTCGCGGTGACCGCGGTCGACGAGGACCGCGAGCTGCACCGCGCGGGGGCGCCCGATGTCGTTCAGGGCGTCGAGGGCGGCGCGGATCGTGCGGCCGGAGAAGAGGACGTCGTCGACGAGGACGACCAGCTTGCCGTCGATGCCGTCACCGGGGATCTCGGTGCGGGCCAGCGCACGCGGCGGGTGCATGCGCAGGTCGTCGCGGTACATGGTGATGTCGAGCGAGCCGCAGGGAACCTTGCGCTCGGTGATCTGCTCGAGCTTGTCGGCGATCCGCCGGGCGAGGAAGACGCCCCGGGTCGGAATGCCGAGGAGCACCACGTCGTCGGCGCCTTTCGCGCGTTCGACGATCTCGTGGGCGATGCGGGTCAGTACCCGCGCGATGTCGGGGCCTTCGAGAACGGGCCGGGCATCGGAGGGTGTGCCGTGCGAGTCCATACGAAACGGACCTCCTTCTCCGCCTCACGGGACGGACCTTAAAGGACGTCGGGATTGCGCCATCCACGGTAGCAGGCCCTCGCCGCCACCCGGACGGCCCCCTCGGATCACCCACTCGGCCTAACAGAGTGCCGATACCACGGAAGAGTCGGTGCGGACCATTCGGCTTGACGCGGCAGAGTAACGCTGCGTAACCTCACAGTGAGTTACCAGCCGCGCGGCCTGGCACCCACGCCAGACGCGTCGACACAGTGCCGGGGAGCTATATGTCCAGCGAATACGCCAAACAGCTCGGGGCCAAGCTCCGGGCGATCCGCACCCAGCAGGGCCTTTCCCTCCACGGTGTCGAGGAGAAGTCCCAGGGACGCTGGAAGGCGGTCGTGGTCGGTTCGTACGAGCGCGGCGACCGTGCCGTGACCGTGCAGCGCCTTGCCGAGCTGGCGGATTTCTACGGCGTTCCGGTGCAGGAGCTGCTCCCGGGCACCACCCCGGGCGGCGCCGCCGAGCCGCCGCCGAAGCTGGTCCTGGACCTGGAGCGGCTGGCCACGGTGCCGGCCGAGAAGGCGGGCCCCCTTCAGCGCTACGCGGCCACGATCCAGTCGCAGCGCGGTGACTACAACGGCAAGGTGCTCTCGATCCGCCAGGACGACCTGCGCACACTCGCCGTCATCTACGACCAGTCGCCCTCGGTCCTCACCGAGCAGCTGATCAGCTGGGGTGTCCTGGACGCGGACGCGCGTCGCGCGGTGGCGACCCACGACGAGGGCTGACCGTTTTTCGCAGCTGGCCGAGGGTCAGCAGAAACGTGCCGCCGGGGTGGCCGAAACCGTATGGGTTTCGGCCACCCCGGCGCCGTTGTGAGGGCCCGGCAGCCCTGGACGGCAGGGGAACGCCGGAGGGCCCGCGGCAGTCACGCTGCTGCGGGCCCTCCGGCGTTCTGTCTGGCTTTCAGGCCTCGTCGCGGCGGAGTGAGGGCTTGAGCTCCTTCAGCCGTCCGAGCAGGCCGTTCACGAACGAGGGCGACTCGTCCGTGGAGAACTCCTTCGCCAGCTGCACCATCTCGTCGAGGACGACGGCGTCCGGGGTCGCGTCGACCCAGATCAGCTCATAGGCGCCGAGCCGCAGGATGTTGCGGTCGACGACCGGCATCCGGTCGAGCGTCCAGCCGACCGAGTACTGGGCGAGCAGCTCGTCGATGCGCTTCGCGTGCTGCGCGTAGCCCTCGACCAGCTCCATCGTGTACTCGCTCACCGGCGGCTGCCGGCTGTCGGCCCGGGAGTGCCGGACCCAGTCGGCGAGGACCGTGAGGACCTCGGCGCCGCGCTGGTCGCCCTCGAAGAGGATCTGGAAGGCGCGCTTGCGGGCCGTGTTGCGGGCAGCCACGGTTAGCTGTTCACCCGGCCGAGGTAGTCGCTGGTGCGGGTGTCGACCTTGATCTTCTCACCGGTGGTGATGAAGAGCGGGACCTGGATCTGGTGGCCGGTCTCCAGCGTGGCGGGCTTGGTGCCGCCGGTGGAGCGGTCGCCCTGGACGCCCGGCTCGGTCTCCTGGACGGTCAGCTCGACGGCGGCCGGCAGCTCGACGAAGAGCACCTCGCCCTCGTGCTGGGCGACCGTGGCCGTGAAGCCCTCGACGAGGAAGTTGGCGGCGTCGCCGACGGCCTTGCGGTCGACCATGAGCTGGTCGTAGGTCTCCATGTCCATGAAGACGAAGTACTCGCCGTCCATGTAGGAGAACTGCATGTCGCGCTTGTCGACGGTGGCCGTTTCGACCTTGACGCCGGCGTTGAAGGTCTTGTCGACGACCTTGCCGGAGAGCACGTTCTTGAGCTTGGTGCGCACGAAGGCCGGGCCCTTGCCGGGCTTGACGTGCTGGAACTCGACGACGGACCAGAGCTGGCCGCCTTCGAGCTTGAGCACCATGCCGTTCTTGAGGTCGTTCGTGGAAGCCACGGTTGCGGAATCTCCTGGACTGACGTACGACCCCGGGGCACGCACCTGCCTACAGGGCGAGCAGCTCCTTGGTCGTGATGGTGAGTAGCTCGGGTCCGCCATCCGCCTCTGGGCGGACGACGAGCGTGTCATCGATCCGGACGCCGCCCCGGCCCGGGAGGTGGACCCCGGGTTCGACGGTGACCGGCACGCAAGCGTCCAGTTTACCCATGGCCGCGGGACTCAATTGAGGGTCCTCGTCGATTTCGAGCCCGACCCCGTGTCCGGTGAGCGCCGTGAGGCCCTCCGTGTACCCCGCGGAGTCCAGGACCTGACGGGCGGCACGGTCGACGTCCCGGCAGGCGGCGCCGGGTACCAGGCTCTCACGTCCGGCACGCTGCGCTGCGAAGACCAGGTCGTACAGCTCGATCTGCCAGTCCGCGGGGGCCGTGCCGATGACGAAGGTACGGCCGATCTCGCAGCGGTAGCCGCGGTACGTCGCCCCGAGGCAGACCGAGAGGAAGTCGCCCTCCTCGACGCGGCGGTCGGTGGGCCGGTGGCCGGGCCGCCCGGCGTTCGGCCCCGTGCCGACGGAGGTGGGGAAGGCCGGGCCGTCGGCCCCGTGATCCACGAGGCGTCGTTCGAGCTCCAGGGCGAGATGGCGCTCGGTCCGCCCGACGAGGATGGACTCCAGGAGTTCGCCGAGGGCCTGGTCGGCGATCTCGGCGCCGATGCGGAGGCAGGAGATCTCCTCCTCGTCCTTGACGACCCTGAGTTGCTCGACGGCACTGCCGAGGTTGGCCAGGCGCAGCCGGGGGGCGACCGACCCGAGGGCGCGGTGCCGGGCCACGGTGAGGTGGTGCTCCTCCACGGCGAGGGAGTCGGCGCCCTGGCGCGCGGCGAGGCCGGCGGCCGCGACGGCCGGGTCGCCTCCGCCGGCACCGTGCAGGGTCTGTACGCGCAGGGCCTCGTCGGGGCGCTCCTGCGTGGAGCGGTCGGCCGTCGGGCCGGCACACACCAGGAGGTCCTCGGTCTTGCCCAGCAGGAGAACGGCGCCGTGCGGGGCCGCGCCCGCGAGGTAGCGCACATTGGCGGGGCGGGAGACCAGCGCCGCCGCGCTGCCGCCCGCGTTGCAGTATTCCCTCAGACGCGTCCGGCGGGCCGCGTACACCTCTGACATGACCCGAGCCTACGAGCGACGGGGGGATGCCGCCGGTCGGGAGGGCCGAGTGGGGGTTGTCTCCGGGGCCTGCGCCTTCTCGCCTGTGGTGGGTCGGAGCCGCGCCGGGGGTGTCCGTCCTCGGAACGGTGCGATGGGGTCGGATACCGACTGACTGTCCGTTGACGCGCCAACCGCTGCGGGCGGACACCCCCCGACACGTCCCCTTCCGTGCGTACGCGGCCGCGGGCGCGTCGTGGTTGCCCCAGCTGCGGGCAGTCGTGCCTCCCCCAGTGCCTTAAGGGCCTGGGAGGTGCCCCAGGCGGCACGGGTGGGCGCAGCGGCACCCCGCTCCGCCGGGCTGCGCAACGCCCCGGTCCCAGCAGCAACGCCCAGGACACCGGAACGCCGGGTTACCACGCCGACTACCACTGCGGCGGACTCGCGATGGACCTGGCCAGTACATCGTCCAGCACCCGCGCCGTCTCCGGCACATCCAGCTGCGAGTTGTCGATGATCGGCAGACCGGACCCGTACCACCCGGCCATCCGTCCATGGATACGGGCGACCTCCTCGTCCGACAGCCGCCGATTCCCCGTGCGCTCCGCGTTGCGTTCCAGGACGATGTCCAGCCCGGGCAGCAGGACGACCGGCAGCAGGCCCGGCCCGACGTGCCGCTTCCAGCCGCCGAGGCCGACGACGGGCCGGTCGGGAAAGACCGCGTCGTCGAGGATGCAGGAGATGCCGTTGGCCAGGAAGTTCCGCGCGGCGAAACCGCAGGTGCGGCGGGCGAGGCGGTACTGCGCCTCGGAGTTGTCGTTCCACCCGGACTGCGGGTCGGCGAAGCCGGAGCGGACCCACTCGCGTACATCGTCGAGGCTGATGTGCGCCGTGGGGACCCGGCGATGGTCTGCCCAGTACTTGGCGACGCTGGTCTTCCCGGCGCCGGCGGGCCCGATGAGCAGCACGGCGAGCGTCGTACCGGCCGGGTCGGGAACCGCCGCCGCGGGCGGGGGGCTGGGCATGGCGACCGGACCGCCGGGCGGCAGCGGCACATGGCCGGTGGTGTCCGGCGGCGGAGGAACGGAGGCCGGCGGCGGGGGTGCGGCCGGCCCGGGCGGGGGCACGGGATAGCCGGGCGGCGGGGGCACGGGCGCGGGGCCCTGGTGCGCGCCCGGGTGCTGCGGGCCCGGGTGGTGTGCGGCCGGCGACCAGCCGACGGCCGGTCCGTGCCCCGGCTGGTGGGGCGGCGGCAGCGGAGAACCCACTGCGTGCTGCATCCGGTGCCACTCCGTCTCGTACAGGCGATGGGCGCTGAACAGCGGGGGCGGAACCCGCTGCTACCGAACGGTACCGCCCCCGGCCGGTGTTGTGTGAACGGCCGGGGGCGGTCCGAAGTGCCCGGTCCTGTAAGGCGGTTTCGGGCGGAAGGCGCGCCTGGTTACTTACTGTCCGACTTCGCCGTACGCGGCGAGCAGCACGGCCGGGTCGGGTCCTTCCAGAACGGTGGGCTTGGCCAGACCGTCGAGGACGATGAAGCGCAGCAGGTCGCCGCGGGACTTCTTGTCGACCTTCATGGTCTCCAGCAGCTTGGGCCACTGGTCGTGCCGGTAGTGCAGCGGCAGCCCGACGGCTTCGAGCACGGTGCGGTGGCGGTCGGCCGTGGCGTCGTCCAGCCGCCCGGCGAGACGGCCCAGTTCGGCGGCGAAGTGCATACCCACCGAGACCGCGGCGCCGTGCCGCCACTTGTAGCGCTCGTTCTTCTCGATGGCGTGGCCGAGCGTGTGGCCGTAGTTGAGGATCTCGCGCAGGCCCGACTCCTTCAGGTCGGACGACACCACGTCGGCCTTGACCCGGATGGAGCGCTCGATGAGCTCGGCGGTGTGCGGGCCGGCCGGGGTGCGGGCCGCCTCGGGGTCGGACTCGATCAGGTCGAGGATCACCGGGTCGGCGATGAAGCCGGCCTTGATGACCTCCGCGAGTCCGGAGACGTAGTCGTTGACCGGGAGGGAGTCCAGCGAGGCCAGGTCGCAGAGCACGCCCGCGGGCGGGTGGAAGGAACCGACCAGGTTCTTGCCCTCGGCGGTGTTGATGCCGGTCTTGCCACCGACGGCCGCGTCGACCATGGCGAGCACGGTGGTCGGGATCGCGATCCAGCGCACCCCGCGCAGCCAGGTGGCCGCCACGAATCCGGCCAGGTCCGTGGTCGAGCCGCCGCCGACACCGACGATGACGTCCGTCCGGGTGAACCCGGACTGGCCCAGCGCCTTCCAGCAGTAGGCGGCGACCTCGGCGGTCTTGGCCTCTTCGGCGTTGGGCACCTGGATGGCGACCGCCTCGTAGCCCTGCCCGGCCAGGTCGGCGCGCAGGGCGTCGCCGGTCTCGGCCAGTGCCTCGGGGTGGACGATCGCGACCCGCTTGGCCCTGCCGCCGATCAACCCGGGCAGTTCGCCGAGGAGTTGCCGGCCGACGAGGACCTCGTAGGGCTCGGTGCCCGCCGTGCCGCCGACCTGGATCCGGGTCACTGCCTCACTCATGCTTCCTTCAACTCCAGTGCGTCCAGGGCTGCTCGGGTGACCTCTTCGGGGGTGCGGCCGTCGGTGGCGACCACGGCCGTGGCGACCTCTTCGTAGAGGTGCCGGCGGGCCTCCATCAGCTCGCGCCACTGCTTGCGCGGATTGATGGCGAGCAGCGGCCGGGCCGCGTTGAGGCCGGTGCGCTTGACCGCTTCTTCGACGTCCATCGACAGGTACACCACCCGCTGCCCGGCGAGCAGCGCGCGGGTGTCCGGGTCGAGGACGGCGCCGCCGCCCAGTGCCAGCACACCGTCGTGCCCGGCCAGTGCCTCGCGCACGGCCTGCTTCTCGATCGCGCGGAAGGCGGACTCGCCCTCCTCGACGAAGATCTCGGCGATGGTCCGGCCCTGCGCGGCGACGATGTCGTCGTCGGTGTCCCGGTAGCCGGTCCCGAGCCGCTCGGCCAGCAGCTGCCCGACGGTGGACTTGCCCACGCCCATCGGGCCGACCAGCACGATCAGCGGGCTCATCGGATGGCCAGGTTGTCGAGGTAGGACCGCACGTTGCGGCGGGTCTCGGCCACGTTGTCGCCGCCGAACTTCTCCGCGACCGCGTCCGCGAGGACGAGGGCGACCATGGCCTCGGCGACGATGCCGGCGGCGGGCACCGCGCACACGTCGGAACGCTGGTGGTGGGCGGCGGTGGCCTCGCCGGTGACGACGTCCACCGTTTTCAGGGCCCGCGGCACGGTCGCGATCGGCTTCATCGCGGCCCGGACGCGCAGCAGCTCACCGGTGGACAGCCCGCCCTCGGTGCCGCCGGAGCGGCCGGTGGTCCGCTTGATGCCCTCGTCGGTCGCGACGATCTCGTCGTGCGCCTTGGAGCCGGGGACGCGGGCCAGGTCGAAGCCGTCGCCGACCTCGACTCCCTTGATCGCCTGGATGCCCATCAGGGCGGCGGCCAGGCGGGCGTCCAGTCGGCGGTCCCAGTGCACGTGCGAGCCGAGGCCGACCGGCACCTCGTACGCCAGCACCTCGACGACGCCGCCGAGGGTGTCGCCGTCCTTGTGGGCCTGGTCGATCTCGGCGACCATCGCCTTCGACGCGTCGGCGTCCAGGCAGCGCACCGGGTCCGCGTCCAGCTTCTCCACGTCCGCGGGCGTCGGGTACACGCCGTACGGCGCCTTCGCTGCCGCGAGTTCCACGACGTGGGAGACGATCTCGATGCCGGTCGTCTCCTTCAGGTACGACCGGGCCACCGCGCCGAGGGCGACCCGGGCCGCGGTCTCACGCGCGGAGGCGCGCTCCAGGATCGGACGGGCCTCGTCGAAGCCGTACTTCTGCATCCCCGCGAGGTCGGCGTGACCCGGCCGGGGCCGGGTCAGCGGGGCGTTGCGGGCGAGGCCGTCGAGGATCTCCGGGTCGACCGGGTCGGCCGCCATGACCTGTTCCCACTTCGGCCACTCGGTGTTGCCCACCATGATCGCGACCGGGGAGCCGAGGCTGAGGCCGTGCCGGACGCCGCCGAGGAAGGTGACCTCGTCCTGCTCGAACTTCATGCGGGCACCGCGCCCATAGCCCAGGCGCCGCCTCGCGAGATGGTCCGCCACCATGTCCGTGGTGATCGGCACGCCGGCGGGAAGGCCCTCCAGCGTCGCGACGAGTGCGGGACCGTGGGATTCCCCCGCGGTCAGCCAGCGCAACCTGCTCAACGGTGCTCCTCAGTGTTCGCGGCGTGCTTACTGCCCAGCGTACGCACCTCATCGCGTACGGCGACGGCCCGACCGGGTGCGCGGCCCCGGTCCGCCACCCACGATCCTGCCACGTCCGAAGCGTGGACCCGGCCGCCGGTCCATCAGGCGGACGAGGCCGGGCCGCCGGTCTGCCGCTGCGGCGCGTACGCGCCGAGGAAGTCCGCGCCGCTCGGCTGCTGCGCGGTCTGCGTCTGCTGCGGTGCGTGAGTGCCCAGGTGGTCGGCTCCGCTGCCCTGCTGCTGCGCCTGCTGTGGTGCGTACTCCCCCAGGTAGTCCGCTCCGCGTCCCTGCCCGTACTGGGCCGCCGCGTGGACGGGCCCGCCGCTCCGCACGGCACGCCGGTAGGCGATCTTGCGCTTGATCTTGACCGCCCAGGACGCGAGGACCGCGAGCACGATCAGGGCGAGCACCGTGATCTGCACCCAGTCGGGCAGGAATCCCAACAGGGACTCGAATATCTGGGACTTGACGGATGCCTGAGGCATGCCGGTGGACATGGCTGGTTCTCCCCTCCCCTGTTCCGCCCCCTGCGGAACCGAGAGCGGATCTTATCGGGCCGCCAGTGCGCGCTCGCCCGCTTTTCGCATGGCGTCCAGCGGGGCCGGGGCCCGCCCCGTCATCTGCTCGACCTGCAGTAGGGCTTGGTGCACCAGCAGGTCGAGGCCACTGACGACCGCGCCGCCGTACGCCGACCAGCGGGCGGCGAGGGCGGTCGGCCAGGGGTCGTAGAGCACGTCGAACAGGGCCGTCGGGCGCTCCGGGACGGATCGGGCGAGGGCGTCGGTGGCACCCGCCGGCGTGGTGCTGATCACCAGCGGGGCGTGCAGGGCCTGCTCGGCGTCCGCCCAGTCGGCGATGCGCACCGAGACCTCCAGTCGCTCGGCCCACTGCCGCATCTCGGCGGCCCGGGCCTCGCTGCGCACGTACACGGCGATCTCTCCCGGGCAGACCCGGGACAGCGCGGCCAGTGCGGACGAGGCGGTGGCGCCGGCGCCGAGGATGGCGGCGGAGTCGACCTCCTCGATGCCGCGTTCGTGCAGCGCGGCGACGATGCCGGGGATGTCGGTGTTGTCGCCCACACGTCGCCCGTCCTTGGTGAACACGACGGTGTTCACCGCCTCCACCGAGGCAGCGGTCTCGGTGACCTCGCCCAGCAGCGGGATGACGGCCCGCTTCAGCGGCATGGTCAGCGACAGCCCCGCCCACTCCGGGCCGAGCTTCTCGATGAAGCCCGGCAGCGTCGCTTCGTCGACCTCGAAGCGGTCGTACGACCAGCCGGTCAGTCCCAGCTCCGCGTAGGCCGCGCGGTGCAGCACCGGGGAGAGGGAGTGGGCGATGGGACTGCCGAGCACCGCGGCACGGCGGGCTTCAGTTGCCCCTGGTGGCATTGAACTTGTCCTTGAGCTTCTCGAACTCGGTCCGGTTCTTGGCGAACTCGGTCTTGCTGACGCCATCGGTCGCCACGAAGTAGATCCAGCCGTCCTTCGTCGGGTTCAGTGCCGCCCGCAGCGCCACGTCTCCCGGGTTGTCGATCGGACCGGGCGGCAGACCCTTGTTGGTGTACGTGTTGTACGGGTCCTTGTTGCTGTTGATCTCGGACTCGCTGATGTGGATGTTGCTCTCGTTCTTCAGGTAGTTGAAGGTCGAGTCGAACTGCAGCAGCTGGTTGGTCTCCGTGTTGGTGGGCTTGAGGCGGTTGTAGACCACCTCTGCCATCCTCCGGAAGTCGTCGTGCGTCTTGCCCTCGGCCTGGACGAGGCTCGCGACGGTGATCAGTTGCCACGGATTCTCGAGTCCCAGGCTCTCGGCCTTCTTCTCGACACCGAGCTTCTCGTACGTCCTGGTGGCCCGCGCCACCATTTGCTTCAGCACGGCCTCAGGCTTCTGTCCCTTGCTGACGCCGTAGCTGGAGGGATACAGGAACCCTTCCAGCGGGTCCTTGACGTCCGGGTGGTTCATCGCCCAGGCGGGCAGTCCGAGTTTCTTGTAGTCCTTCTTGGCGACCGCGGCGGTGGTGCCCTCCTTGACGCCCAGCCGCTTGTCGATGAGGCGGTAGACGTCGGCGTTGCGCCTGCCCTCGGCGACGATCAGGTTGTCGCGGCTCTTGGGGCTGAGCATCAGTTCGACCGCACTGTCGGCCGACATTTGCTTTTGCAGCGTGTACACGCCGTCCTGGATGGTCTTGCCCTGCGGATTGCTCTCCTGGGCAGCGACAAACGCGTCGACGCTCTTGACGACCCCCGCGTCCTTCAGCACCTGGCCGATCTTGTAGCCGAGCGCGCCCTCGGGGATCTCGACGGACACTTCCTGCCCGTTGCCGTCACCCGCGTAGTCCGGCGCGTCGCCGAAACGATCCTGGAAGAACTGGTAGCCGAAGTAGCTGACACCTGCCAGTCCGCCGCCGAGGACCAGGACGACCACGAGGCAGGCCGTTCCGTTGCGGCGCTTCTTGGGCTTGCCGCCGCGTCCCCGCTGGTCGTCGCGCCGACGGCGGTCGCCCGGCTCGTCGGCGTCGTCATCGTCGTCACCGCCCGCGAAGAAGGCGTGCTCACCCTGGTCGGGGCCGGGGTCCCAGTCGGTCTCCGGCTCCGGCTCGGCCCGCCGCCGGCCGGGCGGCTCCGGTGGCGGATACGCGTCGGGGGTGCCGTAGTAGTCGGACTGGCCCTGGCCGTACGCATCGGTTTGCTGACCGTACGGGTCGGAGGGATCGCCGGGATAGGAGACCTGCTGGTGCGGGCCGGTGGCCCAGCCGCCGTTGTCGTACTGCTGCTGGTGGTATCCAGGGTCCTGCTGGTACCCCTGGTCCTGCTGGTACCCCTGGTCCTGCTGGTACCCCTGGTCCTGCTGGTGTCCCTGGCCTTGGTGCCCCTGGCCCGGGTACTGCTGATGCCCGTGGGCCTGTGCCCCGTACTGCTGCTGGTCGTACTGGTGCTGCTGCGCTTGACCGTATCCGGCCTGCTCACCGGTGCCCCAGTCGCCGTACTGCGGCTGCTGCGGCTGCTCTGGATAGTGCTGTGGCTGGCCGCCGTAGGGAGGCTGCTGACCCTGGTGGGCCTGCTCTCCTCCCCATCCGCCGTCCCCGTACAACGGGTCCTCCGGATGCCACGGTTCGGAGCCTTGGCCCCGGCCATACTCAGTCATCGATCCCCTAGAGCCGCGAGGCGGCGGTCACGCGGCTTCCGGCTCGGCTCCCGTCCCGCCTCTTGCTGTGCGGTGGCTGTTCGAATGCCGCCGCATCGCGCGGAACGTTACCGTATCGCGATCAGATGACCACTTCGACGCCTTCCCCGGGTGCTTTACCTGACATCCGTTCGGATTCAAGCGCCTGTTGCAGGATGATCACCGCCGCCGCCTGGTCGATGACGGACCGTCCCTTCTTGGACTTCACGCCCGAAGCGCGCAGTCCCTGACTGGCCGTCACCGTCGTCATGCGTTCGTCCACGAGTCTCACCGGAACCGGGGAGATCATGCGCGCCAGTTCCTGGGCGAAGCCCCGGACCTTGACCGCGGCCGGGCCCTCGCCGCCCTTGAGGGAGCGCGGGAGACCGACCACGACCTCGATGGGCTCGTACTCCTCGACGAGCTGCTTCAGCCGCCGGTGAGCTGCGGGGATGTCACGACCGGGGACCGTCTCCACCGGGGTGGCGAGGATCCCGTCGGGGTCGCACGAGGCGACCCCGATACGGGCGTCCCCGACGTCGATCGCGAGTCGACGTCCTCTGCGCATCTTCCCGACCCGTTTCTTACTTGGCCGTCTCGGCGACCAGGCGCTCCACGGCGTCCACGGCGTCACCGATCGCGGCCGGGTTCTGGCCGCCGCCCTGGGCGACGTCGGGCTTGCCGCCACCGCCGCCGCCGAGGGTCTTGGCGGCCGTACGGACCAGGTCACCGGCCTTCAGGCCGCGCTCGCGGGCGGCCTCGTTGGTGGCGATGACCGTCAGCGGCTTGCCGTTCGCCACGGTGAACAGGGCGACCACGGCGGCCCGTCCGCCCTGGATGCGTCCGCGCACGTCGAGCACGAGCTTGCGCAGGTCGTCGGCGGTCGTGCCGTCCGGGACCTGGCCGGTCACGACAGCAACGCCCCGGACGTCCTTGGCGGACTCGGCGAGACCGGCGGCGGCCTGGAGGACCTTCTCGGCGCGGAACTTCTCGATCTCCTTCTCGGCGTCCTTCAGCTTGCCGAGCATGGCGGAGACCTTCTCCGGGAGCTCCTCCGGGCGGCCCTTGATCAGCTCCTGGAGCTGGGCGACGACCGTGTGCTCCCGGGCGAGGAAGTTGTAGGCGTCGACACCGACCAGGGCCTCGATGCGGCGGACACCGGAGCCGATGGACGACTCGCCGAGCAGCTTCACCAGGCCGAGCTGGGCGGTGTTGTGTACGTGCGTGCCGCCGCAGAGCTCCTTGGAGAAGTCGCCGATGGTCACGACGCGCACGCGCTCGCCGTACTTCTCGCCGAACTCGGCGATGGCGCCCTGCTTCTTGGCCTCGTCGATGCCCATGACGTCGGCGCGGACGTCCAGGTCGCGGGCGAGCACCTCGTTGATCTTCTGCTCGACGTCGGTCATCACGGCCGTCGGGACGGCGGACGGGGAGCCGAAGTCGAAGCGGAAGCGGCCGGGCTGGTTCTCGGAACCGGCCTGGGCGGCCGTCGGGCCGAGGGCGTCGCGCAGGGCCTGGTGGGTCAGGTGCGTGGCCGAGTGGGCGCGGGCGATGGCCTTGCGGCGGCGGTCGTCGATGGCGGAGTGGGCCTTGGCGCCGACGGTGACCTCGCCGACCTGGACGACGCCCTTGTGCACGTAGACACCCGGGACGGGCTTCTGGCAATCGCGGACCTCGATGACGGCACCGGAGTCGGTCTTGATCTTGCCGGTGTCGCCGATCTGGCCGCCGCCCTCGGCGTAGAACGGGGTGCGGTCGAGGACGATCTCGACCTCGTCGCCCTCGGTGGCGGCCGGGGAGGAGACGCCGTCGACGAGGATGCCGACGACCGTGGACTCGCCCTCGGTGTCGGTGTAGCCGATGAAGTCGGTGGCGCCGGCCCGGTCGGCGATCTCGCGGTAGGCACCGAGATCGGCGTGGCCGGTCTTCTTGGACTGGGCGTCGGCCTTGGCGCGCTCCCGCTGCTCCTTCATCAGGCGGCGGAAGCCCTCCTCGTCCACGGAGAGGCCCTGTTCGGCGGCCATTTCCAGGGTGAGGTCGATCGGGAAGCCCCAGGTGTCGTGGAGCAGGAAGGCCTTGTCGCCGGGCAGCACGGTGGAACCGGCGGCCTTGGTGTCGCTGACGGCGGTGTCGAGGATGTTGGTGCCGGCCTTCAGCGTCTTGAGGAAGGCGTTCTCCTCGGCGAGGGCGACCTTCTCGATGCGCTCGCGGTCGGTGATGAGCTCGGGGTACTGCTGGCCCATCATGCCGATGACGACGTCGATCAGGTCCTTGACGACCGGGCCGGTGGCGCCGAGCAGGCGCATGTTGCGAATGGCGCGGCGCATGATGCGGCGCAGCACGTAACCGCGGCCCTCGTTGCCCGGGGTGACGCCGTCGCCGATGAGCATGGTGGCGGTGCGCATGTGGTCGGTGACCACGCGCAGGGACACGTCCGAGGAGTGGGCGTCGCCGTAGCGGACGCCGGTCAGCTCGGTGGCCTTGTCGATGACGGCCATCGAGGTGTCGATCTCGTACATGTTCTGCACGCCCTGCAGGATCATGGCGAGACGTTCGAGGCCGAGGCCGGTGTCGATGTTCTTGCTGGGCAGGTCTCCGAGGATCTCGAAGTTGTCCTTGCCGGTGCCCTCGCCCCGCTCGTACTGCATGAAGACGAGGTTCCAGATCTCCACGTACCGCTCGTCGTTGACGGCGGGGCCGCCCTCGGCGCCGAACTCGGGGCCGCGGTCGTAGTTGATCTCGGAGCAGGGGCCGCACGGGCCGGGGACGCCCATGGACCAGTAGTTGTCCTTCATGCCGAGGCGCTGGATGCGCTCCTTCGGCACGCCGACGACCTCGTGCCAGATGCGCTCGGCCTCGTCGTCGTCCTTGTAGACGGTGATCCACAGGCGCTCGGGGTCAAGGCCGTAACCGCCCTTGTCCTGGGGGCTGGTGAGCAGCTCCCAGGCGAGCTGGACGGCGCCTTCCTTGAAGTAGTCGCCGAAGGAGAAGTTGCCGCACATCTGGAAGAACGTGCCGTGCCGCGTGGTCTTGCCGACCTCTTCGATGTCGGGCGTGCGCACGCACTTCTGCACGCTCGTGGCGCGGGCGAAGGGCGGCTTGACCTCACCCAGGAAGTAGGGCTTGAAGGGCACCATGCCGGCCGGGACGAGGAGCAGAGTCGGGTCGTCCGCGATGAGCGACGCCGAAGGGACGACGGTGTGACCGCGCTCCTCGAAGAAGCTCAACCAGCGGCGGCGAATCTCAGCCGACTCCATCAGTGGTCCTCATTCCGGTTGTACGAATTCTTCTTGTACGTGGACGACGTGCTGTCGATGACGTACGTCTTCGGCTCTGTGCGGTTCTCGATGGCGGCGTACCGCCGGGGCGCGGGGAGTTCGGGGTCGACGGGGGCGTTGAGCCCGAGCACGTCGCCCAGTTCGGCCTCCCGCTGGGCCATGTTGTCGCGGACGTCGAGCGCGAAGTCGACCGCGCGGTCCTTGAGCCGGTGGCCGGCCTCGAGCGCCTTGTTGCCCGCGGCTTTGGCGAGGCTCTCGGGCGTCAGCTGCTTCAGCTTCCGGTTGACCTTGGTGGTGGCCCACACTCCGGCGGCGACGCCGGTGGTGAACCAGAACGTACGGCGGAACATCGCTGGCTCTCAGTCCCTCTTCCCTCGGGCGTTGCGCCGAGAGACCGTGCGGCCCAC
The DNA here is from genome assembly GCF_040613735.1 of Streptomyces sp. NPDC006235. Taxonomy (NCBI): domain Bacteria; kingdom Bacillati; phylum Actinomycetota; class Actinomycetes; order Kitasatosporales; family Streptomycetaceae; genus Streptomyces; species Streptomyces sp. NPDC006235. The sequence continues at coordinate 62,720 of NZ_JBEXSR010000045.1, forward strand.
GATCACGGTACGCCTCGACGCCTTGCCGGGCACGTCCTCCTTGCGGCCGCCGAGGGCCCGGCGCACGCCGTAGCCGAAGGCGGCGACCTTGACCAGGGGGCCGCCGAAGGTGGAGGCGACGGTGGTCGACAGCGCGGAGGCGTTCGACGTGACCTCCTGGACGTCGGAGGCGATCGAGTCGACGCGGTCGATCTGAGTCTGCGCGGAGCGCACCGCCGCGGAGGCGTCGGCCAGCAGCGGGACGGTCTGATCCGTCACGTCCGCCACGAGCTTGGTGGTCGCCCTGAGCGCCTGGGCCAGCCTCGCCAGCGCGACGGCGAGGAAGGAGACCAGGATCGCCCAGAAGACGGCCACCAGGATTCCGGCCACCTCTCCACCGGACACTGTGTGCACCCGCTCCCTGAAAACGTGCCTGAACATCGAAAAAGTCGTGCGACGAGCCTATCGCGCCGGGGATGCGGCTCCGTACCGGATTACCGCCCGGGGACGGCGGATTCGCGAAAGCCCGCCGCCTCACCCGCCCGGAGGGGCGGGGAGACGACGGGCTGGGGTACCGCGTGCCTGCCGTGGATCAGCGGGCGTAGTACTCGACGACGAGCTGCTCGTCGCAGATCACCGGGATCTCCTTGCGGTTCGGCTCGCGGTCCAGGCGGAACGCCAGGGACTTGAGGTTCACCTGAAGGTAGCGCGGGATCTCACCGTCGGGGGCGAAGCCACCCTCACGGGCGATCGTGAAGAGGGTCTTCTCCTTGGAGCGCTCGCGGACCTGCACCACGTCGTCCGGACGGACACGGAAGGAGGGCTTGTCGACCTTCTTGCCGTTGACCGCGATGTGGCCGTGGACGACCATCTGGCGGGCCTGGTAGATCGTGCGGGCGATGCCCGAACGCAGGACCAGGGCGTCGAGACGGCGCTCCAGCTCGATGATCAGGGCCTCACCGGTCTTGCCCTGGACCTTGGAGGCACGCTCGTAGGCGCGGACGAGCTGGCGCTCGGACACGTCGTACTGCGCGCGCAGGCGCTGCTTCTCGAGCAGACGGACCTTGTAGTCCGAGTTCTGCTTGCGGCCACGGCCGTGCTCGCCGGGCGGGTACGGGCGGGCCTCGAAGTACTTGACGGCCTTCGGGGTGAGCGCGATGCCGAGGGCACGCGACTTCTTGACCTTGGGGCGGGACTGGTTCGCCACTGTTTCTCGTTTCCTAGTGTCGGCTTGTCAGGGTTGTGGGAGGTCGCATCCGCAGCCGGGGAAACCCGCCTCGGTCCTGGTGGACCTCGGTGGGCAGCCGCTCCCCTGGTCTGGGCACATACGTGCAGCACGCGAGTGGCCCACCGACCGGTCCCGTCCGCAGGACGAGGGGTGGTGGGCTGCCCGCGACACCTTCGACGGTGCGCGACGCTCCTGGAGCCGATCCCCGGGAGGACCGGGCTCCGGCCGACTGTCCCGTTCTGACTGCACGGGACGCGGCACTCCGAACGAGTTTACAGGGTGCTCAGGACCGCTTTCGACCGAGGTTCTTCCGGGTCCACTCGACCGCGTCCGCGTAGCGGGCCTCCGCGCCGTGCCGGGTCGGCTCGTAGTACTCGCGGTCCTTGAGGGCGTCCGGGGCGTACTGCTGGGCGGCGATGCCCTCGGGCAGGTCGTGCGGGTAGACGTAGCCCTGGCCGTGGCCGAGCTTGGTGGCGCCCTTGTAGTGGCTGTCGCGCAGATGCGCGGGCACGGGGCCGGCCAGTCCCTTGCGTACGTCCTCCAGGGCGGCGCCGATCGCGGTGGTCGCGGCGTTGGACTTGGGCGCCAGGGCGAGGGCGATGGTGGCGTGGCTGAGGGTGAGGGCGGCCTCCGGGAAGCCGATCATGGCGACGGCCTGGGCGGCGGCGACCGCCGTCTGCAGAGCGGTCGGGTCCGCCAGGCCGATGTCCTCGCTGGCGGAGATCATCAGGCGCCGGGCGATGAAGCGGGGGTCCTCGCCGGCCTCGATCATCCGGGCCAGGTAGTGCAGGGCGGCGTCGACGTCGGAGCCGCGGATGGATTTGATCAGGGCGCTGGCCACGTCGTAGTGCTGGTCGCCGTCGCGGTCGTACTTCACGGCGGCCCGGTCGACGGTCTCCTCCAGCGTCGTCAGGCCGATCTCCCTCTCGCCCTTGTCGAGGGCGGCTCCGGCGGCCGCCTCCAGGGCGGTCAGGGCCCGGCGGGCGTCGCCGCCGGCGATGCGCAGGAGGTGGCTCTCGGTCTCCTCGGGGAGGGTGACGGCGCCCTTGAGGCCGCGCTCGTCGGTCAGGGCTCGCTGGACGAGGCCCTTGATGTCGTCGTCCGTGAGCGGTTCGAGAGTGAGCAGCAGGGAGCGGGACAGCAGGGGCGAGATCACCGAGAAGTACGGGTTCTCCGTCGTCGCCGCGATCAGTGTCACCCAGCGGTTCTCGACGGCCGGGAGGAGGGAGTCCTGCTGGGCCTTGCTGAAGCGGTGGATCTCGTCGAGGAAGAGGACGGTGTCCTTGCCGTATCCGCCGGAGGCGCGGCGGGCGCCGTCGATGACCGAGCGGACTTCCTTGACGCCCGCGGTGATCGCCGACAGTTCGACGAAGCGGGCATCGGTGGCCTTGGAGACGACGTACGCCAGGGTGGTCTTGCCGGTGCCGGGCGGGCCCCAGAGGATCACCGAGGAGGGACCGGCCGGGCCGGAGGCCTCGCCGACCAGTCTGCGCAGGGGCGAGCCCGGCTTCAGCAGATGCCGCTGGCCCACGACCTCGTCGAGGGTGCGCGGGCGCATCCGCACCGCCAGGGGGCTGCTGGACGGCTCCTTCTCCTGGCGTTCTTCTGCTGCGGCGGTGAACAGGTCGGGCTCCACGTCAGAAACCCTAAATCACGGCACTGACAATCCCTCCGGGCCCGGGTGCTCCCGGCTCAGCTCATCCAGAAGTCCCACCAGCGGGTCAGGATCAGCATGCCGATGATGCCGATGTGCAGCACGGGCATGACCCAGGTGAACTCGCCGAAGAAGCTCCTGAGCCAGGTGGGGGCGGGCAGGAAGCCCTTGCGGATGTTGAACGACGTCACGTACCAGAACATCAGGATCGTGGCGACCCAGGCCAGGGAGCACCACAGGCACAGCGCGTTGATCCGGTACAGGGACTGGAACATCAGCCAGGCGCAGAAGACGACGCCGAACAGGCAGCCGGCGTTGAAGGTGAGCCAGTACCAGCGCGGGAAGCGGGCGCGGGCGAGCAGGCTCACGCCGACGCCGATGACGATGGCGTAGCAGACGAGGCCGAGCATCGGGTTCGGGAAGCCGAAGACGGCGGCCTGCTTGCTCTCCATGACGCTGCCGCAGGAGACGACGGGGTTGAGGCTGCACCCGGGGGTGAACGTCTTGCCCTCGACCTTGGCCTCGAGGATCTTGAACTTGTCGATCGTGATGACCCACGAGGCGAGCAGTCCGGCCGCGCCGGTGATCACCAGCAGCAGGGCGAGGGCCCGGCTGCCGCCCTCGGCGCGGGGTGCCATATCGGCGCTCTCCGGCTCGGGCTCCGTGGAGACGTCCCTGACTGTCGTCTTGCTCATCACGCCGATTCCGTCACTTGAGACCTGGACACCTTCGGACAGGGCCATTGTGCCGCACGGGTACGTCCGTCCACCGTTCAGTGGACATAAGCATGTCCGCACGGTCGTCCCTGAGGGTTGCGTTCCGGCCGACGCTCGACCCATGACAGCACACGGGTACGACCTCGCCGTCGAAGTGCGGGGGCTGCGCAAGCGGTACGGGGACGTGACGGCCGTCGACGGAATCGATCTGGGCATCCGCCGGGGCGAGGTGTTCGGCCTGCTCGGGCCCAACGGCGCGGGCAAGAGCACCACTGTGGAGATCCTCCAGGGCAACCGGGACCGGGACGCGGGCGAGGTGTCCGTGCTCGGGTCGGACCCGGCGACCGGCACGCGCGCGTGGCGTTCACGTGTCGGAATCGTCTGGCAGGACGAATCGGCGCCCGCGGAGTTGACGGTCCGGGAGACGGTGCGGCACTTCGCCGGCTACTACCCCCGGCCGCGTGACCCGGAGGAGGTCATCGGCCTGGTCGGTCTGGAGGCGAAGGCGGACAGCCGGATCAAGGCGCTGTCGGGGGGTCAGCGCCGGCGTCTGGACGTGGCGCTCGGCGTGATCGGCGGTCCGGACCTGCTGCTTCTGGACGAGCCGACGACCGGGTTCGATCCGGCGGCCCGGCGTCAGTTCTGGTCGCTGATCCGCGCTCTGGCCGACGAGGGCACGACCATCCTGCTGACCACGCACTACCTGGAGGAGGCGGAGTCACTCGCGCACCGGCTGGCCGTCGTCGCGCAGGGCCGGATCGTCGCCGAGGGCGAGCCCGGGGTGCTGCGGGAGCGGTACGGAACCGAAGCCCTCGTCGAGTGGACCGAGCCGGACGGCACCCCGCGCAGGGCGCGCACGAGCACGCCGACCAGGACGATCGCCGGGCTCATGCACCGCTTCGACGGTGAGATCCCGGGACTGGCGGTGAGCCGGCCCACGCTGGAGGACGTCTACCTCCGGCTGACCGGACAGCGGCAGGAGGACGCGCGATGACCACGACCGCCGTACGGGATCGCCGTGACGTCGGCGCGGAAGGGCTGCCCGGCGTCTGGGGGCTGGGGCTGCGGCGGGGCGCCCTGGAGATCAGGCAGTTCTTCCGGCAGCGCGACCAGGTGGTGTTCACCTTCGCCTTCCCGGTCGTCTTCCTGTTCCTGTTCGCGTCGATCTTCCGGGACGACGTGGCGGGCGCGGGCATCACCGCCTCGCAGCTCTACGTCCCGGCGATGATGGCCGCCGGCATCATGTCGACGAGTTTCCAGGCACTCGGCATCTCGATCGCCGTGGAGCGGGAGGAGAAGGTGCTGCGCCGGCTGCGCGGTACGCCGATGCCGCCGACGGCGTACTTCCTCGGCAAGATCTGGCTGGTTCTGTTCACCGGTCTGCTGGAGACGGTGATCCTGCTCCTCGTCGGCACGACCGTGTACGACGTGAATCTGCCGTCCGACGCGGGCCGTTGGCTCGACCTGGCGTGGATCTTCGTGCTCGGGATCACGGCCTGCGCGCTGCTCGGCATCGCGATCAGCTCGGTGCCGAGGTCCGCGAACAGCGCGAGTTCCGTGGTCGTGCTGCCCTTCCTGGTGCTCCAGTTCATCTCCGGGGTCTACATCGCCATCGGCACGATCCCGGACTGGATGCTGACCGTCGGTGCGCTGTTCCCGCTGAAGTGGATGTGCCAGGGGCTGCGCGGGGTGTTCCTGCCGGAGTCGGCGCAGGTGCTGGAGCAGGCGGGGAGCTGGGAGATGGGACGCGTGGCCCTGGTGCTCGCCGCGTGGTGCGCCGGAGGATTGGTGCTGTGCCTGCTGACGTTCCGCTGGAAGGACCGGCGCGAGGGATGAGCGATGCCGCGAGCGCCTACCACTGGGAGCGCTCGTTCCGGCTCTGGGACACGTATTTCGCGCTCATCTGGGTGGCGACCTTGGTGTCCGTGCTCGCCGCCGATCATCCCGGCCGGCCGGTCCGCGCGGTCGCGGCGGTGCTGCTCGTCCCGCTGGTCCCGCTGTACGTGGTGGTCGGGCGCCGGCTGATCCAGGGCGACCCGCCCGACCAGCGGCGGACGATCGGCTATCTGACGGCGGCGCTGGCGCTGGTCCTGCCGTCGGCGGTCCTCGTGGGCGAGACGCGGCTGCTGGCCTTCGCCCTGATCCCGCAGTGCTTCATGACGCTGCGGTTGCGGTCGGCGCTGGTGGCCGTGGCCGTGGTGAACCTCGTGCCCGTGGCCGGCTGGGCGCTGCTGTGGCGGCCCGGCACCCGGGACGTGGCCTTCAACGCCTTGTTCTCCCTGGTCAGTTTCGTGTTCTCGGTCGCCGTCGGCATCTGGATCATCCGGATCATCGAGCAGAGCCAGGAGCGGGCCGAGCTGATCGCGGAGCTGGACGCGAGGCGGCATGAGATCGGCCGGCTGTCCGAGGCGCACGGGGCGCTGGCCGAGCGGGAGCGGCTGGCCCGGGAGATCCACGACACGCTGGCGCAGGGGTTCACCAGTCTGGTGATGCTGATCCAGGCGGTCGAGGCGGAGCTGGACCACGACCTGCCCGAGGCACGGCGTCATCTGCGGCTGATGGACGAGACGGCCCGGCAGAACCTCGCCGAGGCCCGGGCGTTGGTCGCCGGGGGTGCGCCCGCCGACCTGGACGGTGCCTCCCTGCCGGACGCGCTGGGCCGGCTCGCCGCGCGCCATGACGCGGCGCTGGAGGTGACGGGCCCGGTCCGCATGCTGCCCGCCGGTCCGGAGGTGGTCGCCCTGCGGGCCTGCCAGGAGGCGCTGGCCAACGCCCGCAAGCACGCGGGGAGTTCGGTGGTGGTCGGGGTGTCGCTGGCGTACGCCGACGACATGCTGACCGTGTCCGTGCGGGACGACGGGCCCGGCTTTGACCCGGGCGCCGTGCGCGGTGGGTACGGTCTGGCGGGACTGCGCGCCCGGGCCGTGGAAGTGGGCGGGACCGCGGAGGTGCGCAGTGCCCCGGGTGACGGCACGGTCGTGACCGTCCGCCTGCCGTTGGTGAGGAGGGAGACGCCGTGATCCGGATCGTCCTGGCCGACGACCATCCCGTCGTACGGGAGGGGCTGCGGGCGATGCTCAGTGCGGAGTCCGATCTGGAGGTCGTCGCGGACGCGTCCAGCGGGCCGCAGGCGGAGGCGCTGGCGGCGCAGTTGCGGCCCGACATCGTGCTGATGGATCTGCGGATGCCGGGGGGCGGGGGTGTGGATTCCATCGTGCGGATGACGCGGGCCGGGCTGCCGTGCCGGGTGGTCGTGCTGACGACGTACGAGACGGACCGCGACATCCTGCGGGCGGTGGAGGCCGGGGCGGCGGGTTATCTGCTGAAGGACCTGCCGCGTGCGGAACTCGCGGAGGCCGTGCGGGCGGCGGCGCGTGGCGAGACGGTTCTGGCCCCGTCCGTCGCGGCGCGGCTGGTGGATCAGTTGCGGACGAAGCCGGAGCGGCCGCGGTTGTCGGAGCGTGAGACGGCCGTGCTGCGGTTGGTCGCCGAGGGCTGCACGAACGCGGAGATCGCGCGGCGGTTGTTCATCGGGGAGTCGACGGTGAAGACGTATCTGCTGCGGGTCTTCGGCAAGTTGGGGGTGGACGACCGGACGGCGGCGGTGACGAGCGCGCTGCGGTACGGGTTGCTGGACTGAGGGTTCTCGCCCCCGCCGCCCCTACCCGTCCCATCCCCAGGGGCTCCGCCCCTTCGACCCCGCCAGGGGGCTCCGCCCCCTGGACCCCCGTCGGCCTGAACGGCCTCGTCCTCAAACGCCGGACGGGCTGAGGGGCGAGGCCGCCAAGGCGGGAGCGGCGGCTCAGGCCGTCCGGCGCCTGTCCTCAAACGCCGGACGGGCTGAGAGGGGCACGCCGCCCAGGCCTGAACCGCGGCTCAGCCCAGCCGCGCCCGTCCTCCAACGCGAACAGCTCAGAGGGAGAGACCGCAAGGGCAGGAGCCACGGCACCGCCCAGTCGTGCCCGTCCTCCAACGCCGGACGGGCTGGGAGAGGGCGACGCCGCCCAGGTGCCGGAGCTGTGGCTCAGCCGAGTCGGGCTTCCAGTTCCGCCACGATCTCGTTCACGCCCACCGCCGTCTGCTCGCCCGACTCCATGTCCTTGAGCTGGACGACGCCCTCGGCGAGGTCGCGTTCGCCGGCGACGATCGTGTAGCGGGCGCCGCTGCGGTTGGCGTTCTTCATCGCGCCCTTGAGGCCCTTGCCGCCGTAGGAGAAGTCGGCCGCGATGCCGTTCTTGCGCAGCTCAGTGACCTTGGCGAACAGGACCCGGCGGGCCTCCTCGCCGAGCGGGACGGCGAACACGCTGGTGGTGGCGGGGAGCTCGAGCTCGATGCCCTCCGCCTCCAGCGCGAGGACCGTGCGGTCGACGCCGAGGGCCCAGCCGACGGACGGCAGCGCGGGACCGCCGATCATCTCGGACAGGCCGTCGTAGCGTCCGCCGCCGCCGACGGCGGACTGGGAGCCGAGGCCGTCGTGGACGAACTCGAACGTCGTGCGGGTGTAGTAGTCCAGGCCGCGCACCAGCTTCGGGTCGTCCTCGAAGGCGACGCCGGCCGCCGTGATCAGCTCGCGGACCTCCTCGTGGTACGCCTTGCAGGCGTCGCAGAGGTAGTCGCGCAGCAGCGGGGCGTCCCCCAGCTGCTTCTGGACCGACTCACGCTTGTCGTCCAGGACGCGCAGCGGGTTGATCTCCGCCCGGCGCAGGGTGTCCTCGTCCAGGTCCAGGCCGCGCAGGAACTCCTGGAGCGCGGTCCGGTACACCGGGCGGCACTCCTTGTCGCCCAGGCTGTTGAGCAGGATCCGGAAGTTGCTCAGGCCCAGCGAGCGGTACGCCTGGTCGGCCAGGATGATCAGCTCGGCGTCCAGCGCCGGGTCCTCGGCACCGATCGCCTCGGCGCCGACCTGGGAGAAGTGGCGGTAGCGGCCCTTCTGGGGGCGCTCGTAGCGGTAGTACGAGCCGGAGTACCAGAGCTTGACCGGGAGGTTGCCCGCCTTGTGCAGGTTGGCCTCCAGCGCGGCACGCAGGACGGAGGCCGTGCCTTCGGGACGCAGGGCCAGCCTGTCGCCGCCCTTCGTCTCGAAGGCGTACATTTCCTTCGTCACGATGTCCGTCGACTCGCCGACGCCGCGCGCGAAGAGTTCGACGTTCTCGAAGCCCGGTGTCTCGATGTAGCCGTAGCCGGAGTTGCGCAGCGGCGCGGCGATCGCCTCACGGACCGCCAGGTACGTCGCGGAGTCCGGCGGGATCAGGTCGTACGTGCCCTTAGGGGCCTTGAAGGTGCTCACAGGACGTCTCTCGTCACATTCCTCGTCGGGGAGCGGGCTGGGCTCCCTGGCCGGCCGCCACCTGCCGCAGATACGGGTTGGTGGCGCGCTCCTGGCCGATGGTGGTCTGGGGTCCGTGGCCGGACAGCACCACGGTCGAGTCGTCGAGCGGCAGGCACACGCGGGCCAGCGAGTCGAGCATCTCGGCCATGTCACCGCCGGGCAGGTCGGTGCGTCCGATGGAGCCGGCGAACAGCAGGTCGCCCGAGAACAGGATCGGCGGGATGTCCGCCGCCTCAGGCATGCCGAAGGTCACCGACCCCTTGGTATGGCCGGGCGCGTGCGCGACGGACAGCTCCAGACCCGCCAGCTCCAGCTTCGCCCCGTCGGCCAGCTCCTTGACGTCGTCGGGCTCCCCCACGGTCAGCTCGCCCAGGAGCGGCATCCCGATGGAACGGCCTATTCCCTTCTCGGGGTCGCTCATCATGTACCGGTCGTCGGGGTGGATCCAGGCCGGCACGTCGTGCGCGCCGCACACGGGGACGACCGAGGCCACGTGGTCGATGTGGCCGTGCGTGAGGACGACGGCGACGGGCTTGAGCCGATGCTTTCTGAGCGTTTCCGCGACGCCGTCGGCGGCCTGATGGCCGGGGTCGATGATCACGCACTCCTCACCGGCGGCGGGGGCGACGAGGTAGCAGTTCGTCCCCCAGGCCCCGGCGGGGAACCCGGCAATGAGCACGATCGTCCTTCGTTGTGTCGATACGGGCGGCTGCGGCTGCTGTCAGAGCCTACCGGCGCTGCCGATTCCTCAGCGAACCCATATACGGTACGGGGCACACGCAGGCGGTCGGCGCACAGGCCCCACGCGTACCGGTCGACGTTTCAGACGCATGAGGAGAGAACCCGGTGTCCAGCCAGGAACAGCGGCGGCGTCAGCTCGCCCGTGAGAAGTACTTGCGGCAGCAGCAGCGACGCACTGAGGCGCGACGCAAGGCCCGTATCCGCAACTCCGTGATCGCCTCGGTCCTCGGCGTGGTCGTGGTGCTCTCCGTCTCGGTCTACCTGACCAAGCCGTTCGAGGACGACGACAAGACGGAGAAGGCGGGCGCGGAGGTCACCCCGAGCGCCTCGCCCAGCAAGGCCCCGGACCCGTGCGAGAAGCCCGCCCCGGGCAAGGTCAAGTCGGAGACCTGGAAGAAGGAACCGGCGATGACCATCGACAAGTCCGCGAAGTACACGATGAAGCTGGACACGACCTGCGGCGAGATAGACATCGCGCTGAAGGCGTCGGCGGCACCGCACACCGTCAACTCGTTCAACTTCCTTCTCGGCAAGGGCTACCTGGACCACAGCAAGTGCCACCGGCTCACGAACCAGGGCATCTACGTCCTGCAGTGCGGCGACCCGCAGGGCACCGGCATGGGCGGCCCCGGCTACACGATCCCGGACGAGAACCTGAAGGACAAGAGCCTCAAGGGCGGGGTGTACCCGGCGGGCACGGTCGCGATGGCGAACCAGTACAACGCCCAGACGAAGCAGGGCCGCAACAGCGGCGGCAGTCAGTTCTTCCTCGTCTACAAGGACAGTCAGCTGCCGCCCGACTACACACCGTTCGGAACGGTGTCCGAGGCGGGCATGAAGGTCCTGCAGAAAATCGCCGCCGCCGGAGCCCAGGCTCCCGACCCTCAGACGGGCAATACGGCGCCCAACGCGACGGTCGTGATCAACAAGGCCACGGTCGCGAAATCCTGACCCTCAACTGCGTAATTTCGGTCGCGCGGGATGCGGACAGGCCCCCCGCCGGTCGCCTATGTTGGCCGTGACGAAACTGTGGACGATGCCCGGGGGTGCTGAGGCCCCTCGCAGGCATCATGTGGAGGAGGCGCTGTGAGCAGCGACCCGTGGGGCCGCGTCGACGAGACGGGGACCGTGTACGTGCGTACGGCCGACGGCGAGCAGGTCGTCGGTTCCTGGCAGGCAGGCTCCCCTGAAGAGGCGCTGGCCTATTTCGAGCGCAAGTACGAGGGCCTGGTTGTCGAGATCGGCCTCCTCGAGAAGCGAGTGAAGACCACCGACCTGTCCGCGAAGGACGCCCAGGCGGCCATCGACCACATCAGGGAGCAGGTCGACGCGCACCACGCGGTGGGCGACCTGGACGCCCTGCGGGTCCGGCTGGACAAGCTCACCGAGCTGGTGGAAGCGCGCCGCGAGGAGCGCAAGGCGCAGCGGGCGAAGCAGTCCGACGAGGCGCGCAAGGCCAAGGAAGCGCTGGTCGTCGAGGCGGAGGAGCTGTCGCAGTCCGACCAGTGGCGGGCGGCCGGTGAGCGGCTGCGGGCCCTGGTGGACACCTGGAAGGGTCTGCCGCGGCTGGACCGCAAGTCCGACGACGAGCTGTGGCACCGGTTCTCGCACGCGCGGTCGGCGTTCTCCAAGCGGCGCAAGCAGCACTTCGCGCAGCTGGACGCCCAGCGCGAGGAGGCGCGGCGGACCAAGGAGCGGCTGGTCGCCGAGGCCGAGGCGCTGTCGAACTCGACGGACTGGGGTGCGACGGCCGCGCGCTATCGCGAGCTGATGGCGGAGTGGAAGGCCGCCGGCCGGGCCCAGCGCGAGCACGAGGACGATCTGTGGAACCGCTTCCGCGGCGCCCAGGACGTCTTCTTCGCCGCGCGCAGCTCGGTGTTCGCCGAGCGGGACGCCGAGCAGGCGGAGAACCTGAAGCTCAAGGAGGAGCTGGCCGAAGAGGCCGAGAAACTCCTGCCGATCACGGACCTGAAGGCGTCCCGGGCCGCGTTCCGCGCGATCAACGAGCGGTGGGAGGCCATCGGTCATGTGCCGCGCGACGCCCGGCCCAAGGTCGAGGGCCGGATGCACGCCGTCGAGCGGGCGCTTCAGGAGGCCGAGGAGACCGAGTGGCGCCGGACGAACCCTGAGGCACGCGCGCGTGCCGAGGGTCTGACCGGTCAGCTCCAGGCGGCCGTGGACAAGCTGCGGGGCCAGATCGACCAGGCCCGGGCGCAGGGCAACAACGCCAAGGCGGACAAGCTCGAGCGTGAGCTCGAGGGCCGCCAGGCGCTGCTGGACCAGGCGCTGAAGGGTCTGCAGGAGTTCGGCGGCTGACCCGGCCGACAGCGAAGGGGGCCCCGTACACCGTACGGGGCCCCCTTTCGTGTGGCTGTTACGCCCTGCTGCGCGCCGACGTCACCCGGTACACGTCGTAGACGCCCTCCACGCCCCGGACCGCCTTCAGTACATGGCCGAGATGCTTCGGGTCGCCCATCTCGAAGGTGAAGCGGGAGGTGGCGACGCGGTCGCGGGAGGTCTGGACGGCCGCGGAGAGGATGTTGACGTGCTGGTCGGACAGGACGCGGGTGACGTCCGAGAGGAGCCGGGAGCGGTCCAGGGCCTCGACCTGGATGGCGACCAGGAAGACCGAGGACTGGGTGGGCGCCCACTCGACCTCGAGGATCCGCTCGGGCTCACGGGACAGCGAGTCGACGTTGACGCAGTCGGTGCGGTGAACCGATACGCCGCTGCCGCGCGTGACGAAGCCCATGATGGGGTCCCCGGGAACGGGCGTACAGCAGCGGGCCAGCTTGACCCACACGTCCTCGACGCCCTTGACGACGACGCCCGGGTCGGCGCTGGAGCGGCGCTTGCGGCTGCGGCCGCGGGCCGGCGGGATCGACTCGTCGATCTCCTCGGTGGCGGCCTCCTCGCCGCCGAGCGCCTGGACGAGTTTCTGCACGATGTTCTGCGCGGAGACATGGCCCTCGCCGATCGCCGCGTACAGCGCGGAGATGTCCGCGTAGCGCATCTCGTGCGCGAGGGTCACCAGGGAGTCGCCGGTCAGGATGCGCTGGATCGGCAGGTTCTGCTTCCGCATGGCGCGGACGATGGCGTCCTTGCCCTGCTCGATCGCCTCGTCGCGGCGTTCCTTGGAGAACCAGGCGCGGATCTTGTTGCGGGCGCGCGGTGACTTGACGAAGCCGAGCCAGTCGCGGGAGGGGCCTGCGCCGGGTGCCTTGGAGGTGAAGACCTCGACCAGATCGCCGTTGTCGAGGGTGGATTCCAGCGGGACCAGCCGGCCGTTGACGCGGGCGCCTATCGTGCGGTGGCCGACCTCGGTGTGGACCGCGTAGGCGAAGTCCACCGGGGTGGCACCGGCGGGCAGCGCTATGACGTCGCCCTTGGGGGTGAAGACGAAGACCTCGTTGCGGGAGAGGTCGAAGCGCAGCGACTCCAGGAACTCGCCGGGGTCCTCGGTCTCCTTCTGCCAGTCGAGGAGCTGCCGCAGCCACGCCATGTCGTTGATGGCGTCCTTGTCCTTGCCGGACGACTTGGGCGCGTCCGTGCGCACCTTGGAGGCGCCGGCGACGGCTTCCTGCTTGTACTTCCAGTGCGCGGCGATGCCGTACTCGGCGCGGCGGTGCATGTCGAAGGTGCGGATCTGCAGCTCGACCGGCTTGCCGCCGGGGCCGATGACCGTCGTGTGCAGCGACTGGTACATGTTGAACTTGGGCATCGCGATGTAGTCCTTGAACCGGCCGGGGACCGGGTTCCATCGCGCGTGCACCGTGCCGAGGGCCGCGTAGCAGTCGCGGACGGTGTCCACGAGGACGCGGATGCCCACCAGGTCGTAGATCTCCGCGAAGTCCCGGCCGCGGACGATCATCTTCTGGTAGACGCTGTAATAGTGCTTCGGGCGGCCGGTGACGGTCGCCTTGATGCGGGCCGCCCGCAGGTCCTGCTGGACCTCGTCGGTGACGATGGCGAGGTACTCGTCGCGCTTCGGGGCGCGCTCGGCGACCAGGCGGACGATCTCGTCGTACATCTTGGGGTAGAGGATCGCGAAGGCGAGGTCCTCCAGTTCCCACTTGATGGTGTTCATGCCCAGGCGGTGGGCGAGCGGCGCGTAGATCTCCAGGGTCTCGCGCGCCTTCTTCTCCTGCTTCTCGCGCTTGAGGTAGCGCATGGTGCGCATGTTGTGCAGGCGGTCGGCGAGCTTGATGACCAGGACGCGCGGGTCCTTGGCCATGGCGACGACCATCTTGCGCACGGTCTCGGCCTGGGCCGCCTCGCCGAACTTGACCTTGTCCAGTTTGGTGACACCGTCGACGAGCAGGGTGACGACGTCGCCGAAGTCGCGGCGCAGGTCGTCCAGGCCGTACTCGGTGTCCTCGACCGTGTCGTGCAGCAGGCCGGCCATCAGGGTGGCCGGGTCCATGCCCAGTTCGGCGAGGATGGTCGTCACCGCGAGGGGGTGCGTGATGTACGGGTCGCCGCTCTTGCGCTTCTGGCCGCGGTGCCAGCGCTCGGCGACCTGGTAGGCGCGCTCGATCTGGCGGAGCGTCGACGTCTCGATCTTCGGGTCGTTGCTGCGCACTATCCGCAGCAACGGCTCCAGCACCGGGTTGTACGGGTTCGCGCGCTGCACGCCGAGGCGGGCCAGGCGGGCGCGGACGCGGTTGGAGGAGCCGGTACGGGCGGGCTGGCCGCCGGCCTGGCGCACGGGCGGGGCGGGCTTGGGACGCGCCTGCTCGGCGGGCTTGTCGACCGGCGCCGACTGGGCGTGCTCGACCGGCCCGCGGGTGTCGTTCTTCGCGTGGGGCGCGTTCGGCGCGGGCTTGGCCGCGGCTGCCGAGGCGGACTCGGGCTTGGCGGCGGTCAGGTGCTGGGCCTCGTCTGGCAAGAGGGCTCCTCGTGCGCGATCCGGGTCCCCCGGTCAGGCTCCGGAAACCCCATGGTAGCCATCCTGGGCCCCAGGATCGCCTTCAGGCCAATGTGAGGACCGTCTACCCGAGAAACGCGAGAGGCGGGCGCCGGATTCCTCCGGGCCCGCCTCCGCGGTGTCGAACCGGTGGCACGGCGGTGTCCACCGGGCTGCCGGGGCCTTCTAGACCGTGAGCAGTGCCTCCAGCGGTGCGCCGTTCAGAGCCGGTTCCAGGCGGCCGCGGCCGCTGAGGAAGCCGAGCTCCATGAGGACGGCGAGGCCCGCGACCTCGGCGCCGGCCCGGCGGATGAGCTGGACCGAGGCCTCGGCGGTGCCGCCGGTGGCGAGGACGTCGTCGACGATCAGGACGCGGTCGTCGGAGGCCAGGTCCTCGGCGTGCACCTCGATCTCCGCCGAGCCGTACTCCAGGTCGTAGGCCTGGCCGAGGGTGGCTCCGGGGAGCTTGCCCGCCTTGCGTACGGGGATGAAGCCGAGGCCGGCGCGGACGGCGACGGGGGCGCCGAGGATGAAGCCCCGGGCCTCCAGGCCGACGACCTTGGTGGCACCGGTGCGCTCGGCGATCTCGGCGAGGGCGTCGGTGAGCGCGGTGAACGCCGCCGGGTCCGCCAGGAGCGGGGTGATGTCCTTGAACATCACGCCCGGCTCCGGGTAGTCCGCCACGTCCCTGATGCGGCTGAGCAGCAGCTCCCTGATGTCGGTCATCGGCGCTTCCCCGAGGGACGGCCACGGCCGCGGGTGCGGGACGCGGGCTGGTTGCGCGGGCCGACGACCGCGGGTGCGGCGTCCTCGGGCTCGTCGTCGTACGACTCGTCGGCGTCGTGGGGCTCGGTCTCGCCCTGGGTGCCGGACTGGGCCCGCTTGGCGAGGACGCGCTTCCTGAGGGCCTTCAGCTGCGGCTCGCGCTCCTTGAGGTCGGCGACGAGCGGCGTGGCGATGAAGATCGAGGAGTACGCACCGGCGGCCAGGCCGACGAACAGCGACAGCGAGATGTCGTTCAGCATGCCGGCGCCGAGGACACCGCCACCGATGAACAGCAGGCCCGCGACCGGCAGCAGCGCGACCACCGTGGTGTTGACGGAGCGGACCAGGGTGCTGTTGATCGAGCGGTTGGCGACGTCGCTGTAGGTCCAGCGGGTCTGCTTGGTGATGTCCTTGGTCTGTTCCTTGAGGCTGTCGAAGACCACGACCGTGTCGTAGAGCGAGTAGCCGAGGATGGTCAGCAGACCGATCACCGTGCCCGGTGTGACCTCGAAGCCGACGAGGGCGTAGATGCCGACCGTGATGGTGATGTCGTGGATCAGGGCGACGAACGCTGCCAGCGCCATGCGCCACTCGAAGGCGATCGCCAGGTAGATCACCACGAGGACCAGGAAGATGCCGAGGCCCTGCCAGGCCTTGCTGGCGATCTGGTCACCCCAGCTGGGGCCGACCAGTTCGGCGTTGATCTGCTCCGAGTCGATCTTGAGGTCGTCGGAGAGCTTGTCCTTGATCTTGTCGGCCGCGCCGGTGTCGATGCCGGCCACCTGGATGCGCAGGCTGCCGTCGCCGAGCTTCTGGACGATCGCGTCGTGGCCGGAGGCCTCTTCCGCGTACCTCTCCGCCTGGGACACCGAGGCGCTGGTGTTCTTCGGCGTGTTGAAGACGGCGCCGCCCTGGAACTCGATGCCCATGTTCAGGCCGCGGACCGCCAGGCCGACGATGGCCGTGATGGTGATCAGGATGGAGAGGCCGTACCAGATCTTGCGGTTCTTGACGAAGTCGTAGCCGACCTCGCCACGGTGCAGTCGGGCGCCGAGGGTGCCGAGTTTCGACATCTCAGGCCTCCTTGGTGTCGACGGGGGCGGCGGGGCGACGGGTGCGGCGCAGCGGGGGCTTCGCTCCCAGACCCTTCGGGTCGAGGCCGGACCACTTGTGGCCGTTCGCGAAGAACGGGCGGCGGGCCATCAGCGTCAGCAGCGGCTTGGTGAAGAGGAACACGACGACCACGTCGAGCAGGGTGGTCAGGCCGAGCGTGAACGCGAAGCCCTGGACCTTGCCGACGGTGACGATGAAGAGCACCGCCGCGGCGAGGAACGACACGAAGTCGGAGACCAGGATGGTGCGCCGGGCGCGCGGCCAGGCCCGCTCGACGGCGGGGCGCAGCGAGCGGCCCTCGCGGATCTCGTCACGGACGCGTTCGAAGTACACGATGAACGAGTCCGCCGTGATGCCGATCGCGACGATGGCACCGCACACGGCCGGCAGGTTCAGCGCGAAATTGATGGTCGGGCCGAGCAGCGCCATGATCGTGTAGGTCAGGGCGGCGGAGACCAGCAGCGAGAGGATCGCGATGAACGCCAGGCCGCGGTAGTAGAGCAGCAGGTAGATGACGACCAGCGCGAGACCGATCGCGCCGGCGATCAGACCGGCCCTCAGCTGGTCACCGCCGAGCGCGGCCGTGACGGTCGAAACGCTGTCCTCCCGGAAGGTCAGGGGCAGCGCGCCGTAGCTCAGCATGTTGGCCAGGTCCTGGGCGGACTGCTGGTTGAAGTTGCCGGAGATCTCCGCGTTGCCGCCGGTGAGCGCCTGCCGCACGTACGGGTCGGAGACCACTTCGCCGTCGAGGACGATCGCGAACTGGTTCTGCGGCGACTGGTTCTGCGCCAGCTTGCCGGTGATGTCCGCGAACTTCTTGGCGCCCCCGTCGGTGAAGTCCATCGTGACCGTCCAGCCCGCACCGGTCTGGGTGTTCAGGACGGCCTGGGACTTGTCGACGTCGGTGCCGTCGACCTCGGCCGGGCCGAGGATGTACTTCTGCCACTGGCCCTGCGAGTTCTTGCCGCAGGCCAGGGTGGGCTGGGAGGCCTTGACGCCGTCGCCCACGGAGGAGCGGGTCTTCGGGTTGGTGCAGTCGAGCTTGGCGTACTGCTCCTGCAGCTTGCTCGCGTCGGCGGCGGCGCCGCCGGACGCGGACGGGGAGGGGCTGGCCTTCGCCTTGTCCGAGGGGCTCGCCGACGGCGTCGCGTCGGCCTTCAGCGCGTCCGTGACCGCGCGGCCCTGCGTGGTGGGCGAGGCGGACGGGGAGGCGGAGCCCTTGTCGGTGGCCTCGGGCTTGTCGGTGGCCTTGCCGGACGGCTGGTCCGACGGGCTTCCCGTGGGGCTCGGCGAGGGGCTGGCCGCACCGGCGCCGCCGGAGACCTCCGTGGCGATGACCGGGCGGAAGTACAGCTTGGCGGTGGTGCCGACCTGCTTGCGGGCCTGCTCGGAGTTCGTGCCCTTGGGGATGTTGACGATGATGTTGTCGCGGCCCTGCGTCTGGACCTCGGCCTCGGAGACGCCCAGACCATTGACACGGCGCTCCATGATGGAGACGGCGGTGTCCATGTTGGTCTTGTTGATCGCCGCCTCGTTGCCGGCCTCGGGGACCGCCTCGAGCGTGATGCTCGTACCGCCGGCAAGGTCGATGCCGAGACGCGGTGTCGTGTGTCCCGAGGCGAACATCCCACCGGTGAGCGCCGCGATGGCGATCAGGATCAGGGCCAGCGAGCGCCCCGGCTTGCTCTGGGCGCTCGCGCTCCGGCCCTTTTTAGGTGTGGCCACCTTCTCGTACTCCCTCTCGGGCCGCCGCGCTCCGGATCGGCGGACGGGCGGCCATGACATGGTGGGCGAATCTAGAACCCAGCTTCTTCGCTGGCCGATCGTTTTTCAAGTCCCTTTTCCGCAGCTGCGTCACAAGGT